>CAYFKU010000004.1:37905-40752 GCA_964343955.1 uncultured Rhizobium sp. | reverse complement strand
TAACAGTTGTTCGTGCCAACCATGACGATGGCCATGGCGGTCTTCCCAGGTGGACCCTGGGCGGGTTGGGTTTTGGAAAGTAGGCGGGGATGCCCGAAAGCCGCCGGGCCTCCTTAGCCCCTGTGGCGGTCCTTGAGCGCGCTCTGAAGTACCTTGGCAACCTTTGGTGAAACCAAGGCCAGAGCTGCCGCGAACGCGGCGTCTATACCCAAATCGCTGGTATCCAGCAAGTCGGCGTCCGGGGCCTGTTTCAGGGGGGAAACCGGCCGGCTTTTGTCGGCCGCGTCCCGGGCCTGGAGTTCGGCGACCACATCCTGCTCGGCCCGGCGGATGCCCATGGCCTTGAGTTCCGCCCAGCGGCGGCGGGCCCGTATTTCCACCCTGGCATCGACGTACAATTTGGCGGTCGCCTCCGGGCAGATGACGGTGCCGATGTCCCGGCCGTCCATGACGGCGCCGGGGCTTCCGCCCGGCGGATTGGCCAAGAAGTTCTTCTGGAAGTCGAACAGTGCGGTGCGCACGGCGGGGATGGCGGCGACCTGGGACGATGCCTTGCCGACGATATCGGTGCGGATGGCCGGATCGCCGGCCAGGTTGAAATCGATGGTCTGGGCGCCGCGCAGGGCATCGGCCTCGTTAGCGGGATCGCCCTTGGCCTGGAGCACGCTGTAGGCGGCCAGGCGGTAAAGCGCCCCCGAATCCAGATGGGCGAAGCCGAAATGCTGGGCCAGTTTCTTGGCCAGGGTGCCCTTGCCGGATGCGGCGGTGCCATCGACCGCGATGACGATGCTCATGGCTTGCCCTCCTGGGGCGTTTCCATGACGGCGCCGAGGCCCTTCATCAGGTCCTTATATTCAGGAAAAGATGTGGCGATCATGGTGACGTCATCGACCGTCACCGGTTTTTCGGACGCCAGACCCATCGTTAAAAAGCTCATGGCAATGCGATGATCCATGTGGGTGGTGACGGTGCCGCCGCCCGGCACGGCGCCGCCGGTGACCAGCAGATCGTCGCCTTCAATCCTGTATGTCACGCCATTGGCGGCCAGGCCGCGCGCCACCGCTTCCAGACGGTCGCTTTCCTTGACACGCAGTTCTTCCAGGCCGCGCATGGCGGTGGTGCCGCTGGCAAAGGCGGCCGCGACGGACAGGATGGGATATTCGTCAATCATGGAGGGCGCCCGTTCCGCCGGCACTTCGACGCCCTTCAGTTGGGAATGGCGCACGATCAGGTCGCCGATCTCCTCGCCGCCGCTGACGCGGCGGTTGGCGATTTCGATATCGGCGCCCATCTCGATCAGCGTCTCGATCAGGCCGATGCGGCGGGGATTGAGCAGGATGGCCGGCAGTTCGATCTGCGACCCCGGCACGATCAGGGCGGCAACCAGCGGGAAGGCGGCGCTGGAAGGATCGCGCGGCACTTCGACCGGGCAGCCGGTCAACCGGGCAGGACCTTCGAGGGCTATGACCTCGCCGCCTTCGGGGCACGCGGTAACCGTGATCTTCGCGCCGAAGGCCGCCAGCATCTTTTCGCTATGGTCGCGGGTCAGCGAGGCCTGGCTGATGCGGCTTGTCCCATGGGCATTGAGCGCGGCCAGCAGCAGCGCCGATTTCACCTGGGCCGAAGCCGTGGCGACATGGACGGTCACGGCCCCGGCATCCCTGGCGCCATGCAGGGTGACCGGCATCAGGGCTTTGGGCCCCTGCCCTTCGTAAGTGAGGCCAAAGGCCTTGAGCGGATCGACCACCCGGGCCATCGGCCGGGAGCGCAGGGAGGCATCTCCGGTGAAGGTGGCGGCGATGGGTGTGGTGGCCATGGCGCCCATCACCAGGCGCGAGCCGGTGCCGGAATTGCCGAAATCCAGTTCCGTCCTGGGGGGCATCCAGCGGCCCACCCCGGTTCCGACGACCCGCCAGCGGCCCGGTCCCTCGGCCGTGAGCTGGGCGCCGAAGGCGCGCAGCGCGCCCGCGGTGGAATGGACATCGCCGGATTCCAGGAGCCCGGTAATGCGGGTTTCGCCCTCGGCCAGGGCGCCCAGGATCAGGGCACGCTGGGAGATGGATTTGTCGCCCGGGACCTGGGCCGTCCCCTTCAGGGGACCGGCCCGGCGGGCGCTTAATGCCTTGGGGGGCGGGGCGAGATTGGCGTTGTCCATCAGGGGCTTCAAAAGACCTTTACAGGCGGGGCTACCCGTGGCAAACGCGCCCCTCCGACAACCCCTTCTTCACGGGAAGAACATCTTGGTCAAGGCAGATCTTGGAACCAAACGGGCTTGCCCCAGCTGCAATGCGCGGTTTTACGACCTCGCCAAGCGGCCGATCGAATGCCCGAAATGCGGTTTCAGCTATGAGCCGGAAGCCCTGTTCAAGCAGCGCCGCAGCCGCGCGGCCGAGCCGGCCGGCGCGGGCGCGATCAACGCCGCCGATACCGAGGACGAGGATGAGGACGACGAGGATGAGGACAATGAGTCCGATTCCGAGGACGAGGAAGAAGAAGAGGCCGTGATCGAGGCGCCGCTGAAGATCGCGGCGACCGGCGAAGACGAAGACGAGGATGTCGAGGAAGAGGAAGCCGAGGCGGAGTCCGGCATGTCCGTGGTGGACGCCGACGAGGCCGAAGGCATCGAGGACATCGAGGTCGAGGACGACGAGGACGAGGAAGACGACGATCTTCTCGGCGAAGTGGAAGACGAGGAAGACGATGTCTCGGGCATCATCGACCCCGGCATCTCCAAGGACGAAAGCTAGACTTTACTTTTGCGTGCGGGATCGGCTACCAGACCGCTCCCTTGATTGGTACGGGGCCATAGCTCAGCTGGGAGAGCGCCTGCATGGCATGCAGGAGGTC
>CAYFKU010000004.1:0-37895 GCA_964343955.1 uncultured Rhizobium sp. | reverse complement strand
AAGAAACCGAAGACGAGGACACCGATGTGTCGGAAATTATCGGTGGTGATATTGAAGACGAAGAAGAAAGCTGATTACTGAATACCGGACGCGCGTAGCCCACTACCGCGTCATGTGAATGGGGCCATAGCTCAGCTGGGAGAGCGCCTGCATGGCATGCAGGAGGTCAGCGGTTCGATCCCGCTTGGCTCCACCAATTTTCCGCTTCAATTGCGGAATCCATCCTCAAACACCGTTAACGGAAAATTGGTGGAGCCAAGCGCCCGTAGTGGCGTCAGGCGATGCCTAGCGGCAGCGTAGCATCGCCGCCCGGACGCCACGCAGGGGCGCAGGCGGCCCGACACGCCATCGCGGCTGCAAGCAAGCCCTCCTCATCGAAACGCGGACGGAAAATTGGTGGAGCCAAGCGCCGTAGTGGCGTCAGGCAATGCCTGGCGGCCGCGCAACGGCAGGTGCGATCTTCCGCACGGTCAGGGCGATGTCGCCGGCACGCTCTGGTTGTTGGGCTGGCTGCCGCTCTTGCCGCTTCCGGCCGTGGTTACCGCAACCAGGGCAATTACGGCACTGGCGCCGACCAACGCCAGGGCCGGGCGAACGGGCCGCTGCGCCGCCCGCACGCCGGCGGACGGACCCGGTTTCAGGACCGGATGCGATTCGGGCTTGTGCGCGCCCGGCTCGGCGCCCAAGAGGGACGCCATCAGCATGGCGGTCATCACGACGATCCCTGATCTCAATCCTGCTGCCATGATCCCATCTTCCGGCAACCAGATGGCCCAGCAATTCGACAGAATTGCGACGCCCGCGCGTTGAACAAGTTGTCCATGGCGTTTATGATAAAGGCATGCGTTTCTCAGACAAATATGTGGTCGTTACCGGCGCCGCCTCGGGGCTCGGCCTTGCCATCGCGCAGGGGGCCGCGGCCGAAGGGGCCATCGTCATCGCCCTGGATCGGGTCGCCAGCCCATTCGAACACAGCCGCATCTGCGATATCGCGGATGAAGAACAGGTCAAGTCCGCCCTGGCTGGCTTTTCCCGCATCGACGCGGTCGTCAACAGCGCCGGCATCGCGCGCCGGGCCAAGGTCGATGAGACCCCGATGGCCGATTTCGACGCGGTGATGGCCGTGAATGTGCGCGGCGCCTTTCTGGTGTCCAAATATGCCCTGCCGCTGATGCGAAAGGCCGGGGGCGCGATCCTGCATCTGTCCTCAGGCGTGGCGACCACCGGCACGCGCAATCGCGCCGCCTATACCGCCAGCAAGGGCGCCATCCTGTCGCTGACCCGCAACATGGCGCTGGACTATGCCGCCGACCGCGTGCGGGTGAACTGCCTTTGCCCCGGCTTCGTCAACACCCCGCTTCTGGCGACCATGCCAAGCGAACGCCGCGCCAGGCTGGCGGCGCTCCACCCCCTGGGCCGGATGGGCGAACCCGAAGACCTGGTGCCGATGGCGCTGCTGCTGATTTCCGATCAGGCGTCCTGGATCACGGGCCAGGCCATCGCCGTGGACGGCGGCTTCAATGCCGGCCACAGCGAAGATATCTGACGGCGCGGCAACATGGCCCGACATAATTAGGACAAGACAGATTTCCAGCGGGCGCGGTACATTCGCTCGTCTTCCCGGACCTGCCGCTTTTGACCGCCCTGATTGACGCCCGCACACTTCCCGACGGACAGGTTCTGACCGCGGACCTTGCCATTGTCGGCGGCGGGCCTGCCGGCATCGCGCTGGCCATAGCGCTGGCGGGCACCAGCCTGAAGGTGGTGCTGCTGGAGTCGGGGGCCAGGAATTTCGATCCCGCCATCCAGCGTCTTTACGGCGGCAGCATCCATTCCACCGGCCCCGCCGCTTCGGATTATGCCGCGCTGGATGCCGGCCGCCTGCGGCTGCTGGGCGGCGGCACCAATCACTGGGGCGGCTGGTGCCGGCCCATGGACGCGGCCGATTTCGAGGCCAGGCCCTGGATGCCCCATTCCGGCTGGCCCTTTTCGAAGCGGGCGCTGGAGCCCTATTACCCCAGGGCGCAGAGCCTGGTGGAAGCCGGCCCCTGGATCTATGACCAGAAGGGCGACGCGGAGAATGCCGCGGAAGGTTCGGTCCTGCCGCTGGGCCAGGGCGGGCTCTATACGAGCTGGTTCCAGTTCTCGAAAACGCGGGGCAGCGTGTTGCCCACCCAGTTCGGCCATCGCTACGAGGCGGAACTGAAGGCCATCCCCAATCTCATGCCCCTGCTCCATGCCAATGTCACCGCCATCCGGCTGGCGCCGGATGCGCGCAAGGTGGAGCAACTGAATGTTGCCACGCTGACCGGCAGGCATTCCACGGTGAAGCCCCGCTTTGTCGTGCTGGCCGCCGGCGGCATGGAGAATGCGCGCCTGCTTTTGGCCTCCAACGATGTGATGACCGCGGGCGTCGGCAATCAGAACGATCTGGTTGGCCGTTTCTTTGCCGACAATCCCATCCCGCGCGATGTCGCCACCCTGGTCAGTTTCGCCGGCCCCCTGGCCCCTTTCTATGGCAGCAATCAAATTCTCAACGACGGCGCCATCATGCGCGCCACTTTTGCGCCCACGGCGGCATTCCGCCGAGGCGCCCAGGTGGCCGGCTCGCTCTCCACCATCGAACAGGGGGTGGACCTGGACGAGACCGGAAAGGCGGCCGTCATCACCACCGCCATTGGGTTGGGCGTGGATGCGTCCAATGCCCGGACCTATTCCCTGGGCTGCGGCATCGAACTGGCGCCCGACCCGGACCGCCGCCTGTCGCTGTCGGGCGAAAAGGATGCGCTGGGCCTGCCGCGCCTGAAGCTGGACATGCGGATTGCCGACCGGGATTTCGACAGCTTCCGCCGCACCCTGACCGAGCTGGGACGCCAGCTTCTGGCCGCCCGCATCGGCATGCTGCGCATCAACTGCAAGACGCGGAGCGACTGGACACAGCGGATGGACTGGGGCCATCACCATCTGGGCACCACCCGGATGCATCCCGATCCCAAACAGGGCGTGGTGGATGCCGACGGACTGGTGCATGGCCTGGCCAATCTTTATGTGGCGGGCAGCAGCGTCTTTCCCAGCTACAGCGCGTCCAACCCGACCCTGAACCTGGTGGCGCTGACGTTGCGGCTGGGCGATCACCTGAAAAAGGTGATGACATGAAGCGGCGCACCCTGATCGCCGGATTGGGCGCCGCCATCGCCGCCGTGACCGCGGGCCTTTATCGCTTCACCCACCTGATCGTGAAGCACTATCCGCCGACGCCTTACGACGATCTGTTGGCGCGGCTGGTGGACCGGGAGGAGGCCAGCCGGCTGGGCGTCCGAATGACCGGAGACTTCGACGTTCCCCGGCAGGCATCCCGGCTGCGCCGCACCCTGGCGGGGCGGGATCTGGCTGCCGCGGTGCAGGCCGACATTGCTGACGGCAGGCTGGTGGAAGTGGATGGCTGGCTGGTGCCGCAGACCCTGGCGCTGCTGTCCGCCCTGGCCGCTAAAGTCTGACGCCCCGGATAAGGCCGCGCAGCGAATTTCCCAGCCACACCTCGCCGGCCAGGTCCCTTGGCGTCAACACCGCCTCCCTGGCCCTGCCCTCGCCGATCATCTGGGCCCGCAGCACACCGGGCAGGAGGCCGGCATCCAGCGGTGGCGTCAACCACGCATCGCCCGACCGAATGAATATGTTGCTGCGCGCGCCTTCCGCCAGTTCGCCGCGTTCGTTGCAGAATATCAGTTCATCGCAATCCGGATGGGGCTGGTCGTAGATTTCGCGCCAGCTTGTCTTGTGGCGGAGCAGCAGGTCATTGCTTTGCACATATTCGCGCGCCAGGCGGAAGGTCCAGTGCGGCGGGTCCGGCGGCAGATCATGGGCGGTGGCCCGGTGCCGCCCCTCTTCATCGAGGGTGAGGCGGACACGCAAAGGCCTCGTTCGGCCGGCCACGGCCTGGTCCAGCGCGGCGCGCGCGGCCGCGGCATCAAAGGACAGTCCCAGAGCCCTGGCCGAGGCCTGCATCCGCGCCAGATGCCGCGGCAGCCGAACGAAGCCGTTTTCGTGGCGCAGGGTCTCGATAAGCTCCAGCGGACGGCGCATGTCTTCAAAAAAGCGCGCCTTGGTCAGGCATTCGGCATATTCGGCCGCCGCCGAGGAATCCTGCACCACGCCGCCGCCCAGCCCCAGTTCTCCACGATTGCCCGATATGGTGAGCGTGCGGATCGCCACATTGAATTGCGCCGAACCGTCGGGAGAGAAATAGCCGATAGCGCCGCAATAGGGGCCGCGGCACGAGGCTTCAAGTTCGCGCAGTATTTCCATGGCGCGAATTTTCGGTGCCCCCGTGACCGATCCGCAGGGGAACAGCGCCCGCAGAATGTCAGCCGCCCCCGCATGAGGCTGCTTTTGCGCGGCCACGGTCGAGACCATGGTATGCAGCGTGGGATAGGTCTCGATCCGGAAAAGGTCTTCGACCCGCACACTGCCGGGCGCGGCGATACGGCCGAGATCGTTGCGGATCAGATCCACGATCATGAGATTTTCGGCGCGCTCTTTCGCCGATGCGGCCAGGGCGGAGCGCTCGGCGGCATCCTCGCCCAAGCGGGCCCGGGTGCCCTTCATGGGGCGAGAGACTATTCGCCCATCCTTGTCCAGGGCGAAGAACAATTCCGGCGACAGGCTCAGCACCTGCCGCTCGCCATCATCGACAAAGGCGCAATGCGAAGCCTGGGAGCGGACGCGCAACTGTTCGTAGAGCGCCTGCGGGTCGCCGGCGAAAGCGAAGCCGGCACGGAAGCTGAGATTGGCCTGATAGATATCGCCGGCCGCGATGTAATCCTTCACCCGGGCGAAGCGGCGCGCATAGCCGGATTCGTCCCATTCCGGATGAAGCGGGCCGGCATAGGCACGTGTCGGCGGCGGCGCGAATTCTGTCTGGGGCGCATCGAACACGCCCAGCCGCAGCAGGGGACCAGCGCCTTGGGCCAGCGCGGAGAGCCGGGGCTCCAGGACATAGCCCAGTTCGTATCCCAGCCAGCCAGCCACATGCCGGCCCGCGTCCAGCGCCGCCTGCACCGCCCCCAGTGCCCGCTGGACGTCCCCCGGACGGTCCGCATGGATCAACTGGTAGGGGCGTTCGAATAGCCGCCGCCCGCCCTTTTCATACCAGATGACCCGCATGGGCGGGTTTTGCCCGCAGGCCCGGCCGGGTTCAACCGGGAACCCCACAATCCCTTCAATCCTGCTGGTTGCCCTGCCCCCAGATCTTGAAATGGGGTTCCTGCGCCCCATCTTTGTTCTACCGGCTGCCGATGTTGGGGCCGGACGGCCGCTCAAGGGAGGGCTGGAATGAACAGGCATGCGATTTTCGGCAGCCCCTATCTTCTGGGCTTCGAACATCTGGAACGGTTGATGGAGCGTACGGCCCAGCGGGCCGGTGAATCCTATCCGCCCTACAATATCGAAGAGCTGCCCGGCGACGGAGCGGCGCCCGAAAAAGCCGGGCATATCCGCATCACCCTCGCGGTCGCCGGCTTTTCAAAAGACGAGCTTTCCGTCACCGAGGAGGACCATCAACTGGTCGTCCGGGGCGTGAAGGCGGAGGAAAACGGCAAAACGCTCCTTCACCGGGGCATCGCGGCGCGACAATTTTTGCGCAGCTTCGTCCTAGCCGACGGCATCGAAGTTTCATCTGCCGCGTTGGAAATGGATTGCTGACGATCCATTTGGCCCGCCGCGCCATCCAGCCAAATGTGCGGGTGATAGATATCAGGACTGGAGGTAAGACATGACGGACAGATTCGAAAGCGACGATCTGGATGAAGGCCAATTTGTGGCCAGTCGGATCGCTTACATCAAGCCGACGGGACGCGACGAGGCGCACCGCCTGGGTCTTTTGCCCGCCAATATCGATTTGCCCGATGGCATGAAGCTCTATGTCCTGCATGCGGAAGACGGCAGCGTGCTGGGCTTTACCGACGGCTATGCGTCCGCCTATGGCGCCGCGGTCCAGAATGAGCTCACGCCGGTCAGCGTCCACTGACCATCCGGAAGACCAGCGAAAGCCGCGCGGCCCCTGCCGCGCAGCTTTTCTGTTTTCAGCGCCTCGATTATGATCCGGCGGTATTCAGGGGCCTGTCCATGCGCAAACTGATCCTCGGCCTTCTTCTCCTCGCGGCGGCGCCCATCATGGCGCCCGCTATTGCACAAGAGGCCCAGCCCGCGGCCGAACCGGCGCCGCAGCCCCAGGCGGTAACCCAGGCGCCCAGCAACCCGCCCATGACGGGGCCGAAGATTTTGATCTCCACCTCGATGGGGGACATCACCATCCAGCTCGATGCGGTGCGCGCGCCCAAGAGCGTGGCCAATGTCCTGAGCTATGTGAAGGAAAAGCATTACGACAATACCGCCTTCTATCGCGTGGCCAAGGGCTTCGTGATCCAGATGGGCAGCTTCGACGCCAAGGGAAAGGGCCGCCCCATCCACAAGGGGATCGTGCCGCTGGAGGCCAATAACGGGCTGTCCAATCTGCGCGGAACCGTTGCCCTGGGCCGCGAGGAAGGGCCCGACACGGCGAAAGCGGAATTCTATATCAACCTGGCCGACAATACCCCGCTGGACCACAAGGCGGACGATCCCGGCAACACGACCGGCTATGCCGTTTTCGGCCAGGTCATTTCCGGCATGGAGGTTGTCGATGCGATCGGCAATGTGCCGGTGGGCGACAATGGACCAATGCCGGGCCAGGCGCCGGTCGATCCCATCATCGTCAAGAAAGTCGCGCTGCTGAAATAGCGGCGCGCGGCTCAGGCCGCGCTGGCGGTGCCGTTGCTGTCCGCCGTCAGGATGGCATACATCGCCTCGGCAGATTTGGCGCCGCGCAGTTTTTCGCACACCGCCTTGTCCCGAAGCAGGCGCGAGACCCGCGCCAGGGCCTTGAGGTGATCGGCGCCCGCATTTTCCGGCGCCAGCAGCATGAAGACCAGATCGACCGGCTGGCTATCGACCGCTTCGTAATCGATCGCATTGTCGAGGCGCGCGAAAATGCCGGTGATGGCCTTGGCTTCGGCCATGCGGCCGTGCGGAATGGCGATACCGGCGCCCACGCCCGTGGTCCCAAGCCGTTCCCGCTCCACCAGGGTTTCGAAAATGCGCCGCTCCGAAAGTCGCGTCAGGCCGTGCGCGCGCGCCGCGAGTTCCTGCAGCAACTGCTTTTTCGACTGCGCCTTGAGGCCAGGCAGAACGGCATCGGGCGCGAGCAGGTCGGCAATATTCATCAGGATTCCCGGTGACGTTGACGGCAGCGTCTAGCCCCGTTCCGGGGGGCCTGGCTCAAAAGCGGCGGGTTCATAGGCCCCCCCTCCCCCAAAGTCAATCTTGACTTGGGCAACCGAGCAACAGGGCAGGATTAACGGGCGAGGGCCGGCACCTTGCCGGCCTTCAGCCGGCGGCGTTCCACCGACGAGGGAATGCGCAGGGCCTCGCGATATTTGGCTACCGTGCGGCGCGCGATATTCACGCCATCGGCGGTCAGCAGCGCCACGATGCGGTCATCCGACAGGATATCGCGCGGTTCCTCATTATCGATCATTTCGCGGATCCGGTCGCGCACCGCTTCGGCCGAATGCGATTCGGCGCCATCCACCGACTGGATCGAGGCCGTGAAGAAGTATTTCAGTTCGAACAGGCCGCGCGGCGTGGCGATATATTTGTTGGAGGTCACGCGGCTGACCGTCGATTCATGCATCGAGATCGCGTCGGCGATGATGCGCAGGTTGAGCGGCCGCAGATGCCGCACGCCGTGGGTGAGAAAGGCATCCTGGTGGCGCACGATTTCGGTTGCGACCTTAAGGATGGTCCTGGCGCGCTGGTCCAGGCTCTTCACCAGCCAGTTGGCGTTGTTGAGGCAGTCGGCCAGGTAATTCTTGCTGTCCTTGTCGCGCGCGGTCTTGGAGACGGTTCCGTAATACTGGTTGTTCACCAGCAGGCGCGGCAGGGTTTCGGAATTGAGCTCGATCTGCCAGCTGCCGTCCGGGCCTTCCTTGACGAAGACATCGGGAACAACGGGGGTCACCGGCTCGGAACCGAAAGCCAGGCCCGGCTTGGGATTGAGGGTACGGATCTCCGAGATCATGTCGGCCAAATCTTCGGCATCGACATCGCAAAGGGCGCAGAGCTGGGAAATGTCGCGCCGCGCCACCAGGTCCAGGCGGGTCAGCAGCATTTTCATGGCCGGGTCGAGACGGTCGCGCGCCTTGAGCTGAAGGGACAGACATTCCGCCAGGTCGCGGGCGCCAACGCCGACGGGATCGAAGCCCTGCAGCACGCCCAGCACCGCTTCCACGTCCTCGCGTTCGCAGCCCAGCCGTTCGGCCACATCGGCCGGTTCGGCGCACAGATAGCCGGTTTCGTCCACCGCATCGATCAGCGCCATCAGGATCATGCGATCCTCGGGCAGAAGGGCTGCGATCGAAAGCTGGCTTTCCAGATGGTCCTTCAGCGAGGCCGTGGCGGCGACATTGGATTCGAAACCGTCCTCGCCGTCATAACTGTTGCCGGTGCCGACCTTGGACCAGTCGGTCAGGGCGCCTTGCGGGCCTTCCGACACCCTGGCGGGAGCCTCGCCGCTGTCATAGACATTGTCATGGGCGGCCTGGTCGAGATCGGACGCCTTGGAGAAATCGTCGCGAGAGAGCGCCTCGTCGGCGCGTTCGCCGGCCGACGCGCTTTCCACCGGCGCATCCGGCATTTCGCCGGCCACCGCGGGCTCGCGGTCATCGCGTTCCAGCAGCGGATTGCGCTCCAGCTCCTGCTCGCAATATTCGGCCAGCTCCAGATTGGACAATTGCAGCAGCTTGATGGCCTGCTGCAATTGCGGCGTCATGACCAGCGACTGGCCCTGACGGATTTCCAACCTTTGTCCGACCCCAGCCACGATGTTCTACAGGGTGAACTTTTCCCCGAGATAGACACGCCGCACGTCGCGGTCGCTGACGATCTCGGCAGGGGTGCCTTCCTTGAGCACCCGTCCGTCATGCAGGATATAGGCGCGATCGATCACATCGAGCGCGTCGCGCACATTATGGTCGGTAATCAGGACGCCGATGCCGCGATCCTTCAGATGCTTGACCAGATCGCGGATTTCGCCCACCGCAATGGGATCGATGCCGGCGAAGGGCTCGTCCAGCAGGATATAGGAGGGATGCGTGGCAAGGCAGCGGGCGATCTCGACACGCCGGCGCTCGCCGCCCGACAGCGCCACCGAAGGCGTGTTGCGGATATGGGTGATGCCGAATTCGGCCAGCAGGGATTCGACCATGGCTTCTAGCCGCGCGCCATCGGGCTCCAGCAGTTCGGCGCAGGCGCGGATATTCTGTTCGGCGGTCAGGCCGCGGAAGATCGACGCTTCCTGCGGCAGATAGCCGATGCCGAGCCGCGCGCGGCGATACATGGGGAGCCTGGTGACGTCATGGCCGTCCACCTCGATGGAGCCGGTATCGGCCGCGATCAGGCCGGTGATCATATAAAAGCAGGTGGTCTTGCCCGCGCCATTGGGACCCAGAAGTCCCACCGCCTCGCCGCGGCGCAGGGACAGGCTGACAGACCGCACCACGGGCCGCTTGTTGAAGCTCTTGCCGATGCGGGTGACCACCAGCCCCTTGCCGCCTTCGACCAGGCGCAAACCGTCATCGGCGGCGGGGCCGCTATCGTCAAAGGCGTCGGGGTTTCGGTCGGTCATTTCGAAAGGCTCGTCTCGCTGGCAAAAAACATGCCTGTTTGTGCTTAAGGAAGCATGAAAATCAGTTGGAGTTGGGAATGAAGACCCCTTGCACCCGGCCGCCGCCCTGGCCCTGGGCGCCCGGCGCCTTGGCGGCCCCGCCCAATATGGCCTGTCCGGTGTTCAGATTGACGGTGAGCTGGGAGCCCTTCATCACGTCCTTGCCCTTCTTGAGCACGACATTGCCGGTCATCACGACCATCCGCGGGCCAATCGAATAGACGCCATTGTCGCCCGTCGCCGTGCCGCTGGCCGGTGAATCCACCACCACATTGCCGGTGGCGGTGATCTTGTCGGCCTTGCCGTTGACGGTGAGGACGCGCACCTGATTGGCGCGCAGCTTGGTATCGCCCTGCACCACCACGACATTGCCGTTATAGGTGCCGGTCTTGGCATTGAGATCGGCCTGGAAACTGTCCGACGAAATGTTGATCGGCGCGTTGCTGTCGCGCTGGCCGTTCGAGGGCTTGGGAGCCGGCGCGGCCTGGGCGGCGCCGGCAAAAGCGATCATGGCCAAAAGAGCGAGAAGCTTTTTCATTTCCTGCTTCCGAATAGCGTCATCTGCACATGCCCATTGAGGGTCAGGATATTGGCGGCGCGGTCGGCATGAAACCGGTCGGCGCTCAGGGTGCCATCTGGTCCCTGGCCGGTGACCTTTTCATGGCCATGGATCACGCTCTGCTTGATATTGGCCGAGGCGCTGCGGCTGTGCAGCTCATAGCCCGTGGCGGTGAAGACATCGATGCCGCCCGTCAGTTCGAGCTGGCCGCTGTCCAGATCCACCATGCCGGCGCGGGCGCGGGCGTTCAGCCAATTGTCCTGGTCCAGCGCCAGATCGGCTTCCATGTTCCGCAGGCTGGCCCTTTTGGGATTGTGGGCATCCTGCACCGCCATGTCGGCGGTGATGACATAGGGATTGCCCCTGGAGTCCGAGCCGGTGAGCTTGGGCTTCATCATGGCCAGGTCATTCTCCACCCGCCCCAGCCGCTCATAGGACATCTGAAGCTGGCGCGGCATGCGCTGCACGATGAAGAAGGCGAGCACCGCGGCAATGATCAGGAAGGCGCTGAAAGCCAGAATACGCTTCATCCGTGCGACGAAGCGGGAATAGCGCTGGGCTTCCTGGGCGGTGGTGCGGGTGCGCGCCGACCAATCATAGCCGGGAAAAGCGGGGGTGACCGGCTCCTCCGCCATCATGCCAGCCCGGCGCGCAGGCAGTCGTGGATATGGATCACGCCCACCGGCCTGGCGGACTCTTCGGCCAGCACGAAAAGCTGGGTGATCTTCTTTTCGATCATCAGGGCCAGGGCTTCGGCGGCGAGTTCGTCGGCATGGGCAACCTTGGGGCCGACCGTCATCACCTCGGAAGCCTTGCGGGTTTCGATCCCATCCTCGACATGGCGGCGGATATCGCCATCGGTGACGATGCCGACCAGGTTGCCGTCGCCATCCACGATCCCGACACAGCCCAGCCTGCCCGACGCCATGGTGAGCAGCAGATCGGGCATGGCGGTGTCCGGCGCCGCCAGCGGCACCGCATCGCCGGAATGCATCAGGTCGGACACACGGATCAGGGCGCGGCCCAGGCTGCCGCCCGGATGGAAGTCGCGATACTGGTCGGCGGAAAAGCCCTTGCGTTCCATCAGCGCAACCGCCAGCGCATCGCCCAGGCTCAGCATCATGGTGGTGGATGTCGTGGGGGCCATCCCCATGGGGCAGGCTTCGGGCGCGCGGGGCAGCACCAGCTTCACATCCGCCGCCTTGATCAGGGTGGAGTCAGGATTGGCGCCGATGGCGACGATGGGGATGCGATGGCGCTTGGCATAGGTGATCAGGTCGGACAGTTCCGCTGTCTCCCCGCCCCAGGACAGGAGCAGCAGGACATCCTGGCGGGTGATGGCGCCCATGTCCCCATGCGAGGCTTCGGCGGGGTGGACGAAATAGGCCGGGGTTCCGGTGGACGAGAGGGTCGCCGCGATCTTGCGGGCGACATGGCCGGACTTGCCCATGCCGCTGACAATGACCCGGCCCTTGGCGGCCAGGACCAAACCGACGGCGTGGGTGAAATCGCCGTCCAGCGCCTCTGCAAGGCCCGCCAGGGCCTGGGCAGCCGTGGTGAGGACCCGGCGCGCGGCGGCCAGGTCACCGGCAGCGACGTCGCCGGATACGGCATGGAGGGGAGCCTTGGAACGCGCCATTTAAGCCTTTGACCTGGAACCGATATCCTCTCGCCCAGCCTGGCCCATAACGCATTACGGCGGCGTTAAGCGAATTTCGTGCCAAGTTTCGCCTGAAACCGGCCGGATCGCAAGCTTACAGCGTTCGCAGGCGCAGCAGAGCCGCAGCTCTCAATGCGCGAAGATATCGACCTCGTCCCAGCCCGCCAGATCGAGGGCGGCGCGGGACGGCAGAAAGTCGAAACAGGCCTGTGCCAGTCCGGCGCGGCCTTCGCGCGCCAGCATTCCGTCCAGCGCGGCCTTGAGCTGATGGAGATAGGCGACATCGTTGGCGGCATAGGCGAGCTGCTTTTCCGTCAGCTCGTCGGCGCCCCAGTCCGAGGATTGCTGCTCCTTGGACAGATCGACATTCAGAAGCTCGCGCACCAGATCCTTCAGGCCATGCTTGTCGGTATAGGTGCGCACCAGCTTGGAGGCGATCTTGGTGCAATAGACCGGCTTGCAGTCCACGCCCAGATAGCGGCGGAAAACGGCGACATCGAAGCGGGCGAAATGGAAAAGCTTGGTGACGGCCGGATCGGCCAGCAGCTTCTTCAGGTTGGGGGCAGCATAATCACCGGCCGCGAACTGCACGGCATGACAGACGCCGTCGCCGCCCGAAAGCTGCGCCAGGCACAGCCGGTCGCGATGGGGGTTCAGCCCCAGCGTCTCGGTATCGATGGCGACCAGGGGTCCCAGGTCCAGGCCGTCGGGCAGATCGCCCCGGTAAAGCTTGATCTTCATGGCCGCTCCAATAGCGCAGCCTCCGGTTAATTAATAGAGTGGCGGGCATGCACGCCCTGGCGGACAAGCTGCGAAAGGACGGGGGACCGGGGGTCCTGCTGTCGCTCGTTCTGCACGGCCTGCTGCTGCTGGCGGCGCTCTGGTATGTGCACCAGCGGTCTGTCCCGCCCGAAACCCGTTTCAAATCCCTGCCTGTCGAACTGGTGATCGGCGGTGGCCTGCAGCAGGGCGCATCCACGGCGCCCGCGGCGCGACTGCAAAGGGCCCCGGCCCGGCCCCAAAGCGCGCCGCGGCAGGAAGGCGTAAGCCCCAGGGGCAAGGAGCAGCCGGAGGATGAGTTGACGGCGAAGCTGCGCGCTTTGGCCCAACTGAAAAGCGCCGACAGCCCCCTGCCCAATGCCGATGTCAGCACCATGCCGGGTACCGGAAGCGGCGGCGAAGGCGACGGCAATTATGCACTGAAGGATTTCATCCGGGCACAGATCTTGCGGCGCTGGCTGCCGGACCTTTCCATTCCCGGCGCGCGCGAGATGCCGGTGGCGATCCGCATCCGGCTTTTGAAAAGCGGCGTGATCGAGGATGTGGTGCTGCTGGATCAGGCGCGCATGCATACCGACAAGGCCTTTCGTGACATGGCGCTGAGCGCCCGCGATGCGGCGCTTCTGGCTTCGCCGATCCAGATCCCGAACATGCGGCTGGAGAAGAACCAGACGCTGACGATTGTGCTGGAGCCGAGGGCCGTGCTGCGGTGAATGGCCCGTTTGACGGCGCGCTTATGGGCCCGCAGCGGACTTCCGGGGTCACCAGCTCCCGACCACAAGCAAAATTTCAACTGCATTTTATTTATTTCATTAACCAACAAAATTTCGAGGCATTTAATTCTTACGGCCCAGGTTGGCTGCATTCATGAAGAAGGATGCTGCAATGACTATTGGAAGTGTCGGGGCCGCTACAGTCTCATTGGCCGTGCCCAAAGTGCCCGAAGCGGTCGAACCGCCCGGCAAGGATCAAGACAATGATGGCGATAACGGCGCCTCCGCAGTGAAATCAGCTACCGCAGCCGGTGTCGGCGGCACAATCGACAAGATTGCCTGATCTTCACAAAAATTCAGTCCATCTGACGATTGCACATTGCGCAACGGAATGTCGCCAGGGCCGGATGACAATGCATCCGGCCCGTCGCACTTGAAGAGCCAAGGCGCTTTCCGCGTCCCACTCACGGAGCAGGCGCCGGTTAGTCGGAAACGGCTTTCCCACAACTACTTTTTCAACCTTGCTCATTCGTAATGACTTTAACACCGAAGCTTGTGTCAAAATTCACCCGAATCTGGATATCCGAGCCAGCCCGCGCCGCAAGCGTCCCTTGCGTTTCGGGAGCATAATGGAGACGCTGTGCCTCTTGCCAGTCGCTATCATTTGCAGCAGATCGCAATATCTCTGCTGATCATTCTTGGCGCTATGGCGCCCGCTCAGGCAGCCGCACTGGACTTGAGCCCGTATCGCGGAAAGGTCGTGTATCTGGATTTCTGGGCGTCCTGGTGTACACCATGCCACCTTTCCTTTCCCTGGATGAACGACCTGCAGGCCAGCTATGGCTCCGAAGGCCTGGTGATCCTGGCTGTCGACCTCGACCGTGACCGTGCAAAGGCCGACGAATTCTTGGCGACCGCCAGAGGGCAGCTCAACATCCTCTATGATCCGAAGGGCGAGATCGCCCGGCAGTTCAATCTGCGGGACATGCCGACCGCATTCTTGATCGGCCGCGACGGAAAGATTCATTCGGTTCATAGCGGATTCGAGGCCGATAAAAAGAACGCATACATCGCCGATGTCGTATCCCTTCTCCGGCAGCAGGCGCACTGAAATGAATTCCGGCCTTCGGATCATCAAAAAGGCGGGAACGATAGCCGCGCTTCTGGCGGCCGCCACCTGCAGTGCCTGCACGATGGCCGGACCACGGCCGTGGGAAAAAGATTTGATGGCGCGTCCCGAAATGCAGATGGTGCCATATCCTCTGCAAACCGCGGCCGACGAACATATCTATTTCAGCAAGGAAGCATCCAGCGGCGGCCGCGGATTCGCGGGCGGAGGCTGCGGTTGCAACTGAGGAAACGCAAGGCCGGGCAAATCTGTCGCGCCATCTCGGCCATCTCTGCGACCCTTTTGATCGCGACTGCCGCGAGTTCCGAAAACAGCGCAATCGCGCAGGATTTCTATGGGCTGGACAAGGCGGGCCGTGACAATTTCGGCCCAGGCATCGCGTATACCGAATTCGACGGGGCGCTGCTGATTTACCAGGAAGCCGGTGGACGGGTGCAGGCCATAGAGCCGACCGCCAACCTGGCCATTCACGGCGCGAAGGGACAGCAACTCACGCTGGGCGCGGTCGCGGATGCGGTTTCCGGCGCCACGCCCAACGGTGCGGTTCCCTCGGATCACGCCCAAACCTTCGTTACGCCTCTCAGGCCGCAGGGGTCCACCGCCACGATCACCAGCGCGTCCGGCGGCAGCACGGTCATCCAGTTGCCGCCGACGCCAGGCCAGATCGCGACTGCGGCACTAGGCCGGCAATACACCACGGCGCCCAACACGCTGCCGCTGGACAAAGGCTTTCGCGATCATCGCGCGGCATTGACGGCCGGATGGTCCCAGCCCCTGGGCTGGCTTTCTGAAATTGGTGGTGGCGCAGGCTTTTCCCGCGAGGAAGACTATCAGTCAATTAACGCGAATGCGCGGGCTGCCAAGAATTTCAACAGCGACAACACCACCGTGAGCCTGGACCTGAATGGCGAATTCGATTCGTCATTTCCATTCGGCGGCACACCAACGGGGCTGTCCGTCATGAACGCCCAATTCAAGCCTGTAACGACGCGGCACAAGACTCAGCTTGGCTTCGTTCTTGGCCTGACCGAGGTGATGACCCGGAACTGGCTTATGGCGCTGAACTATTCCTACGATTCCCAGAAAGGGTATCAAACCGATCCATATCGCATGATTTCCGTCGTGGACCAGATCAGCGGCGAACCAACCAGCACCCTCTACGAAAGCCGGCCGGAGCAGCGTAAAAGTCAGAGCCTGTTCTGGGACAACAAGTTCGCATTTGGTCCGACCGTGACCGAGCTGAGCTATCGCTACTTCGCCGATAACTGGGGCATCTCTTCCCACACGCTGGAAGCTTCGGAACGGATCAACCTGGACAAGTCCTGGTACATCGAGCCGAATGCGCGCTTCTATCACCAGAATGCCGCAAACTTCTATCGGGCGTTCCTGATCGGCAATGCTGCGCTTCCCGCCTTTGCGTCGTCCGACACGCGGCTTTCGCGATTTGATGCGACCACCTATGGCGCCAAGATCGGCTTGCGCGTATCCGGCAGAAGCGAGCTATACGTGCGTGCCGACTATTATGCCCAGTCAGGCGACAGGCACCCTGCGAATGCGATCGGACAGCTTCGCGGTCAGGATCTTTTCGCGGGCTCGAAAGCGGCAATTGTTCAGTTCGGCTATCAATGGAAATTCCACTAACGGCAACGCTTGCGCGCACCGGCCAGGATTATCTGGGCAGCTTCAAGGCGATGGCGACGCCATGCGAAGTCCGCGTGGAAACAGGTGATGCGGTTCTGGCGCAGCGGGTCGCGGACGCCGTTGTTGCCGAAGCCTGGCGCATTGAAGCGAAATTCAGCCGCTACCGCGATGATAGCGTCATCGGCAGAATCAACAGCGCCGGCGGCTGTAAAACCGCTGTCGATACCGAGACCGCGCATTTGCTGGACTTTGCCGGCCAATGTTTTGAATTGAGCAATGGCCTGTTCGATATCACCTCGGGCATCCTGCGGCGCGTCTGGCGCTTCGACGGCTCCGACCGGATACCGAATGCCTCCGACATCGAGCCGCTACGCAAGCTGATAGGCTGGGACAAGGTTTCCTGGGAGGGAAGATGTCTTTCACTTCCCGCCGGAATGGAAATTGACCTGGGAGGGCTGGCCAAAGAATATGCCGTGGACCGTGCATTGGCCGTCGCGCGCGCGATCACGGACCTGCCCGTCTTGGTCAATTTCGGGGGCGACCTGGCGGTTTCTGGTCCTCGGTCTGACGGAATGCGCTGGCATGTCGCAATCGCTTCGGTCGAAAAAGATGATGCAATCGCGGGCATGCTGGAGATAGCCAGCGGGGGACTTGCCACCAGCGGAGATGCGCGGCGGTTCCTGCTGAAGGACGGCGTCCGTTACAGCCACATCCTGAATCCACGCACCGGCTGGCCCGTCATGCACGCTCCACGCTCAGTGACCGTTGCCGCGCCACTATGTGTCGAAGCCGGCATGGTCGCGACATTGGCCATATTGCAGGGCAAGGGCGCCGAGAAATTCCTGAAGCGCGAGGGAGCCCGCGCATGGTGCATAAGGTAGGAACGCCTTTTATATCCAATTTGGCGGCTATGCCTGATCATCTGCAGATAATCAGGGCAGGTCGCGCGCGACACGGAAACCCGTGAGCGTCGAATAGTCATAGTCCGGCTCCGCGCCATTCTCGGCCGCGCCCACGCGTGCCGCGCTGCGGACGAAAATCGGCACATTGTTCCAGGCGCCGCCCCGGATCGCATGACGGGTGCAAAAGCCCTCGCGCCAGGCCCGGCCATCGCCCGGCGCGCCGACATAGCTGGGATGCCAGCAATCGGCGGTCCAGTTCCAGACATTGCCCAGCATGCCCACCAGGCCAAAGGCATTGGGCTGGAAGGCATCGACCTTGGCCAGCAGCCTGTTGTCCTGCGCGCTGCCGCAGCCATTGCAATTGGCATGGCCGATGCCGATCTCCTCGCCCCACCAGCGCGCGGTGGCGGTGCCGGCGCGGGCGGCATATTCCCATTCCGCCTCGCTGGGCAGCCGATAGGGCGCGCGGCTGCCGATATCGGGATGGGCGGCGCGCGCCTTCTGGTTGATCCAGGCAATGAAGGCCTCGGCATCCTTCCAGTCCAGGCAGACGGCGGGCCAGCGCGGCGGCTCCACATCGCTGGGTGGGGCGGCCAGGCCGCGCTCGAGCTGCCGCCAGCCCAGATTGAGCAGCGGATTGCAGGGCCGCGGCCGGTAGCTGGTTTCATTCAGGAAGGTGAGGAACTCCTCGCTGGTCACCGGAAATTTGCTCAGGGCAAAAGCCCGGACACTGACCGGATGTTGCGGTCCTTCGGAATCGAAGCGTCCGGCCTCATGCGCCGGGCTGCCCATCAGGAATTTCCCGGCCGGGATGCCGACCATCCGCGGGCATTGCGGACACTCCTGGAATTCGCGGTCAGGTTTGGCCTGATTGGCGGGGGCCTGGCCACCCAGAAGAAAGGCAACGGCCAGGACGGCGGCAAAACGCAGGGTCATGGGGCCATCAAAGCAGGAACAGGCTGCCGCGCAAATTGTTTTGGCGTTAAGCAAGCCCATGCACGGCAATGGCGGCCCCGATATGGCCCTGGGCGGTTTCGCTGGCTGAAGCCCCGCACTATAACCGGCGGCCATGAATATTCTTGTCGCCTGCGATTCCTTCAAGGACGCCCTGCCCGCCGATGCGGTATGCCGCGCCATCGCCGCCGGCCTGCGCCAGAGCCATCCCAGCGCCACCATCGTGGAAATGCCGCTGTCTGACGGCGGCGAAGGACTGCTGGATGTGCTGCACAAGCCCCTGAACCTGTCCTTTATCGAAATGACGGTGGCCGATCCCCTGGGGCGCAACGTCCAGGGGCGTTACGGCCTGTCGCCGGAGGGCGTGGCGGTGGTCGAGATGGCCGATGCCTCCGGCCTGCAACGCCTGACCCTTGAGGAGCGCGATCCCCGCGCCACCTCCACCTTCGGGACAGGCCAGCAACTGGCGGACGCGCGCAGCCGGGGGGCGCGGCGCGCGATCCTGGCGATCGGCGGCAGCGCCACCAACGATGCCGGCATCGGCGCTGCCTCGGCGCTGGGCTGGAGCTTTCTGGATGCCCAGGGAAAGCCGGTCGCGCCCACCGGCGGTCGGCTGAAGGATATTGCGGCCCTGGCCGGCGCGGACCAACCTTTCGAGAGCATGGAGGTCCTGTGCGATGTCACCAACCCGCTTTACGGCCCCATGGGCGCGGCCTGGGTCTATGGCCCGCAAAAGGGCGGCACGCCCGCAACCCTGACCGAGCTGGATGAAGGGCTGAAGAACATTGCCGCGGTGGTGGCGAGGCAGCTTGGAAAGAATGTGGCCGACATGCCCGGCGCCGGCGCCGCCGGCGGGCTGGGTTTCGGCGCGGTCGCCTTCCTGGGCGCGCGCCTGCGCCGGGGCATAGAGGTGGTGATGGACCTGACCGGCTTCGATGCCGCGGCGCGGGCCGCCGACCTGATCATCACCGGTGAAGGCCATCTCGATGGCCAGAGCGCCCAGGGCAAGCTGATACAGGGCCTCTGCGGGCGCAGCCAGGGCACGCCCGTGATCGCGCTGGCGGGAAAGCTGTCAGCCTCGCCGGACGAGGTGCGCGACATCGGCCTGAAAGCCGCCGCCTGCATCAACCTGGAGGAAAGACCCCTGGCCGAGATGCTGGCGAATACCGCCGCCAATCTGGAAAAAACAGCCGCCGGCCTGCGCTGGTAACTGTCAGAAGATCCGGCCCAGCACACCGGTCTCTTCGAGTCCCGGCTGCAGGAATGCGGGGTCCACCGCCATGTCCAGAACCATCGGGTGATGGTCGGACGGACCCTTGTCGAGCACTTCGGATGCGGCACAGGCCAGGCCGCGGGCTATGCAGCGGTCGAGCCGCAGCGAAATCACATTGGCGCAGCGATGGGTGTGCTGGCGGGGGCCGATGTCGGAAAATCCCTGAAAGCCGACCGGCCCCACCGCGTTGAAGTCGCCTATGATCGCAGCGGGTCCGTCCAACTGCTCCATGATGTGGCGAAGCTGGAAGCGGTTCAGAAACTGCCCGTGGCTGAGATGCACATTCGCAATCGTGATGCCGCCGAAATTGATGATCTGGGCCAGCCGGGGCGGCACCCGCCCCGGCAGGATCGAGTAGGGCAGCCGGATCGCCGTGGACGCAGGCACCGGATGCGTGCTCCAGGCTGCCAGGCCATAGATGCGCGCCTGCATGGGATGGCGGAAGAAATGCCCCCCCACAAGGGACGGCAGGCAGGAAATATCCTCGGTACATTCCTGCAGAAGCAACAGGTCGGGATGGTGCGTCTGGACCAGCCTGGCCACATCTTCGGCGCCGGCGCCCACCCGGCGGAGCAAATTCCAGCTGATTACGCGCAGGCGGCCACCCTGGCCATGATTCGAAATCTGGGTCGCCATCTTCGTTAAACTGGCATTTGGGGAACTGGTTTCAAGTCAAATCGTCTATAAGATCGCCAATATATTTGAAAATTTCATTCCGGTCCCGATGTTTCCGCTTTCCGTGGAATGGTCTTCCCCCGTCGTCGAGGCCGCCTTCGGCCTCCTCTATCTCGCGCTGACCCTGCTGGTCACCGTCGATGTGCTTCTCAAGAAGAGCGATGTCCGCTCGGCCCTGGGCTGGATCGGCCTGGTGTGGCTGGCGCCGATCCTGGGCTCGCTGCTCTATTTTCTGTTCGGCATCAACCGGGTGACACGGCGCGCGCTGCGAATCCGCAGGCTGAACGACCCGCAGGCCAGCGCCCCCGCCAATATCGCGCCGGATGCCTCGCCCCATATCACGCTTCTGACAGAGGTGAGCGAGCGGGTGACGCATGCCCCGCTCACCGCCGGCAACAAGGTGGACATACTGGAGGGCGGCGATGCCGCCTATCCGGCCATGCTGGCCGCCATCCGGGGCGCCCGCAAAACTGTAGCCATGGCCTCTTATATCTTCCGCGATGACGCGGCGGGCCGGGAATTCGCGGACGCGCTGATCGCGGCGCAGCGCCGTGGCGTGCAGGTGCGCGTGCTGCTGGATGGAATCGGCGCAGGCTATTTCCATTCCGGCGTCTTCTATCATATGCGCCGCAATGGCGTGATGGTGGAAAGCTTCCTGCATACCTGGCTGCCCTGGCGCATGCCTTTCCTGAACATGCGCAACCACCGGAAATTGCTGGTGGTGGACGGCGCCGTCGCGTTCCTTGGCGGCGTCAATGTCGGTGCGGAAAATCTGGCGCGCTATGCCGGCCGCCGCCCGATCCATGATGTGCATTTCCGCGTCGAGGGGCCTGTTACGCGGGTGGTGATGGATGCGTTCGCGCGCGACTGGACTTTCACCACGGACGAGTTGCTGGACGATGACGATTGGTGGCCGGCGCTGGAAGCGGAAGGCACAGTGTTTGCCAGGGGCGTCAGGTCGGGACCGGATGCCGATCTCTACAAGACCGAGCTGATCCTGGGGGCGGCGCTCAATCTGGCGCGCAAGCGGATCCGCATCGTCACGCCCTATTTCCTGCCCGAGTCGCGATTGCAATTCGCCATCCAGGAGGCAGGCCTGCGCGGCGTCGAGGTCGAGATCGTCCTGCCCGGCAGAAGCGACCAGCGGCTGATGGACTGGGCGATGCGGGGGCAGTTGCGCTTCTTTCGCCACGTCAAGGCCTGCTTCATCGTCACCCCGGCCCCCTTCGATCACAGCAAGCTCTGCACCGTGGATGGCGAATGGAGCCTGGTGGGCAGTTCCAACTGGGACGCGCGCAGCTTCCGGCTGAATTTCGAGTTCGACCTGGAGATCACCGATCGCGAGCTGACGGCGCGGCTGGATGCGATGATCGACGCCAAGATCGCGCGGGGGATGCGCGTGTCGCCCGACATGCTGGCGCGCGAGCCAATCCATCTGCGGCTGCGCAACGCCGCGGCGCGTCTATTCATGCCCTATCTTTAAGGCGACCGCCCAGATCGCAAAGCCCGAAAGGGCCAGGACCGTGCCGACCAGCCCTGTCGAGGACAGGCCTGCGCCGTGGGCGATCACCATGCCGCCCAGCCAGGGGCCAAGCGCATTGGCGAAATTGAAGGCGGAATGATTGAGCGCCGCCGCCAGCGTCTGTGCCCGGCCCGCGACATCCATCAGCCGGGTCTGCAGCACCGGCCCCAGCGCGCCGCCCAGCCCGATGGCGAAGACCGCGGCGGTTATGGTCCAGACGTTGAAGGTGAGAAAGGAATACAGCGCCATGGTGGCGGCAAACCACAGCAGGCACGCTCCTGCCACTGTCATCAGCCGGCCATGGGCATAGCGCGGCACTACGACAAGCCCCGTCATCATGCCGCAGCCGAAGATGGCGAAGACCAGCGGCACCAAGCTTTCGGACAGATGCGTTACCGTCAGCAGCGTGTCGGCCAGATAGGTATAGACCGCGAAAAAGCCGCCAAAGCCGATGGCCCCGATGCCCAGGGTCAGCAGCACATTGGGATTGCCCAGGGCCGACAGTTCGGTCAGGGGACTGGCCCCCTCTTCCGGCGGCTGGTGCGGGGCGAACAGCGCCACCAGGGTCGCGGTCAGCAGGGCCAGCACGGCGACGATCGCAAAGCCCCAGCGCCAGCCGACAAACTGACCCAGCCAGTTGGCGCAAGGCACGCCGATGATAGTGGCGGCCGTCAGGCCCATCAGCACCCGCGCCGAAGCCTGCGCCCGCCGCTCATGCGGCACCAGGGACGCCGCCACCAGCATGGCGACGCCGAAATAGGCGCCATGCGGCAGCCCACTGAGAAAGCGGAACAGCATCATGGCGGGATAGGATGGCGAAAGGCCCGTCAGGCCATTGGCCAGCGCGAAGACCAGCATGAGCCCAATCAGCAGGGAGCGGCGGGCCAGGCGGGCGGAAAGCACCGCGATCAGGGGCGCCCCCAGCACCACCCCCAGGGCATAGGCACTGATGACATGGCCCGCCGTGGGGGCGCTTATGCCCAGATCGCGCGCGAAATAGGGAAGCAGGCTCATGCTGGCGAATTCGGTTGTACCGATGGCGAAACCGCCCACGGCCAGCGCGAAATGGACCAGGTCGGGATGGGACCCATGTTGCATGTTGCGTGTCACGCCGGCCGGTCTAAAGCGCTTCGCCGGGCACGAACAATGCGGCTAAAGCCCGCTAGGACCGGTTCCGGGCGGGTTGTTCCTGCCGATCCCGCCGTATAGCCTGACATCAATAAAAAGGCCTTGGGGGAACAATGCCGAAAATTCGCTGGCTGCTGATCTGGCTGTGTTTCCTGGCCAATGCCATCGGCTATATCGATCGCGCCAACCTCGCCATTGCGGCCAAGGGTATCCAGGGCGAACTGGGCATCGACCCCGCCGAGATGGGACTGATCCTCAGCGCCTTCTTCTGGACCTATGCCTTCATGCAGATGCCCGCCGGCTGGGTGGTGGACCGCATCGGAGTGCGCATCAGCCTGACCGTGGCGGTGGTCTGGTGGTCGCTTTTCACCATGGCCACCGGCGCGGCGCGGAGCGTCACCCATTTCCTGGGCGCGCGGCTGATGCTGGGCCTGGGCGAATCCGCCACCATGCCCTCTTTCACCAAGACCGCCTTCAACTGGTTTCCCCGCCGCGAGCGCGGTCTGGCCTGCGGCATCTTCAATGGCGGCTCGGTGGCGGGCAATGTGCTGTCGCTGCCGCTGGTGGCCTGGCTGATCGCGGTCAGCGGCTGGCGCGGGGCTTTCGTCATCACCGGTGTGATCGGGCTGGTCTGGGCTCTTGCCTGGTGGTTCATCTATCGCGATCCGGAACGCTATCGTTCCGTCGCGCCCGCCGAGGTTGACAGGCTGCTGGCCGAACGCGCGGCGCCGCAGACAAGCGGCGCGGCGGCCCATATCCCCTGGTCGGGCCTTTTCAAATACCGCTCCATCTGGGGACTGATGATCGGCATGTTCTGCCTGAACTTCGCCATCTATTTCTTCCTCACCTGGTTTCCCAGCTATCTGCAGGAAGCACGGGGCTTCAGCCTGGCGCGGCTTGGCACGCTGGGCATGGTGCCGGGTGTGATGGGCGTGGCCGGAAGCTGGGGCGGCGGCTATCTCTCCGACTGGCTGCTGGCCCGCGGCTGGAGCCGCACCGCCGCGCGCAAAACCTGCCTGGTGGGCGGCATGGCGATGGCCTCGTCGATCGGCCTGGCGGCGGTGGTCGAGGATACCTATGCCTGTCTCGCCCTGTTCGCCCTGGCCTATGCCAGCCTGTCGGTGGTCGGCGCCAATGTCTGGACGGTGGTCAGTGAAATGGCGCCGACACCCGGCCATGTCGCTTCGGTGGGCGGCATCAACAATTTCGCGGGCAATCTGGCCGGCATCGTCATGCCGATCTTCATCGGCCTGATGCTGAAATATGCCGGCGGCTCCTTCCTGATTCCTCTTGGGGTGGCCGGCGGATTCTGCGTGGTGGGCGCACTGTCCTATCTGCTGCTGGTGGAGAAGATCGAGCCGCTGGAAGCGCGCTAGAGCGTCTTCATCCAGCCCAGCCCGGCAAGCGTGCCGTTGGCAGGGCCATATTCGCAGCCGATATAGCCCGCATAGCCCAGCCGGTCGATGGTCTTGAGGATATAGCGATCGTCGAGCTCGCCCGTGGTCGGCTCACGCCGCAGGGGCGCCGCGGCGATCTGCATATGCCGGGTGATCGGCAACAGCTCTTCCAGGCCCCGGACCACTTCGCCATGGATGCGCTGGCGGTGATAGACGTCAAACTGGAGCCAGAAATTGGGCAGCCGCAATTCATCGATCAGCCACGCCGCCAAGTTGAAATCGCTCATCAGATAGCCGGGAATGTCGCGATTGTTGATCGGCTCGATCAGTATCTCGATGCCCTCTTTTGCCGCCGCCTCGCAGGCGAACTTGATGGATTCGCGGAAGCAGGCCAGAGCCTGCGGCCCCTGGGCGACCCCGGCCATCAGATGCAGGCGGGGCGTGCCGCTGGCACGGGCATAGTCCAGTCCCTGCGCCACGGCGGCGCGAAATTCGTCCCGGCGTTCCGGAAAGACCGCAATACCGCGCTCTCCACCGGCGAAATCGCCCTGGGCGATATTGAACAACACCTGCTTCAGATTGTGCCGCGCCAGCCGCCGCGCGATTTCATCGGGTGGATGATCGTAGGGAAAGAGGTATTCGACTGCGGTGAAACCGGCATCGGCCGCCGCGGCGAAACGATCGAGGAAGTCCCATTCCTGGAACAGCCAGGTCAGGTTGGCGGCGAAATTCGGCATGGCGGCCCGGCGCTCTTGTGACCGGCGTTTCTAACCCCTGATTTGGCAATCAGGAAGGGCATGGGGTCGGCGATCGCCACGGACATGGCCGGGGGCCTTTTGCCGCCTCGCGGCTGACGCCTGGCTCAGGCGAAGGCATCGAGAGGCGGCCCTCGCCGCACGGCGGGCGATCAATAAACTGTCCGATCAATCCTTGCGGCCGAGCATATGCCCGGTCGCCAGGATCATCGCAGCGCCGAACATGGTGGTGAGGCTGAGGGCATAAAGCCCGGCGCCGGGTCCGAAACGGTTTTCCGCCCATAGCCGGAAGATGGGTGAGAAAAATCCCGCGGACGCGCCCAGGGTATTGACCAGCGCCAATCCGGACGCCGCCGCGGCCCCGCCCAGATAGGCGGTCGGGAAGGTCCAGAACAACGGCTGTACCGCAATGAAGCCCGCAACCGCGACGCACAAAGCCGCGAGCGCCAGCATCGGTGCCGGCGCCAGAAGGACCGACAGCCCCATCCCCAGAGCGCAGGCCAGCATGGTCAGGGCGCAGATCTGGCGGCGCTTGCCCAGCCGCTCGGCCAGACGCGGCAGGAAGTATGACGCCGCCAGGGCGCAGGCCCAGGGGATCGCGGTGACAAGACCGACAATGAAGCCGACATTGCGGCCCAGCAAACGCCCCACCTGCGGCGGCAGATAATAGACCACGCCATAGACCGCGGCCTGTATCAGGAAATAGATCGCCGCCAGATAAACAATGCGCCAGTTGAGCAGCCCCTGAACCACCGAGGACACACCGTGCCTGGACTGTTTCTCGCGATCCTCGGCCGCAATCGCCGCCACCAGCGCGGTGCGCTCGTCCGGTTGCAGCCAGGCGGCATTGTCGGGACCATCCGGCAAGGTGAAAAACACGATCACGCCGACGATGGATGCCAGAAGCCCCTCCACCAGGAACATCCATTGCCATCCTTGAAGCCCTCCAAGCCCATCCGCCTCCAGCAGCAGCCCCGAAAGGGGACCACCGAAAACGAAGCTGAGCGGCGCCCCAAAATAGAAGATGCCCATGACGCCGGCGCGCCGCGCATCCGGAAACCAGCGTGACAGAAAATACACAGCGCCGGGAAAGAAGCCGGCTTCGGCGATCCCCAGCAACACCCGCACGCCATAAAAAGCCGTGGCGCTGTGAACAAAGGCCATGCAAGCGGAAACCAGGCCCCAGCTCACCATGATGCGCGACAGCCAGCGGCGCGCGCCGAAGCGATGCATCAGGATATTGCTTGGCACCTCGATGGAGGAATAGGCGATGGAGAAAATGCCGACTCCGAAGGCATAGGCCGCTTCGCTGATGCCGGTGGATGCCTGGAAGGCGTTCTTGGCAAAACCCAGATTGGCCCGGTCCAGATAAGCCAGCATGTACATCAGAAGCAGCCAGGGCAGCAGATGCCGCATGGCTTTGTCGGCGGCGCGGCCCGCGGCGGCATCCAGCATCAGACTTTCAACCGTTCCAGATCGTCGAGCGACAGGCCCAGGCCAAAACCCGGCCCATCATGCGGCACCAAAAATCCGTCCCTGGGAACCGCCATGCCGGGGAATGGCGTCACTTCCGACAGCGGCACGCCGGGAGGGCTTCCCATGAAAAATTCACCGATCGGAATATTGGGCATCGCCAGGCAGACATGCTGTCCGAAAGGCGAATTCATCGCGGCATGCGGAATGACCGGCACCCCGGCCGCCTCGGCCAGGTGGCAGATCTTGACCGTCCCGGTGACGCCGCCGACCCACGCCACATCGGGCTGAAAAACATCGACATTGCGCCGAGCGACTGAAGCAAGGAAGGGATTCAGTCCGTACCAATGTTCGCCGGTCGCAAGCCCCTGCCATGGAAGGCGCCGGCGCAAACTGTCCCAGCCGTCCAGATCATCGGGCATGAGGCAGTCTTCAATCCAGCGCAGTCCATAGGGCCTCAGCCTCTCGGCCAGGCGGACTGTGAACTCCACATCCAGCGCCATCCAGCAATCCAGCATCAGGTCCGTCTTGGACCCGATCAGGTCGCGGGTGCGCGATACCAGCTCTTCATTGCCGTCGAGCCCGGCAAGGCCATCGGCCGGTCCATGGGGACAGGCCAGTTTGGTGGCGGAAAAACCCAGTTCCATGTGCCAGTCGGTATCGTTGCCCGTGGCATAGCAGGCAATCCTGTCACGCGCCGGGCCGCCCAGAAGTTCGAAAACCGGCCGCCGCAGCAGCTTGCCCTTGAGGTCCCACAGCGCAAAGTCGATGGCGCTGATGGCATAGCTTGCCAGCCCCATCGCGCCATAGGGCGAGGCCAGGCGCTGCATCATGTCCCAGAGATGTTCGGTGGCCATGGCATTTTCGCCGACCAGAAGGGGACCGATATGTTCGCGGATCAGGGCGGCAACCGGATTGCCGTAACGGCTGGCGCCGAAGCCCCAACTGCCGTCATCGGCAGTGACCAGACAGCCGACCGCGGGCATGGCCGGGCGCCACAATGCCCTCTGTTTCTTGAAGCGGGAAAAACGCGACATTGGGCCGGCGACTTCCGCGGATGCGGTCCAGGCGGGGCGGCGCGGCGGCGTCACGATTACGCCGCCAGTCAGGTCGCTGGCGATCAGGAATGCCTGAACTTTTGCTATCTTCACGCAGCCCCCCGAGGCGAATGGCCGTCAGGCGGCGGTCATGCCGCCTGATGGCTCTTTTTCCTGGTGTTCGCCGAAGGCGCATCCCAGCCCAGCTCGCGGCTGATCTGGTCGGCCGCGCCGCGCACCTCGTCAATCAGGGTCTGCATGCGCTGATCGTCCATATAATGCGCGGCACTGGAGACACTGATCGCCGCCTTGATCTTGCCGGTTGCGTCGCGCACCGGAGCGGCGACGCAGCGGATTCGATCTTCATTCTCTTCAAGATCGAAGGTGTAGCCGTTTTTCGCATAGTCCCGCATGCGTTTCAGCCAGGTGGCTTCAGGCACCTGATAGGGATGGCCGATGCCGTTCTCGCAACGGTAAAATTTCCGGAGCCTGTCGTCATCCTCGTCCAGCAAAAGCGCCTTGCCCAGGCCGGTGGAACGCAGCGGCTGCAACTCGCCCACGCGCGAACTGATTTCGACGCGGCGGCGGCCGGGTATCTTGTCCAGATAGAGGGCGCGCGTTCCATCCAGAATGCCCAGATGCACCGTATCGCCGGTCTGCGCCGCCAGGACTTCAAGATGCTCGCGTGCCAGGCGCGGAATGTTGAGCTGGACGCGGGCCTGATAACCCACTTCCAGCGCCTTGGGTCCCAGACCGTATCCGGAGCGCGGCACAAAGGAGAGATAGCGCTTTTCGACCAGGGTGGAGGCAAGCCGGTGCGCGGTGCTGCGGTTGAGCTTCACGGCCGCCGCCAGATCGGCCAGGTTGTTGACGCCGGAGGCCACTGCTTCCAGCACATCCAGCCCCCGCACCAGCGTCTGACTGCCCAGCCACCGTTTGGGCGGGGCGGACTGCCTGGCCTTGGCCTGCGATCGCTTTACCGGGGATGCTGCGCTACGCGATTTGCTGCTCATGGCATAAGACAATTTTGAGACATGGGCTGCGAATTCCCGAAAGCGGTCGTATGAACGCTCTTAACAGCTTCGGCGTCGCATCTCAATATATGACACTGTAATCCGAACGATTGGTTGGGATTTTCCTGCGGCGGTCCGGGCCTTCGCGGCGAACAGAAATCCGTTCGGGTGCAATCATCCCCGCCCCTTTCACATAATGAGAGATGGAGATGGAACCGTATGCAGCGGCCTTCCGCCCTCTCACCTTCTGCAAGACAGGACGCCCGATCCACTTGTGGGCGTCCCTGCTTGTGCTTTGATTGAATGCATGCGCGACCCCTGTGCCCCCTGGCCGGCGGTTGCACAACAAGCCCCGTCGAGCCCCCGGCGCGACGGGGCTTCGCATTTGGCGCTATTGGAAGAAAATCATCCGCTTCTTGGATTCCAGCAGCTTGCGATCCAGGGCCGGAATGCTGGCCTGGAGATCCGCCATATCCTTGAACGGACGCGACGCGCGGCGCGCCACAATGGCGTCCGCCGATGGGCGGTCGGTTTGCAGGATGGCCATGAGCGAGTCCGCATCGGCATGGTTGACGTCGATGGGGGTCATGTTCAGGTAAAGAAAATCCATCACCAGCTCGAACTCCTCGGGCGTGCCGCGAGCCCCACGATCGATCATTTTCTGGACCGTATCGTGCCAGGTATCGATGTCCCTGGGCGTGTCCATAACCATCTGCATGCCGTGACAGCCGGAGCAGATCTTGACCGCCGCCGCTTCCGGCGTGGTGGCTTCGGTGGCGGACTGCTGCGCCACCGCCGGGGCCAAAAGCAACCAGCCGCCCACAAGAGCGGCTGGAAGCACAAAACAGAATACAGGATTGTTCAAACGCGCCACATCGCTACGGGGTCGATGCCTACTTCATGCCGGCGTTCGGATCCGGACCGGTGGAGGTGGCGATCGGATATGCCGGCTCGGCCATGACCGGCATATGCGGGCCAACCCCCAGCTTTTCGGCGGTGACGAAGTCGCCATATTCATTGCCGAACTGGTTCGCCACGCGCTGCAGGCGGCCATCGATGAAGGTCATGTCCAGCTCTTTTTCGCTGTACATCTTGGTGCCCCACTCGCTTCGCGTGGTACCCACGATCTTGTGCGTGGCCACATCGATGACATCGCCCGAGGAAGAATAGACCAGCTTGCCGTCGATCCCGAACATGATCCAGAAGGTATCGTCCGGCGTGTCGATGCTGGCGATTTCCTTCGGGTTGTCGGTGTTGCTGAAGATGTGGATCTTGTGGAACAGCGCATCGGCGATCCAGACTTCCTTGCCATCGGGCGTCAGCGCAACGCCGTGGCTGGGGCAGCCATGCGGCACGCGCGGCCGGGGCGTGCGGTTCCAGACTTCGCGCCAGGGCACGCTGGTGACTTCCACGGTCTGCAGGATCTTGCCGTTATTGGTATCGGCCACGATGTAACCCAGGAAATTGTTCTGGTTCACATAGATCTTGGAAGAATCCTTGTTCAGAGCCTGCACCCGGACATTTTCGGGGAACTGGATCTTCTGGACGATCTTGCCAGTCTCGATATCGGCGATCTGCAGCAGCTTGCCGTTGGGCGACATGAAGGCGCGCTTGCCGTCTGCGCTGAGATTGAGGTTATGGGCGCCCATGCTGCCGGGGGCGTGAAGCGTCCGGATCAGCTTGCCGGTCTTGGCGTCCAGCACATACCAGTAGTCCTGCAGGTTCGAGCCTACCACAAGGGTCTTGCCGTCGGCGGAGACCTGGGGGCGCTCGCAACATTTGCCGTCCAGCGTGGTGGTCCAGACCATCTTGTCGGTCGCCAGGTCCAGCGCGCCCATCCGTCCGCGCGCGGTGAGATACAGCATGTTGGTGGCGGGGCTGGCGGCAACGCCGGAAATATCTTCCGGCGCCATGCTGCCGGCATAGTCCCAGAGATGGATACGCTTGACGAAGGCATAATTGTTGTCGGCATCCAGCACGACAATGCCGCTGCCGTTCGGCCACATCGGCCGCTCCAGCGAACCCGGCAGGGTCACATACAGGAGATGACGGCTATGGATCGTGAAATCGCCGCGCGGACGCGCGGGACCTGCGCCCGCGGGACGCGGCACCGGCGGCATCACGATGGGGCCGGTGCCCACGACATTGGCATTGGCAGGGAGCGCCGTGGCGGCCTGGGCCTGGGCGGCGCCGGGGCGCGACGGCGCGGCGCTTTGCGCCAGGGCCATGGCGCAGGTGCCGATCAGCAGGGCACCCGCGAGCTTCATCACATTCTTCATAGGTTCCTCTTATGCGGTTTGGCGGTCAGGCGACCAGGAACGGCTTGAGATAGCTGTTCAGCGCCAGCTTGATCTGTGCCTTGTGCGCGTCGGTGATCGGCCCCGGACGGCGGCGCGCGCCGCCCGATGTCGCGCCGGGATTGCTGCGCATGATGGCGTCTTCGGGGAAAACGCCCCGCGCCTTCATCACATATTCGTTGGCATGCGGCAGCGAATTGAAAGCCAGGAAGCGGCCGAAAATGTCATAGGCCTCGCGCTTCTTGCCGGCGCGATAGGAATTGAAACAGGACTGCAGCACGTCGGCCAGTCCGGTATAGGGACAGGTCCCCAGGAACCCCAGTTCCAGTTCGGCGAAGAAAGTCATGCCGCCGGCGCCGGAGAAATCCTCGACCTTGCCGCCGGTTTTCTTCAACAGGTCGGGCGCGCGTTCCAGGGGGTCGCCCGCCTCGTCCTTCACCGCGATGATGCTGGGTATGGCCGCGGCCAGCGCGACCAGCTGGTCGACACTGACATCGCCGACCGCCTGCACCATGATCGGCAGGCCGCTGGCGTCGGCCAACGCCTTGAAATAGGCGATGCGGTCCGCATCGCTCGCATTGGGCGGGACCAGGGAGATGATGCCGTCGGCATTCAGGCTCTTGGCCTTGCGGCAATAGCCCTGCGAATTGGCGATATTGAAACCTTCGGTCTGCACGCCAAGAACCAGGGCGGTATTGCCCTTGACCGAAGCCAGCGCCTCGGCCCCCGCATTCCATTCCGCGGGCGTGAGGCTCTGCCAGCCGCTGGCATTCTGCGGCCAGGCCATGCCGGCAACCTTGCCGCGATTGAGGAACTGCTGCTGGCGCACCATGGCATCGGCGTCGAAACTGTTGTCCGGCTTGCAGGGCGTCCAGCCGATCGGGAAGACGCCGGCCAGGGACTTGCCATTGGGCGATTTGACGATCGGGCCGGCGGCGGCAAAGGCGCCCGTACCTCCCAGCGCGGCCATGCCGAGCGATGCGCCCGCGGTCTTCAGAAATTTGCGGCGGTCATTTGTCATTCTGGTCATCCTTTTCCTCAAGCACCACTTACGGACTTGTTGTCTGATTTATATCTGCCAACCGCGAAGTTGAGAACCTGCGGCAACCGTCACACCTTCTCAGAAAGTGAGACCGTCAGTGCCGAATCCCGTCATAGACGGGAAATATCTTGCGGCCGATCGCGCCCGCGGCTGCCGTCAATTCGCCGGACACATCCTGTTCCCAGCCGCGGCACAGATTGCCTGCCGCATCCGCGAAGGACAGGGCCGCGACGATGTTGCCGAGGGGATCGCGGACGGGCGCGCCGACACAGACGATGGTCTGAAAGACCTCGCGATCGTCCACGGCATAACCGCGCTGCCGCACTGCCTCCAGTTCGGACTTCAGGCTGGGCACACTGGTGATGGTTTGTGGCGTCAAAGCGACGAAATCGCCGTCATAGAGAAAATCCTCCAGTTCCTGGGCGGGCATGCCCGCCAGGAGCACCTTGCCCAGCGCGCTGCAATAGGCTTCCTGCCGCGCGCCGACCCGGCTGGGAATCGTGACGCGCGCGCATTCGCCCAGCTTGGCGGCATAATTCACCATGCCGTTCTGCAGCACGCCGACATGGACGACGCCCTTCAGGCGTGCGGCGATGCCGGCGAGCAGGTCTTCGGATGTCGCCCGTACCAGATCGCCGACCGCAACATCCCTGGAAAGCGTGGCCAGCACCATGCCGGGCCGGTAGCAGCCGCGCCGGTCGCGCACCACGGCGCCGATCTCTTCCAGGGTTTTCATCAACCGGTGCGCGCAAGCTTCTGAAAGTCCGGTGCGGCGGCTGAGTTCGGCATTGCTGACCCATTCCTCGGCGCCGCGAAAGGATCGCAGCAGCGCGAAGGCCTTCTGCACAGACTGGTTTTTGGGCGTAGCCAAATCCACTCTCCCCGACTTGACGTTTCCGAACGCGCAAGGCCCGGCCGCTTTGCGGCTCTGACCGCGCAATCGCGCGGCTGACCCAGAGTCTCATTATGTAAAACATTAGCAGTATATGTGAGATCAGGCAAGAAAGGCGTGTGACATCGCCGCCGCAGAGTGCGACGCAGCAAAAACGCGCCTGCTGCTCAATAGGTGGTTCGGCCGCCGGAAATGTCGAAGGTGGCGGCGGTGGAGAAGGAACATTCCTCGCTCGCCAGCCAGCAGACCAGGGCCGCGCTTTCCTCGGCATGACCCAGGCGCCCCATCGGAATGCGCGAGCGCATATAGTCGATCTGGCTCTGCGGCAGTTGATCCAGGATCGGGCTTTCGAACGTGGCGGGCGTAATCGAATTGACCAGGATGCCTGACGTCGCCAGCTCCTTCCCCAGGGACTTGGTGAAGCCGAACACTCCCGCCTTGGAGGCGGAATAAGCCGACGCGTTGGGATTGCCTTCCTTGCCCGCGACGGAGGCGATGTTGACGATGCGGCCATAGCCCTGCTCCAGCATCATCGGCACAACCGCGCGGCAACAGAAAAAGATGCCGTTGAGATTGACGTTGATGACCTGCAGCCAGCTTTCGATGGGAAATTCCGCCACCGGCACCGTTGCACCGGTAATGCCGGCGCAATTGACCAGAATATCGATCCGGCCCAGCGCCGCCCTGCTCGCCTTGGCGGCGGCGGCGACTTCCGCATGATTGCCGACATCGACGCGAACGGTATGCACCGCGCCCAAAGTCTTTTTGGCATTCTCTAGGGCGGCATCTGTGAGATCCCAGATCGAGACCAGTCCGCCCTCTTGCTGGATGCGCTGGGCGGTGAGCAGGCCAAGGCCAGAGGCGCCGCCTGTCACGATGGCGGCGCGTCCCGAGAAACGCCCGGGAAACACACGCGACGCGGAAGATATGGGGGAGCTTGACCCGCTATGACTAGACAAAGCGCCATCAAACGGCGCGGAACGGGATGACAAGGCTAGGCGGCGGAAGCCCCCGCCGCGCGACCGCGGCGGGGGCTTCCACAACAGGCTTTAGAACTGTTTCTGCAGGCTGAACACGGTGTAACGGCCCAGAGTCGAGCCGCTCGCCACGATATAGGCGCCGCCGTTGTTCGGCTTTGCCGCGCCGCCCGACAGATAGACCGGCGGGCTGTCGTCAGCGACATTGTTCATGGTGATGCTGGCTTCCGCACCGCTCAGCCACGGAGCCAGACCGCTCAGGTCATAGTTCAGGTTCATGTTGACCGGATGCCAGGATTCGATGCGGGTCTGATTATACAGCGACCGAGCCTGGTTGAGGACCGGGGACACATTGAAGCCGGGGCTGTAGTTCACCTGCACGCGGCCGGTCAACGGACCAACAGTGGCCTGCACGAAGGCGGTGCCTGCCCATTGGGGGACGGTGTACTGCATCAGGTTGATGGCGGCCAGGCCGGGGGCCGGCGTATTCACGTTGGTCGAGTTGAACGTACCGGAGAAACCACCCGACAGGGTGCCGAAATCCTGGACATCGGTCGTGTAGTTCAATCCGATATCCAGACCCTCGACCAACGCTTCGCCCAGATTGTTGCGGCGCAGATCATAGAGGATATAGGGCAGGTTTACGCCCGCAGTATTGAAGGCTGAGGCAAGATCCGGCCCAGGGAAACCCGTGGTAGCGACAAGCGCGTTTCCGCTAGCATCGAAGTTTGTGGGATAACGGGCCTGGATCTGCGCCAGCGTCGGGTTCAGCATGTAGTACTGGTTATAAGAGCCCGAGAACAGCACCTGCGGGTTGTTCAAGATCAGACCCTGCTGATGCTCGAACTTGGTGTGGAAAGCCGTGATGCTGATATCAAGTCCGGTCAAATCGATGCCCAATTCGGTAGTGGGATGGAAATCACCGCCGATCGACCAGGTTCTGCCGGTTTCCGGACCGAGCTGCGGATTACCCCCCGGCGTGCTAATCGAGGGACGAAGCGCGTCGGCTGCTGAGGTGCCCGCAGGAACATTGGTATTCGCGGAGGTACGCTGGGCGGTATAGGTGAAGCGGGTATCTGGGGCCGCCGTGTCCGCGAGGCTCGGTGCGTCGAAGGACGTGCCGTTGGTGGCGCGGATAGTTAGGGCCGAGAAGGGCTCGTAGCTGAGGCCAATCTTGTAGTTTTCGGTGTTACCGAAGTCGCTGTAGCTGTCGATGCGGCCCGAAACGTTGAGGGATAACGCATGCACCAGCGGCATACGGTTGCCCTCTCCAACGATCGGAACGTTGATTTCGGCAAAGCCCGTGTTGGTGATACGGTGCGGCCTGGCGACCGCCATCTGCGCGCCCGGAGGCGCGGCGCCGCCGGCCGAGCCGATCGGCGCGTTGGTGTTCCAGTTGGCGACATAGTCTTCAAAGGCCCACTGGCCGCCGAGCGCGGCCTTGACCGCGCCGCCCGGCAGTTCAAACAGCGTGCCATTTGCCGAGCCGCCCCATTGGATCTGATGCTGGATGGCTTTGCCGTAGGAACCGGTATTCAGAATATTATCAAGCAGAAGGGGGTTGCCAGCATTTAAATTGTATGGGTTGACCGCATTACCCGCAAGAGAGGGACTTGCGACCAGCGCCGGCGTTAGAACTCCAGCAACTTTCACCTGCCGCATCGACTGGGACAAGAGAGCCGTATTCACCGACCTAACTAAACCGGTAGTATTGCTGCGGCCGTAATTGAAGGTCGCCGTAGCCTGCCAGTCGCCGAATGGCAGATCCGCCACCACCTTCGGCGTAATCTGGAACATCTGGACATTGTTGTAGTCGGTGACGTTGTTGCCACCCAAGAATGGGCTAAAGTCGAACGAGACGTTTTGAGTAGTTTCACCGTTGATCGACTGGAAATAGGGATTGGTTGTGTCGATAGCGACGTTGGTGGCGGTCAGCATGGGATTTTTTGCCGAGTCCAGTCGCGTGGACCAGATGAATTTGGTCGAGAACTGGACGCCCGGCATGATCTGCTGATGGAACTGGCCGAAGAAGGAGTTCTGCTCCTCGCGCGGGAAGAGCGACATGTAGGAGTTGGTGTCGCAGCGATTGAGCGAACCGGCGTTGGTGACGGAGTTCAGCGCGCCGAACGGACCGGAGGCCGCGGCCTTCAGCGCACCGGCCGCCGAGGAGACCGCGTTGCTGTTGAGGGCATAGTTGTTGGGCTGGGCGCCGGGCACGGTGATGTTGGCCAGCGGGCAGGAGGTGCCGCGCGAGTCGCGGCCGCCGATGCCGGTCAGGTCCATCTTGGTATAGTCCCGCCTGTTGGCCATCAGGTAGGTGTTTTCCTTGTGCTCGAAGGCCATATAGACGCCGCCGCTGCCCCAGTCGGTGCCCGCCATGACGCCGGCCTGGAAGGAGCTGTAGCCGTCGGCCACACCGACATTCGCGTTGGCCTGGAAGCCCTGATAGGTGTCGCGCGTCACAAAATTGATGACGCCGGCGATCGCGTTGGCGCCATAGACCGAGGAGGCGCCGTCGGGCAGCACGTCCACCCGCTGCAGCACGATGGTCGGGATCAGACCGGCATCGGGCGTGGTCGCCAGGCCGCTGACGCCAACCAGATTGTGGCCGTCGAGCAGGAGCAGGGTCGATGAATTGCCCAGGATGGTCTGGGCGGGATTGTACCGGATGGAGGGGCGCACGCCGCCGATGTTGATCGCGGTGGGCGACACGGGCTGCTGGTTGAAGGTATTGGCCAACTGGGGAATGTGGCCCAGGACTTCTTCCGTGGTGATCGCGCCGGTGGCCTTGATGGTGCTGGCGTCAACCGTGATCAGGTTGGTGCCGACGGGGGCGATACCCTTAATGGAGGTACCGGTTGCGGTGACGGTGACGGACTCGGTGTCCGATGCACCGGCCGGGGCCAGGACCTGCGCGTAGGCGCCGCCGGAAATGATCGAGGCAAGAGCGCCGACCGATGCGCCGCAGAGCAGCTTCTTGACGACCCGCATGTCGACCGTGGCATTGAAAAACATCAGCTTTTCCCCTCTAAAATAGGTCATTGTGCGCCGGCGCGAAGCGCTGGCGGATTTGCCGAGACCGTGCCCGTCGGGGGTAAAGTGTGTCAAGCAAATGTTGAACAACCCTCTCGCATTATGAGACACGGTGGACTGGTGGCCACACCCGAAGGCTGACCACCCGCCGTTACCCGCTAAATCGAGGGCCGCCATGAAGAAAATCGCCGCCGCACTTGTGGCCGGATGCCTGTTCTGGCCCCTGGCCGCGACCGCCCAGCGGGCGGCCCCGGCCCCCTGGCAGGGTGCCTGGGGACACCCCCCGACCGCCTATAACAGCCTGCCGCCGACCGTGCGGGCGGACGGCCGCCAGGCCGCGCCGCTTTACGCGCCCCTGCCTCCCTACCGGGATGTGACCGTCCGCCAGGTGGTCCGGCTGTCCGGTCCCGCCCGCGTGATCCGCCTGCGCTTCACCAATGAATTCGACGAACGGCCCCTTCACATTGCTTCGGCCCATATCGCACTGGCCGGCGAGGACGGCGCGATCCTGCCGGGGACCGACCATGTCATCACTTTTGCCGGCAAGGGATCGACGGATATCCAGCCCGGCGCGCCCCTGCTGGGCGACACGCTGACCTGGTCCCTGCCCGCCTTCGCCAAACTGGCGATCAGCATCCATTACCCCTCCGATACAGTGCCGCCGGCGCATACGATTTTCACCATGCAGGCCTGGCAGGCGCCGGGCGATCGCACCAGCGACACGCTCCTGCCCTCCGCCACGCCGGCGCGGACAGGTCTGCATGTCTCCCAGATCGATATTCGCCCGGAGCGCAAGGGAAGCACGCTGGTGACCTTTGGCGATTCCATCACCGAAGGCGTGGTTTCAACCCCCGGCGCCTTCCGCGGCTATCCCGATCGCCTGGCCGAGCGGCTCCAGGCCAATCCCGCCACACGCGGCTGGACGGTGGTCAATGCCGGCATCGGCTCCAACCGATTGCTGCACGACACGCCCTCCACAAATGCCCTGTCGCGCTTCGACCGGGATGTGCTGTCCGTGCCCGGCGTGAAAGCCGTCATTGTGCTGCTGGGAATCAACGACATTCAGTATACCCATCGCTATCCCGATCAGGCGGTGCATGCCGAACAAGAAATAGCGGCCCTGCGCCAGTTGATCGAACGCGCCCATGCGGCGGGTGTGAAGATATTCGGCGCCACCATCATGGCTTTCGAAGGATCGCCCGATTACACCGCCGAAGGCGAAGCCGACCGCCAGGCGGTCAACACCTTCATCCGCACGTCGGGCGCATTTGACGGGCTGGTGG
>CAYFKU010000003.1:54933-81054 GCA_964343955.1 uncultured Rhizobium sp. | reverse complement strand
CAGCTGCGACCACAGCATCCGCTTCAAGGATGGCCATGAAATTCTGGGCGCCTCCGCCTCGCCGCTCTATCGCGGGGACGGCGGCAAGGCGGATCCGGAAGACATGCTGGTGGCGGCGCTGTCCTCGTACCACATGCTGAGCTTCCTGGCGATCGCGGCCAAGAAGCGTCTCACGGTGACTTCCTATGAAGACGACGCAACCGGCTTTCTTGAGAAGGATAGCGGAAAAGTCTGGATCACGCGGGTGGTGTTGCGGCCCCGGATCGAGATCGATGCCGATCGGGAAGCCCTGATGCAGATTCACCATCTGGCGCATGAAGCCTGTTTCATCGCCAATTCGGTCAGGACACAAGTCACGGTAGAACCGCGGTAATTGCCGCGTTTCGGCGCGATCGACGGACGTTCCGCGCCCAATTGCCGCTTGCGTGGAACAAAAAAGGCCCGCAATACTGCCGCCCATGCCGGACATTGAGAAACGCCCGCGTCCGCCTGTCGCGGATCACCAGTATGAGCTTGAGACCAAGCGCGTCCGCGTGGCGGTAAAGCCTGCCTATCTGCACGACCAGTCGGATCCGGAAGACGACCGCTATGTCTGGTCCTATACGGTGACGATCGAGAACAAGGGCCACGAAACGGTTCAGCTTCTGTCCCGCTACTGGAACATCATCGATGGCCAGGGCCGGATCCAGGAAGTGCGCGGCGCCGGCGTGGTCGGCGCCCAGCCGATGATCAAGCCGGGGGAAAGTTTTCAATATACCTCCGGTTGTCCGCTGGAAACGGCATCCGGCTCCATGAGCGGCCGCTACCAGATGATGAGCGCGTCGGGCGAAAGCTTCGAGGCGGAAATCCCGGCTTTCCTGCTGGAAAGCCCCTTTGAGCGGCGTCAAATCCACTGACCGCCCCGTCCCGGTCCTAAAGCCCTAATATCTTGTGGTTGAAACCGCCTGCCCAAGGCGGGTTTAATCCGCTTTTCCTCAAGCGGACCCCGCATGCCCAGCACCGACATCAGCAATCCCGCCGCATCCAGCCGCCCAAGCCGGGAGGAAGCGGAAACAGCGGTGCGCACCCTGCTGCGCTGGGCTGGCGACAATCCCGACCGCGAGGGGCTGGTGGACACGCCTGCCCGGGTCGCCAAGGCCTTCGAGGACTGGTTTTCCGGTTACGACCAGGACCCGGAAGCCTATCTGACGCGCACCTTCGAGGAAGTGGCCGGCTATGACGATATGGTCATCCTGAAGGACATCCGCTTCGAAAGCCATTGCGAGCATCACCTGGCGCCCATCATCGGCCGCGCCCATGTCGGATATCTGCCCACCCATCGCGTGGTGGGCATTTCCAAGCTGGCGCGGGTGGTGGAAGCCTTCGCCCGCCGCCTGCAGGTGCAGGAGAAGATGAACGCCCAGATCGCCCACTGCATCCAGACCGTGCTGGAGCCGCGCGGCGTGGCGGTGGTGATCGAGGCCGCGCATCAGTGCATGACCACCCGGGGCGTGCACAAGACCGGTGTCACCATGGTCACTTCGACCATGCTGGGCGATTTCCGCACCCATTCCGACACCCGGCGCGAATTCCTCAATATCATCGGCAATCCGGTAAGCCGCAACGAAGGTTGAGACATCAGATGGCCGGCACGCTTGATCTGGTCAAGGACCTGATCGCCTTCGACACCACCAGCCGCGATTCCAACCTGGCGCTGATCGACTATGCGCAAGGGCTTCTGGAAAAAGAGGGCGCGCGCTGCCAGCGCACCTTCGATGCCACGGGACAGAAGGCCAATCTGTTCGCCACATTCGGGCCGGACAGCGACGGCGGCTTTGTGCTTTCGGGTCACACCGATGTGGTGCCGGTCGATGGACAGGACTGGTCTTCCGATCCCTTCAAGCCGGAAGTGCGCGACGGCAAGCTTTATGGCCGCGGCGCCTGCGACATGAAGGGCTTTATCGGCGCCGCGCTGGCGCTGGCGCCGGAGATCGGCAGGGCTTCGCTGAAGCGGCCGATCCATTTCGCCCTGTCCTATGACGAGGAAGTGGGCTGTGTCGGCGTCAAGGGCCTGCTGGACGACCTGAAAGCGCGCAACCTGAAGCCGGCGCTGGCCATTGTCGGCGAACCGACGCTGATGAAGATCGTGGGCGCCCACAAGGGCGGCGCCAAGCTGGTGACGCGCTGCTGCGGGCGTGAAGCCCATTCCAGCGGTCCTGAAAAAGGCGCCAATGCCGTGATGATGGCCGGGGAATTCGTCGCTTTGCTGGACAGGGTGTGGGAGGAGCTGCGCGCCGATACCGATCCGCGCTTCGAGCCGCCCCATTCCACGGTGCAGGCGACGGTGATCCATGGCGGCACGGCGGTGAATATCCTGGCCAGGGAGGCGGAGGTCACCTGGGAATATCGCTGCCTGCCCGACCGCGATCCGGCGAAAATCATCGAGCGTGTCGAGACCTGGGCCGCCGCCGAGGTTCTGCCCAAATATCGGCGCCGCGCGCCGGAAGCCGCGCTTCTGACCGAATTGCAGGCGCATTATCCGGGCCTGGCCATGGACGAGGATTCACCCGCCATCCAGCTCGCGCGCGAACTGACGGGCGCCAACCAGGTGGAAGCCGTGGCCTATGGCACCGAGGCGGGCCATTTCCAGAGATATGGCATTCCGGCGGTGATCTGCGGCCCAGGCTCGATCGAACAGGCACATCGCCCGGATGAATTCTGCTCCGTCAGCGAGCTGGAGGCCTGTGAAGCATTCCTGCGCAAGGTTGTCGGCAAGGCCGCCGCCTGATCCGGTTGACCGCCCGCCGGGGCGCGATACGCATCACGCCAGGCGATCGGGCGCGATCTCATGCGTCTTGCCGCAGAACTCGCACCGCGCCCGGATGATCCCGTCGTCATCGGCAAGGCCCTGGCGTTCGTCGGCGCTGTAATTGCGCAGCACGCCGGCGATGCGCGCGGTGTCGCAGTCGCAACGGAAGACCACCGGCTCGGGCGGCTGGACCCGCACTTCATCCTCATGGAACAGGCGCCACAGAAGCGTTTCGGGCGCCAGCGACGTATCCAGAAGCTCCAGGTCTTCCACCGTGCCGAGCAGCAGCGACAAGCGGTTCCAGTCATCGCTTTCCGCCTTGGCTTCGGGCGCACTTTCGCCGGCGGCGGCGGGCGTCATTTGCAGCATGATGCCGCCGGCGCGCCACTGGGGCTGCTTCTCGCCCGCGACATAGAGCGGCGCAGCCGCCAGCCGGATCACGGTGGGAAGCTGCTCGGACTGGCTGAAATAGGTTTCGGCCGAGGCGCCGATGCCGTTCTGCGACAGCTCGACAATGCCCTGATAGGTCTTGCCCCCGGCGCGCGGCTCGATGGTGATGGCCAGAACGCCTTTTCCGGCCAGGCTGGCAAAGTCGGCCTGCTCCAGCGCCGCGAAACGCGCCGCATCCAGCCGGGCAAAGCCCCGCACGCCACGCGGATGGGTCTCATCGGCGCCATAGTAATCGGCCGCCACAAGATCGAGCGGGCCGTCGCCCTTGGTCTGGATGGTCAGCCGCCCATCGAGCTTGAGCGCCGTTCCCAGCAGTGCGCCGAGCGCCACCATCTCGCCGGTGACGCGCGCGGCGGGTTCCGGCAAAAGATGGGCGCTCAACGCGCGGGTGGAACTGGCATCCAGCCGCACCAGTCGGCCGCGCACGCCCGCCTTGGCGATGTCGAAAGGCAACACGAAATCGCCATAGGGCGACGGGTCGGGGTTCATCTTGTCAGGCATGTCCGGGCTATATGGCTCCGGCAGACCGGCTTTTCAACTAAGCCAGCGCCCAGGCCAGAATGGCCTTTTGGGCATGCAGGCGGTTCTCGGCCTCGTCGAATACCACCGACTGCGGCCCGTCGATCACATCGTCGGTGACCTCGTCGCCGCGATGGGCCGGCAGGCAGTGCATGAAGATGGCGTCCTTCCTGGCCAGGCCCATCAGGCGCGCATTGACCTGAAAGGGCTTGAGCAGATTCTGCCGCTTGGTGGCATTGTCGTCGCCCATCGAGACCCAGGTGTCGGTGACGACGCAATCGACACCTTCCGCCGCGGCTTCCGCATCGGTGGTGAAATGAACCAGGCCGCTCTCGGCCGCCCAGTCGCGGGTTTCCTGATCGACCGTCAGCTCGCGCGGACTGGCGACATTCAGGGTGAAGCCGAACTTGACCGCGGCATGAACCCAGCTGGTCAGCACATTGTTGCCGTCACCGCTCCAGCAGACCTTGGCGCCGGCGATCGAGCCCTTGTGCTCTTCATAGGTCAGGATATCGGCCATGATCTGGCAGGGATGGGACCATTTGGTCAGGCCGTTGATCACCGGAATGGTGGCGTTCTTGGCCAGGTCTTCCACCATTTCATGATCCAAAAGGCGGATCATCACGGCATCGACATAGCGCGAGATGACCCGCGCCGTGTCGGCGATGGTTTCCTCGCGGGCGAGCTGCATCTCGTTGCCGGTCAGCATCAGGGCGCTGCCGCCAAGCTGGCGGGCCGCCATGTCGAAGCTGATGCGGGTGCGGGTGGATTGCTTGTCGAAGATCATCGCCAGCACCCGTCCATTCAGCGGCCGGTCGGCATCGGGCATGCCCTTGGGAAGGGCGCCGCGCGCCGCTTTGCGCGTCTTGGCGTCGGCGATGATGGCCTTCAGGGTGGCGCTGTCGTGATCGGACAGGTCCAGGAAATGCCGGGGCCTGGCATTGGCGAAGGGGGCGTTCATTGGGCGGCGGCTTTCTCGGCCTCGAATTGCGAGGCCGTCTTGTTGAGCAGGGCGAGGCCTTCCCTGGCCTCCTCTTCGGTGATGGTCAGCGGCGGCAAGAGGCGCACCACATTGTCGCCCGCCGGCAGCACGATCAGCCCATTGGCGCGTGCCGCCGCGATAAAGGCGCCCGCATCGGTTTTCATTTTCAGGCCCAGCATCAGGCCCTGTCCGCGCACGCTTTCGAAGACATCCGGATGGCCCGCGACCAGCGCGCCCAGTTGCTGCTGAAAATAGCCGGCAATGCGGTTCACATGATCCAGGAAACCCGGCTCGAGAATCATGTCGATGGCTTCATTGCCCACCGCCATGGCCAGCGGATTGCCGCCATAGGTGGTGCCGTGGGTGCCCACGACCATGCCCTTGCCGGCTTCGGCGGTGGCCAGCACCGCGCCGACGGGAAAACCACCGCCCAGCGCCTTGGCCACGGTCATGATGTCGGGCCGGATGCCCAGCCAGTCATAGGCAAAGAACTTGCCGGTGCGGCCCAGGCCCGTCTGGATCTCGTCAAAGATCAGCAGCAGGCCCCAGTCGTCGCACAGTTTGCGCAGGCCTTTGATGAATTCGGGACTGATCACGCGCACGCCGCCCTCGCCCTGCAGGGGCTCGATGATGACGGCGGCGGCCTGATCGCCCGCCAGCTTCCTCACCGCCTCCAAGTCGGCGGCGGCATCGCCCGACAGGGCAAGCTGGTCGAAGCCCGGCATGCGCGGGCCGAAGCCTTCCAGATATTTCTCATTGCCGCCCGCATTGATGGCGGCATAGGTGCGGCCGTGAAAGGCGCCGGCGAAGCTGATGATATGGAAGCGCTCGGGATGGCCGTTCGCAAAATGGTAGCGCCGCGCCATCTTGATCGCGAGTTCGATCGCCTCGGTGCCCGAATTCACGAAAAAGCAGGTGTCGGCGAAGGTGTTCTCGACCAGCTTCCGGGACAGGCTTTCCTGGCCCGGCACCCGATAGAGATTGGAGGTGTGCCACAGCTTGCCCGCCTGATCGGTCAGCGCCTTCACCAGCCGCTTGTTGGCATGGCCGAAGGCCGCCACGGCGATTCCCGCCCCGAAATCCAGATATCGCTTGCCATCCTCGGCGAAGAGGTAGGAACCCTCGCCACGGACGAAGGCGATATCCGTCCGGTTATAGGTGGGAAGCAAAGCGGGAAACACGGAAGACTCCTTTTTCGGGGGGCGGGGCCTTGTGCCCCCGCCCACGCATCAGGTTGAAATAAAAATACAAATCAGGGCCGAAGGGGCACGTTTATCCGCTTTCCGTGACGCTCCGACAACCCCGGCCGCGCTTCATGGCGGGTATGCGATCCCCCGATTGGTGCATCTGATTCATGTGGACAAGGGGTTGGGATGAACCCGTAATGCTTGTGCGGCGTTATCGTGGCGCTACTGTATTTTGTGATCCGGGGGGCTGGAGTGGCCGCCTGGGCAGCCAGGAGCCAGAGCCATGACACAGGTAAATTGGTCGGAAGACCGGGTCGAGCAGCTCAAGACATTATGGACCGAGGGCCTCTCGGCCAGCCAGATCGCCCGCGCCCTGGGCGGGGTGACGCGCAATGCCGTGATCGGCAAGGTCCACCGGCTGGGCCTGGCGGGCCGGGCCAGCCCCTCCCGTTCCGAGCGCCCGCGCCTGCCGATGGCGCCCAAGGTGCCCAGCGTGCGCACCCATGTGCCGGCCGCGCCGGTGGTGGAGGAAGATCCCGTGACCCTGGCCGACGGCAGCCACGCCACCGTGCTGACCATCAGCGACCGCATGTGCCGCTGGCCGATCGGCGATCCCGCCGCCACCGAGTTCCATTTCTGCGGCCGCTCGCCGAAGTCCGGTTCGCCCTATTGCGAGGCCCATGCCCGCAAGGCCTATCAGCCGCAGCAGACCCGCCGCGATTCGAAGGACGCCAAGGGAAGAATGGCGGGGTGAGGCGCGCCCCGCGTAAGCGGGTGAGCAGGTCCAGTGGACCTGCGAAAGCGCCGAACGCCGCAGCGGCGCGCGACCAAGCGCGACGCGAGGCCGGGAAGGCAGCCTGTAACCTTGGTTTGACCAAAAGCCAGCCCTGACCGGCTGGCTTTTGCGTTATGGTGCCCGCGCCGATCGGGAGAGCCCCTGTGTCCATCTACAAATACAGCGCCGCCAATCTGGCCGGCGAGGAAGTGCCCCTGGAAACCTGGCGCGGCCGGGTGCTGCTGATCGTGAACACGGCCAGCCAATGCGGCTTCACCCCGCAATATGCCGGGCTGGAGGCGCTGTACAAAAAGCTGGAGCCCAGGGGGCTGACGGTGCTGGGCTTTCCCTGCAACCAGTTCGGCGGCCAGGAACCGGGCACCGAAGCCCAGATCGGCGCCTTCTGCGAAAAGAATTATGGCGTCACATTTCCGATGTTCGCCAAGGTGGATGTGAAGGGCGCCGACGCCCACCAGTTGTTCCAGTATCTGACCCGCGCCAGGCCGGGACTGCTGGGCACCGAGGCGATCAAATGGAATTTCACCAAATTCGTGATCGACCGCGATGGCGAGCCGGTGGCGCGCTATGCGCCTCAGACCAAGCCGGAAGAACTGGAAGAGCCGATCCGAAAACTCTTGTGACCGCGGGTCTTCCCTTGCGGCCAGATCGTAGAGCGGCTTAGGCAGCAGAAGTCGCGCCCATGCTGGGCGCATCCAGCGAATAACCGGCCGAGCGCACCGTGCGGATGGGATCGGCGGCGCCTTCGATGTTCAGCGCCTTGCGCAGGCGCCCGACATGGACATCGACCGTGCGCGCCTCGACATAGACATCGCTGCCCCAGACCGCGTCCAGCAACTGCTCGCGGCTGAAGACCCGGCCGGGATGCTGGATCAGGTGATCGAGCAGCCGGTATTCGGTGGGGCCCAGATGCACTTCGTTCCCGGCGCGGCGCACCCGGTGGGCGGCGCGGTCCATCTCGATATCGCCCACCTGCACGATATCCTCGGCCAGGCTGGGACGGATGCGGCGCAGCACGGCGCGCAGCCGCGCCAGCAGCTCGGTCATGGAAAAAGGCTTGGTCAAATAGTCGTCGGCGCCGGTATCCAACCCGCGGATGCGATCGGACTCCTCGCCGCGCGCGGTGAGCATCACGATGGGAACATTGCGGGTTTCCTGGCGGCTGCGCAGCCGGCGGCAAACCTCGATGCCCGACAGCTGGGGCAGCATCCAGTCCAGGACCACCAGATCCGGCCGCTCCTCGGCGGCAACCAGCAAGGCTTCCTCGCCGTCACGCGCTTCCAGCACGCGATAGCCTTCACGTTCCAGATTGTAGCGCAGCAGGGTGACCAGGGCGCCTTCGTCTTCGGCAACCAGGATGGAAGGCTTGGTCATGCGGGCGTCTCATACGATACGGTGGTTTCGCTGGTGGTATCGGCCTTGGGGCGCGCCGCGCTCAGATGGCCGGCGCGGACCATGTGATAGACGACCTCGGCGATATTGGTGCAATGGTCGCCAGCGCGTTCGATATTCTTGGCCACGAACAGAAGATGGGTGCACAGGCCGATGGTGCGCGGATCTTCCATCATGTAGGTCAGAAGCTCGCGGAACAGGCTGTTATAGATCTCGTCGATTTCGCCATCGCGGTTCCAGACCGCCTCGGCTTCCTCGACATTGCGGTTGGTGAAGGCGTCCAGCACCTGCTTGAGCTGGTTCTGCGCCGCCCTGCCCATGCGCGCCAGGCTCTGGGTCAGCCGGATGGGCGGTTCGCGGTTCAGCACCAGCGCGCGCTTGGCGATGTTCTTGGCCAGGTCGCCGATCCGTTCCAGTTCGGCGGCGGTCTTGATCGCCGCTAGGGTCTCGCGCAGATCGACCGCCATGGGCTGGCGCAGCGCCAGCAGCTTCATGGCGCGGTCTTCGATCTCGTGCTGCATCTCGTCGATCCGGGCGTCACCGCCCACGGCGCGCTCCGCCGCCGCGCTATCGCGCCGCGAGATCGCCTCCATCGCGGAGGCGAACTGGGCCTCGGTCAGACCGCCCATCTGGGCAACCAGGGCCGACAGGACCTCTAGCTGCTCGCCAAAAGATTTGACGGTGTGGTCGGTCATCGTGATTCCATCTGTTAGGGCCTCGCTTACGGCCTCGGCGCCAATCCTATGCGACGCTTTTATAACATTTCCGTGACACCCACCGGGACCACAGCCGGGCCGGGTTCGGACGGCGCCGTTTCGGGGGCTTTTTCAGCCCGCGCGACCGGCAAAAGCACGGTGAAGGTCGAACCTTCCCCCAACCGGCTGTCGATGCTGAGCCGGCCCTGATGGCGGCTGACGATATGCTTGACGATGGCCAGTCCCAGGCCGGTGCCGCCCCGTTCGCGCGAACGTTTGACATCGACGCGATAGAAGCGCTCGGTCAGGCGGGGAATGACGCTGGAGGGAATGCCTTCCCCATCGTCGCGCACCGCGGCGAAGACCTGGTCTTCCCCCTTGCGGCCCAGCGCGACCAGGACCTGCCCGCCTTCGCGGCCATATTTGATGGCGTTGTGCACCAGATTCTGAAAGAGCTGCACCAGTTCGTCCTGGTCTCCGGTCACCTTGGGCAGGCCGGCTTCCGCTTCCACCGTCACGGCGATGCGGTCCTGCGCCGCCAGCGGCCTGAGCGCCGCCACCGCCTGGCGCACCACCCCTTCCAGATCGATGCGGCCTTCCGGCTTCACATGCTCGTTCATCTCGATGCGGCTGAGCGAGAGAAGATCGTCGATCAGCCGCCGCATGCGATCGGATTCGGTCGCCATGATATCGAGAAACTGTTCGCGCGCCGCCGCATCGTCCCTGGCGGGGCCGCGCAGCGTTTCGATGAAGCCCGTCATTGCCGCCAGGGGCGTGCGCAGTTCATGGCTGGCATTGGCGATGAAGTCGGCGCGGAGCTGCTCGCTGCGCTTGACCACCGTCAGATCGTGCAACAGCAGCGCGGTGACGGTGGGTGAAACCGAAATGCGCGCGGCATAAGCCTGGTAATGGCGCTCGATGGGCACCGGAAGGCTGAAAGGGACATCGGTGGCGCGGCCCTGGCCCGCCTGGCCGATCGCCGCCAGCACATCGGGATTGCGCAGAACCTGGGAGGCGCGCTTTCGGTCCAGACCCGGCCCCAGCACATCGCGCATGGCATGGTTGACGAACAGGACCTTCTCATCCTCGTCCAGCAGCATGACCGGGCTGGGAAGCTGATCCAGCAGAACCCGGGTCATGGGCGGCAGGGCCGCCAACGGATCGTCAGCCGTCTGTTCCGGCGGCCGCAGGATCGGCTGTTGAAAGGAAACAAACTGGGTGATCAGCAGAATGGACAGGCTTGCACCCACCAGCGCCCAGAACAGCGCCGACCCGCCCAGCAGCACCGCGGCACCGCCCAATATGGTCCCGATCATCAAGGGCCAGGCGGCGGCTCGCAGGCTCTGCAAAGATTCCATCATCGCGCCATCATAGCTCTGAACAAGACGATCCGGTAACACGCCCATCTGCAGCCGGGGGACAAGCGGCACCGCCCCTGGCGACGCATGGCCCGGAACGACAGACATGGTCACGGCATTGTCTGTCTGCGCCGCCCCGGCACCAACTTTTGATAGTCACTGGAGTTGACGCAAGCAACTGGACAAGCTGGAAAAAAACGAGATTCCCATGCCCCAGGTCATACTTGCCGAAGATGAAGGTCAGCTCCGCAGACTGATCGCCGAAATGCTCACCGCCAAGGGCCTGAAGGTCTGTCAGGCCGCGGACGGCGTGGAGGCGCTGGAGCTGCTGAGACTGCATCCCGGCGCGGCCTTGCTTCTGTCCGACATCGTGATGCCGAACATGAATGGCTATGAGCTGGTGGAACAGTCGCTGAAGATTCGCCCCGAACTGAAGGTGGTGATGATGACGGCCTATCCCACCGACCATCCGCCGCCGGCGGCGCTGCGCGCGCGGGAGATACGAACCCTGGTCAAGCCCTTCGACCCGGACCGCATGTGCGATCTGGTGGTCGATATGCTGGGCCGGCCCTGACGGACCGGTTCAATCGGGCCTGCAGCGCCCGCGCTTGATTTCGGCGCGGCACTTCTTGTTTTCCAGACGCTTGCGTTTGCTGGAGCGCGGCACCTTGGTGGCCCGGCGCGGCTTGGGCGGGGTGGCGGCACGGCGAAGAAGCTCGTTCAGGCGCGCGCGCGCATCGGCGCGGTTCCTCTCCTGCTCCCGGAAGCGCATGGCGGTTATCACGAGAACGCCTTCGCGGGTGACGCCGCTGGCCTTGAGCAGCGCCGCCCGGACCGGCTCCGAAAGGCTGGGGGAATGACGCACATCGAAGCGCAACTGCACGGCGCTCGCAACCTTGTTGACATTCTGTCCCCCCGGACCGGAGCTGCGGATGAACCGTTCTTCCAGCTCGCTTTCGGGAATGACGATCTCGCTCATGGGTCGAATGCCTTGCGCAACGCCTGTTTCATCAGTTTGCCCCCCTGGTTGCGCGGCAGCGGAGATCGCGAAAAGAAAAACCTCACCGGGACCTTGAAGGCGGCCAGCCGTTCCGCCGCAAAGGCCTTCAGCGCCTCCTCATCGAGCGATGCGCCCGGCCTCAGTTGTACCGCGGCGACCGGCACCTCTCCCAGCACCGCATGATGCAGGCCCAGCAGCGCCGCGTCGGCCACGGCCGGATGGCGGTTGAGGATATTCTCGACCTCGCTGCAATAGATATTCTCGCCGCCGCGGATCAGCATGTCCTCGGACCGGTCGAGGATTGTGCAGAAGCCTTCCTGGTCCAGCATCGCCAGGTCGCCGGTCCTGATCCAGCCGTCCTGAAAGCGTTCGGCCGTCGCATCGGGCCTGTTCCAATAGCCCTTGACGATATTGGGACCGAAGGCCCAGAGCTCCCCGGCCTCACCAGCAGGCAATTCCCGGCCATCCTTGACCACTTTCAGGCGGCAGACCGGCAAGGCCGGCCCGCAGCTTTGCGGGCGATGGAGGTAATCAAGGCCCGAATGCGTGGTGCAGGTCGCCGAGGTTTCGGTCATGCCCCAACCCTGGCCAGGCATGGCCCCCAGCCGCGCATGAATATCCGCCGCCAGCGAAACTGGCGATGGCGCGCCGCCAAAGGTGACAAGCTCCAGCGAGGACAGGTCATGCGAACCGGCCTGTTCCAGCAAGGACAAGGCGACGGCGGGAACCCCGCCCGCCACCGTCACTTTTTCGCGCGCAATCAGCCTGGCCGCTTCCTGCGCCTCGAACTTGCGCATCAGGACCAGCTTGCCGCCCCCCGCCATATTGGGCAGCAGCACCGAGAGGCTGCCGATGACATGAAAGAAGGGGACGGCGAGAAGAGTTACCCGCTGGCGCGATGGCGACGGCGCCAGTCCCTGCCGCAGCAGGTTGCGCGCCTGAGAGAAAGGCTGGGCGAAGATATTGGTGGTAAGCGCCCGATGCGTGCCCAGCGCCCCCTTGGGGGCGCCCGTGGTGCCCGATGTGTAGAAGATCGTGGCGTCGTCTTCGGGCGCCAGAGGCACGTCCGGCACCACCCCTTCCGGCAGCCGCGCCCATTGCGCGGGCGCGCCGATCACATCTTCCAGCACTGTCACGCCGGCGGGCGGATTGGCGGCCCGGGCCACGAACAGTTCGATGGCAGGCGGCAAGTCCGTCAGCCGCGCCAGCCGCTCGGCATCGGCAAAGACAAAGCGCGCGCCCGAGTCGAGCAGGCCATAGCCCAGCTCGGCGCCCGTCCACCAGGCATTCAGCGGCACCACAATGGCGCCGGCCAAGAGAGCGCCCACAAAGATTGCCGGCCATTCCGGCAGATTGCGCATGACCAACGCGACCCGGTCACCCTTGTTAAGTCCCCGCTGACGCAACAGCCGCGCCACCGCCAGTGCCGCGCGGCAAAAGCCGTCATACGTCACCCGCTCCTCGCCATGGACCAGGAAGCCGCGGTCGCCATGGCGACGCGCCGCCTCGAAGGCCTGGGCCGCGGTCGCGGGCGCATGTTTCCATATCCGCATGGAGATGCCGCGCACCTCTATCTCCACGGTTTCGAAAGGCATGCCGGGCGCGGTAAGGCGCGCATGGGCTTCGGCCAGACTGATTTTTGGCCATTCGGCGGTTTGGTCATTCATGACCGGGCCAGTATAACGGCCCGATGAGCAATGCATCAGATATTTGCCCGGGCGGCTTCGTGGAAGAACGGCTGGCGCGAATCCCCCGCTTCATGGAGGCGCAGGTGGCGGCCGGCGCGCTGCCTGGCGCGCTCACCCTGATCTGGCGGCAGGATCGCATCGCCCATCACAGCATGGTGGGCATGATCGACAGGGAACGGGGCGTGGCGATGCGCGAGGACGCCATCTTCCGGCTTTATTCCATGACCAAGCCGGTCACCGTGGTGGCGCTGTTGATGCTTCTGGAGCAGGGCCGCATCGCATTGGACGACGCGGTTGCCGCCTTCATCCCGGCATTCGCGGCGCTGAAGCTGAGCGACGGCGCCACGCCACGCCGCGCCATGACGGTTCTGGATCTTCTGCGCCATACCGCCGGCTTCACCTATGGCTTTCACCATCGCACGCCGATCGACGCGGCCTATCGGGCGCAGAAGATCGGCGAATTCGACACCGAAGGCGGCCTGGAGGCGATGATCGCGCAACTGGCGCGGCTGCCGCTGGAATATGCGCCGGGCGAAGCCTGGATCTATTCCGTCGCCACCGATATCGCCGGGTATCTGGTGGAGATTGTCTCGGGCCAGTCCTATGCCGACTTCGTGCGAGAAGAAATCCTTCGCCCCCTCAAGATGACCGACACGGACTTTTTCGTCCCGCCGGACAGGCGCGGCCGTTTTGCCGCCTGCTATGCCATGCGCGAGGGAAGGCTGGATCTGTTCGACGATCCGGCGCGCTCGAATTTCCTGTCCCCTCCCCGGCTGGAATCGGGCGGCGGCGGACTGGTCGGAACGGCGGGCGACTATCTGCGCTTTGCGCGCATGCTGCTGAACGGCGGCGCCCTGGACGGCGCGCGGCTTCTGTCACCCAAGACAGTGGCGCTGATGACCGCCAATCACCTGCCCGGCGGAAAGGAGATCGCCCAGCTTTCGCCATCGGCCGATGCCTTCAATGAAAGCGGCTATCGCGGCATCGGCTTTGGCCTTGGCGTGGCGGTGACCCTGGACCCCGCGCGGGTCGGCATTCCCGGCACGGTGGGCGAATTCACCTGGGGCGGCATGGCATCCACCACCTTTTTCGTCGATCCCAAAGAGGACATGATTGTGATATTCATGACCCAGGTGATCAGCGATACGCCCCGGCGGGTGCGCCTGCGCCGCGACCTGCGCACACTGGTCTATTCCGCCATGATGCAAAGCTATGCTTGAAACCCTGCCCCTGACCGAATGGACCGGCCCCTACGAGGCCGTCATCAAGGACCGCGCCGTCGCCGCGCTGGAAGCAGGCAATGTCCTGTTCTTTCCGTGTCTCGCCTTCCGCCTGGCGGAAAGCGAAAAGCGATTTCTGGATGCGCGCATTTCCGACGGCAGAGCCAAGAACATCTCGCTGGATCCGCAGACGGGGAAAATCCAGTCCACGGCCCTGACGGGAGAGGATGCGCGCGGATTGAGCGCCATGATGGCGCGCTTTTCCGGCCAGGCCGCGTCGCTGATTGCGGACCTGCTGCCCTATCGCCAGGTCGAACGCGCCCGTACCAGCTTTCGGCCGGTGCAGGTGAAGGGCCGCAGCTATTCCAAAATCTCGGACGACCGGCTGCTGCATGTGGATGCCTTCCCGTCACGCCCCATGGGGGGACGGCGCATCCTGCGCTTCTTCGCCAATGTCGCGCCCACATCGCCGCGCCATTGGCTGGTGGGCGAAGATTTTGAGCCCTTTGCGCGCCGGTTCCTGCCCCGGATCGGCCCGCATTTCCCCGGCAAGTCCTGGCTCTTTGAAAAGCTTGGCGTCACGCGGGGCCGGCGCAGCCTTTATGACGAACTGATGCTGTCGCTTCACGACACCGGCAAGCTGGATTCGGATTTCCAGACCAGCAGCCCCCGCGAGCGTGTCGATTTTCCGCCAGGGACCTGCTGGCTGGTGTTCACCGACCAAGTGCTGCATGCCGCCCTGGGCGGGGAGTTCGCGCTGGAACAGACATTCCATCTGGACGTGGCCGAGATGGCCGATCCGTCGCGTGCGCCGATCCGCGTGCTGGAACGCCTGTCCGGCCGCACCCTTGCCTGAAAAAGACGAAAACCCAGCCCGCGCCTGAAGCCGGGGCGACGTCCTAGATGCGCGCGCCGATTTCGGCGAGCTTGGCGCTGACCTGTGTGCTGTCGAACGGCTTGAGCAGATATTCGTTTGCCCCGGCCGCCATGGCATTGGCGATGTCGTCCGGATCGCTTTCGGTGGTGCAGAACAGGATCAGGGGACGCGCGCCATTCTGCTGGCCGCGCACGCTTTTGACGAAATCCAGCCCCGCCATGCTGGGCAGATTCCAGCCCAGCAAAATGACGTCGGGCATGCTTTCCCGGCAGGCGCGCAATCCCGACATGCCGTCTTCGGCTTCGGCGACGGAATAGGACAGCCCTTCCATGATGCGGCGCGCGACCGTACGGATCACGCGGCTGTCGTCCACGACCAGACATTGCTTCATGGCGGATGCGTCCCGGGCAAGGCTTCCGAAAGTGGCGGCCCTGCTGAAAAAGCTAGGCAGGTGGGGTTAAATTTTCGCTTACCAAGCCGGCGTTCAACGACCGCCCAGAATTTCGACAGCCCCGTCAGCAGGTATCAGACTGACATTGGCGCCGACTGCGCGGGCAAGCTTGTAGGCCAGGAAGGGCTGGACATGGCGCGCATCGACCTGGGGAGCCTCGCCCTTGATGGCGCGATCGACATCCTCGGTCACGCGGGCATTGGTGCCTTCGGCCCGGATATGAAAAGACGGCGACTGGGCGTCGGGCCCGGCTTCCACGGTGACAAGCCCGCCGCGCGGCAGGCAATCGGCGGCCAGCAGGGTCGCGTTCATCAGCAGCTTGGCCCAGTCCTTGGCCCAATAGAGCCGCGGTACATTCCAGGCGAGCTGCACCTTGCCGCCTTCCAGCAGGCCGGCCATCAGCCGGCCGATTTCTCCCAGGTCCAGTTCCGCGCCCGCGGAGCCCGCGGCGCCGAAGGCGATGCGCATGAACTGTATGCGCGCCAGCGCCTGGTCGGCGCTCATGGTCACCAGCTTGATGGCGTCTTCCCGCATGGCGGCATCGCGCTCGTCTTCCAGCACTTCCATGCCGTTGACCACGGCGCCCAAAGGCCCGACAAGGTCGTGACAAACACGGCTGACCAGCAGGGCGGCAAATTCGATCTCAGTCATGGCGGACTCCATGCGGCCCCACTGGTTAGCAAATGGTTAATTCCACCCGTGCCTTTAAGGAACCCTTAACATGAGCGCAACGCTCACCCCGCACATGGAAATACTGGTCCGGATCGCGCGCGCCGCCGGCGCGGTGGTGATGCGCCATTACCTGGCGGGCGTGGATGCACGGGTGAAATCCGACCGGTCGCCGGTGACCGATGCCGATGAAGAGGCCGAGAAGCTGATCCTGGCCGAACTGGCCCAGGCCTTTCCGGGTGTGCCGGTGGTTGCCGAAGAGGAAGCGGCGGCGGGCCGGGTGGCGCAGGTCGGGTCGCGCTTCTTCCTGGTGGATCCGGTGGACGGCACCAAGGAGTTCGTCAAGAAGGGCGGAGAGTTCACGGTCAATATCGGCGAGATCATCGACGGCAGGCCGGTGGCGGGCGTGGTGCTGGCGCCGGCGATCGGGCGCCTGTTTGTGGGCGAGGTCGGCAAGGGCGCGTTCGAGCTGACCGATCAGGGCACAAGGACCATTGCCGCGCGCGCGCCGTCCCCCGACGGGCTGGTGGCCGTGGCGAGCCGTTCGCATCCCGATCCCAAGACCGACGAACTGCTCAAGAGCCTGCCGGTGAAAGGCCTCACCAATGCCGGTTCATCCCTGAAATTCTGCCTGGTGGCGGCGGGCGAGGCCGATATCTATCCGCGCTTCGGAACCACCATGGAGTGGGACACCGCCGCCGGCCATGCCGTGCTGGCGGCCGCGGGCGGCAAGGTCACGACCCCGGAAGACGCGCCTTTACTCTATCGCAAGCCGGACTTCCGCAACGGGCCGTTTATTGCGCGAGGGCTCTGACACTTTGCGCAATCGGCGCTAGCGATCCATGCCGTGGCGCGATGAATAGAAAACAAGGGCCATCAGGCCGGCGCCAAGCCCGATCGTGACCACCACGCCCAGGCCCAGGAACAGCCAGCCCAGGCCGCTCATCCGGACGCCGGCCATGGCCGTCCAGACCCGCACCGCATACCAGAGCGAGAGGAAGAAAAAGGCCAGCAGCACCACAAGGGCGAACCGTCCGGCCAAAGAAAGTTTCGATTTTTCGTCCGCCACGGCCTGCCGGTCCACCTTTCCGCCCCAATGCTAAACGCAATTCACCTGTAAAAAAGCCCAAATCTCGGCAAACATTGCGCGAGCGGGCGACTGATTCGGGCAAGAGCCCAGAAGGGATGCGTGATGGACCGCAAGACATTCATATCCGGGCTGGTGGCATTCGGCGCGATGCCGGCCGCTGCCGGATCGTTGCTCAGCGCGCTGCCGGCGAACGCCGCGGACGAGCAGCGCGGACCCGACGGCAAGACGCAGGACAAGGACTGGCGATACACCGCCGATGAGATAACAGAGGCCGGGGCCAATTTCTTCGGCATCACCACCGAAGCCATGGCCAAGGGCGTGCAGCATGTGTTCGGCGATCTGGGCCAGCCCGATGCCTATATCAAGGGCGACGAAGGCGGCGGCGCCTTCATTGTCGGTTTCCGCTACGGCTCGGGCTGGCTTGTTCGCAAGACCCGCGATCCCAGGCAGGTCTATTGGCGCGGTCCTTCGGTGGGCTTCGATGCCGGCGGCAATCTCTCCAAATGCTTCACCCTGGTTTACGACCTGCGCGATGACGACCGGCTGTTTCAGCGCTTTCCCGGCGTGGAAGGCAGCTTCTATGTCGTGGCGGGCCTGGGCATCAATTATCTGCGCAGCGGCGGCGTCACGCTTGCGCCCATGCGCACCGGGGTCGGCCTGCGCGCCGGCGTGAATGCGCATTACCAGGTCTATTCGCCGCGCCGCGACTGGTTCCCACTTTGAACAAGCCTCCGCGCGGCGTCGGCGCGTTGGGCGCGCTTGCGCTGGGGAGCATGGCGCTGGGCGCCATAGCCGTCGGCGCCATGGCACTGGGCGCGCTGGCCATCGGCAGGCTGGATGTGAAGCGCGCCAGGATCTGACGGCTGGAAATCGACGAACTGGTTATCCGTCGGCTGGCGCGTCCGGAAGAGGACGCTAGGCCGTAGCTTCTTCGGCCCTGGCGTTGCCGCCCTTGCCGCCGACCGCCGGCATATAGAGCAGCAGCATCGCCGCGACATAGGTGGAGGAGAAGGTTCCCACCACGATGCCGAACAGGATGGCGACCGAGAAATTCAGCAGCACCGGGCCGCCGAACAGCAGGGGGATGACCGACAGCGCCGTGGCCGCCGAAACCAGCGTGGTGCGGGTGGCGATCTGGTTGGTGGAAAGATTGATCATGTCCGGCAGGGACATGCGCTTGTACTTGCGCCGGTTCTCGCGCAGGCGATCGAACACCACCACCGTGTCGTTGATCGAATAGCCGGCCAGCAGCAGAAGCGCGGCGACCGTGTTGATGTTGAAGTCCAGATGCAGCACCGAATAAAGGCCCGCCGTCACGAAGACGTCATGGCCGGTGGCAATCAGGGCGCCGACGCCATACTGCCATTCGAAGCGCACGGCGACATAGACCGAGATCATGATGACCGCCAGGATGGTGGCCAGGATGCCGTCATTCAGCAGTTCGTTGGAAACCTTGGGGCCCACCACTTCGGTATTGCGATACTGGTAGGAGCTGCCCAGCTTGGTCTTGATGTCGCGCACCGCGGTCTGTTCGGCGACATTCTGGTCGATGCCCGGCTTGTTGTCCTTGGGCTGGACCCGGATCATGGCGCACACGCCCGCCGGGGTCTCGCAGCCCTGCCCGCCCACGATCTGGACCACCGGATCGTTGAAACCCAGCGAGATGATGTCGGACCGCATCTTGCCCACATCGATGGCCTGGGCGGATTTGACCTCCATCCGGACGCCGCCGGTGAAGTCGATGCCAAGATTGAAGCCCTGCCAAAGAATGGAGACAACCGAGACAACCATCAGCAGCCCGTCGATGGTGAAGGCCCACCAGCGGTATTTGACGAAATCGACGTTGGTGGTCTCTGGAATGAACCGCAGCAGCGGCATGGTCGGGCTCTCGCGAAAAGCGCGTGAACCTACAGGGCCTTACGCCCCCAAACAAGCCTTGCCGGCCTCTGGTCCGGGCGGCGGATTCTGCTAGATTTCCGCCGCTTTCTGGGGGTGCCCATGACCAAAATCGCCATTTCCGCCATGCTGATTTGCGCCACCGCGGCGCTGACCGGGGCCGCCCGGGCGGACGCGCCCGCGCCGGTCATCGACAATGCGCGGGTCACGGTGCGGGACATCCATATCAAAAAGGGCGAAACCGCCCCGTCCATCGCCCATGCCGGCGAATATGTCGTGCTTTACGTGAACGGCGGGCGCATCCGTTCCACAGGCAACAAAACTGCAAACCCTGTGGCCGGAAGCGCAATGACCGGTCAGGGCGGCGCCACCGCCGACACCGCCCTGGACGGCGATGTCCATGAGGTTGTGGTGGAGCTGAAGAACGCCCCCTCCAACACGGTGCCCAACAATACCGGCCTGCCCCCAGCTTTCCCGCGCGAAGGCTCCAAACTGGTGCTGGAGACGCCCAAGGTGCGGGTCTGGAATTATGCCTGGGTGCCGGGCAGGCCGACCCCCATGCATTTCCACAACACCGAGGTAGTGGTGACCTATCTGCATGATGGCGACGTTTCCTCCACCACGCCGGACGGCAAGACCCAGGTCAATCAGCGCAAGGCGGGGGACATTGTCTTCAATGTCGCCAATCGCAGCCATTCCGAGGCACTGGTGAAGGGCGAACAGGCCGGCATCATGCTGGAACTGAAGTAGCGCCGGGTCTAAGCTTCCCCGATAAACAGGGGAGGCCTTCATGCTCAAGCATCTGCTTATCGCATCCGTCTTCGCCGGCGCCTGCGCGCCCGCCTTTGCCGCCGGCCTTGATCCCAACAATGCCATCGGGCTGACGCCAGACCAGATCCAGTGGAAGAAGGGCGAGGCCAACGACACGGCCTGGCCGATCGGCGATCCGGCCAAGCCGAGCATGTGCCTGGAGCTGATCAAATGGCATCCGAACCACTTCAGCCGGCCGCACTATCACAGCCGCGCCCGCTATGCGGTGGTGATCGAAGGCACCTGGTGGGTCTCCACCAGCAATGTCTATGACCCCGAACACAATACGCTGCCCTTTCCCAAGGGCTCGGTGCTGACCGACCTGGTCAAGGGCGTTCATTATGACGGCGCCAAGCCGGAAACGGGCGACGGCACGGTCGCCATCTTCATGGACTGTCCGCTGGACGCCACCTCCGCGGAAAAGAAGTAGCCCTATAAGGCCTTCGCGGGCCGGGGGAGAAGCGCCGTGATGGCGGCGGAAACAATCAGGGCCGCCGCCATCATCAGATAGGACGCGCCCGGCGTGCCGGTGATGTCGTTCAGCCGGCCGACGCCGAAGGTTCCCGCGAAAGAGCCCAACGCGCCCATGCTGTTGATAAGGGCAATGGCGCCGCCGACCACATTGGCCGGCAGCCGTTCGGCGAGCGAGGCGAAGAAGGGCCCATAGGGCCCGTACATCATGGCGCCCGCGAATACGAGCAGGGCAAAGCTGGCCCAGAAACTGGTGCTTCCCAGCAGATAGGAGCCATAGAAAGCGATGGCGGCCAGCGCCAGGCAGGGCCATACAAGTCCCAGCCGCTTGCCGCTCCGATCCGACCAGAAGGAGATGGAGATTTCCGCGACGACGGCGGCGAAATAGGCCACGCCCGAAAGGAAGCCCACCTCGACCATGCCCACGCCGGGACTTTTGAGGATGGAGGGCAGCCACATCGCAAAACCATAGACGCCGACGCTCCAGAGGAAATACTGGGCGCAGAGCAGAAGAACTTGGGGACTCCGGAAAGCGGCGCGATAGTTTCGGACGGGCGCGATCCCGCGCTGCTCCTGGGCCAGCTCGCTTTCCAGCTTCTCCTGTTCGGCGGGAGTGAACCAGGCTGCCTCGGAAGGCCGGTCGGCAACCAGCTTCCACCAGACAAAGGCCCACAGCACCGGCGGCAACCCCTCGATGATGAACATCCAGCGCCAGCCAAAACCGGCGGCCAGATAGCCGGACAGCACCGACATCCACAGCATGGTGACCGGGTTCCCCAGCACCAGGAAAGCGTTGGCGCGGGCGCGTTCCCGAGCCGTGTACCAGCGCGACTGCAGGATCAGCATGGCCGGCAGCACCGCGCTTTCGACCACCCCCAGAAGGAAACGGTCGAGATAGAGCAGGTAGATATTGGTGATCAGGCCCGTCGCGGTGGCCAGCAGGCCCCAGCCGATAAGGCCGAAAAAGATCAGCCGCTTGGCGCTGTATTTCTGGGCATAGATCGCGCCCGGAATCTGGAACAGGAAATAGCCCACGAAGAACAGCGATGCCAGCCAGGTGTTCTGCGCGGCCGTGATCCCCAGGTCCCTGGCCATGCCCGCGGCGGCGCCGAAACTGAAATTGGCCCGGTCCAGATAGGAAAGGCTGTAGCTGATGAAGATGACAGGCAGCAGCAGGGTCCAGCGGCGATTCATGGGCGCCCTCTCGCGGCCAAAGACAGTGCCATCGAATCAGGCCGGTTCATCCGGTCCATCTTTCTTCTCCCCCCGGGGCGCGGATTCCAAACGGCGGCCCGCTTCGCATGCCGGCCGCCGCACGCCATGCCCTATCATTGATCGGCCGGCAACCATAGCACGCCTCGACTGGCCTGCCTTCCCATATGAAACGGGCCAGGAGGCGACGGACCATTTGACGAAAAGCTTCGTCAAATGGGAATCGTTGGATGTGTGCAACTGGGGCATTCCGACATTTGCCGATTGCGGCACCGGCCGCCGGTCCTATCGTCGTTCCTGTCTGGGATGGGCCAATGGTGGCGATCATGGAGAACGACCCTGTCGTGCGTCTGGCCGAGCAGTTGCGCGCCAGCGAACAGGCATTGCGCGCCGCCGCGCGGCGTTACGCGGCCGACCGGTCGCGCGCGAACGGCGAGGCGGTCAATGCCGTGCTCGCCGACATCAAAAGCCTGCATCGCGAGCTTATGCAGACCGAGCCGACCAGCATGCAGGGCGCCGCGGAACTGGTGCGCCTGGCGGCACAGCGGCTGCCCTTTTCGCTGGCGCGTCATGCGGACCGTTTCCAGCAGGTCGCCGACCGGCTGAGCAGGGGCCGGCGCGAGCATTCCGATCTTGTCTGGCTGAGGTCCATGCGGGCCGCCCTGCGCACCGGGGAACCGCAGGGCGTCAAGGCGGCGCCGCTGCTGCAACTGGCCCTTCCGGGCGCGTCCCGCCCGGTGGTGATTTTCCGCCAGGCCTATGTGCCGTCCCAGCCGGGCCGGGACTGGCCCGTCGAGGCCGGCTGAACGGGGGCTTGTCGGCGGTACAAGCCCCCGGCTAGCCTTCGCCAAAATCCAAGGGGGTTACGCCATGCACAAGGTTACACGCGCCGCCATTCTGCCGGTCCTGTTCTGTCTTGCCGCAACACCGGCCCTTGCCGGCGCCGACACCAAGATCCTGGACCGTCATGTCGCCAACATGAAGGCGGGCAACCTGGAAGGAGTCCTGGCGGACTATGCCTCCTATGCGGTGGTGGTGACGCCGGCCGGGATGGTCACGCCGGACGGCGTGTTCGTGGGCTCAGAAACCCGCACCCTTTTCAGGGTTCTCACCGGCAAGGACAATCTGGCCGGCAACAAGACCATGCAGGTCAAGTACAAGAGCGTCGGTCCCGACACGAGCATCATGGAATGGGTCCAGTTCAAGGGCACGCCGAAGGAGCTGTCCGGCTATGACGTTTTCGTCACCCGCGACAACAAGATCGTGTTCCAGACCGTGATCGTGAACGCCGCCAAGAAATAGGGCGGTCAGGCCTTCGCGGTTCCGTCAAGGCGGCGTCACCGGGATTATCCGGGCCTGCCAGCTCGCGCCGCTCACGCCCGCGCTTCGGCTTACCTCGATACGGTCTTGCGGCTTCACCACGCCCAGGTCAACGGCCCCATCCGGCAGGATGATGATGGTGCGGCCCCGCTCCATCACCAGCACCCGGGCGCCGCGCGCCATATTCCGGGCGGACATTTCCTTCAGATAGGAAAAGAAGGGTTCCTGCCGCCAGGGCTGCTGGGCCGCGGGATCGACATGAACCACCAGCCAGTCCTGGCGCGCGTCCAGCACCATCTTGCATTTGTCCGGCTTCCATTCCGGCCCCATGGCCGGATCGATCAGCCAATAGCAGATAAAGTCACGGCAGGATTTCGGCCGATCCGCATAGATGGCGCAGCCGGCGCCGCGGATGAAATTCTGACACCAGCTATCCTTGGGCTTTTGCAGCTCCGGGATCACCATCGTCTTGCAGCAGAGCGAACAGGCGCCGCAGGTCTTCGCCACCACGGTCATGACAATTGCGCGCCCGCCGGAACTTTCTCTCTGCCACCGTCCTGATCCGCGCGCGGGAGCAGCAATTTCACGACTGTGCCGCGCCCCGGCGCGGAAGTCAGGGCTACGCCGCCGCCCGACTGGCGAACGAAACCATGAACCTGGCTGAGGCCCAGCCCCGTGCCCTTTCCGATCCCCTTGGTGGTGAAAAAAGGATCGAAGGCCCGCGCGGCGACCACCTCGCTCATGCCGGAACCGGTATCCGACACACTCACAAAGACATATTCGCCAGGCGCCAGATCGGGGCAGGCATCGGGACCCATGACGGCGCCGCCGGTGGCGATCGTCAGGATGCCGCCATCCGGCATGGCATCGCGGGCGTTGATCGCCACATTCAGCAGGGCGTTCTCCAATTGCGCGGGATCGACCTCGCAGGGACAGGACTGGGCCGCAAGCGCAAGCTCGATACGGATAGATGGGTCCAGGGAATGGCGCAGCAATTCGGTTATGCCCGCCATTTTGGCATTGAGGTCCAGCGACACCGGCCGCAGCGGCTGTTGTCGTGAAAAGGTCAGAAGCTGGGAAACCAGTGCTGCAGACCGCTCGGCCGCCTGGGAAGCCATGTCCAGATAGTTGCTGACGCTTTCCTGTTCCGCGTCGGTCAGCTTGCGGCGGGCCCTGTGGATCGAGGCCAGGATGACCGACAGCATATTGTTGAAATCATGCGCGATGCCGCCCGCCAACTGGCCGATGGCATCCATCTTCTGCATCTGGCGCAGGGCGTCTTCGGCATGGCTGCGCTCCTCCATTTCCACGGCAAGGGCGGCGGTGCGCTGCGCGACGCGTTTTTCCAGAGCGGCCTCGCTGGCTTCCAGGGATGCAATGGCCTTCTGCATTCCGGCAGTCAGGATGATGATGATTCCGTTCGTGAAGACATAGAAGCCCATGGAGATCCAGCCGGAGGGCCAGGCAAGCCCGAAGCCATGGGGAATCATCAGGAAATAGTCGGCCAGCAGACCGCCTATCAACGCGCAGACGATCCCCGGACCGGGGCCGCAGACAAACGCCGCAAGGGTCGTCGCCGGAAAGAAGGTCAGGAAGGGAACCCCGACAAGTATATCCCCGATGGCAAGGCGAAGCCCCATCGCGGCCAGCGCCAGACAGGTGGCGATGCCATAGGCTAGCGGGTGATTGGCCCGAACTGGCTGGGTCTGTATGACTAGGCGCTGTATTCTGGAACGTGTCACCGGGACCGGCGCTGTCGCAAGTTTCCTCAACCCGGCGAAGGGCGGCGCCAATCGCGGGGTCCTTACGATGCCAGATATTTCACAAATAGGGGTTCGCGTACATACCGTCACCGCGGCGACCGGTTTCGCAATCGGGATATTGCGCGATCCGCATTTTGCGAAAATCGAGGCAAAGTTGCGCTTGCTGTTGGCGCTCCCACGGGGAATCGAACCCCGGTTTCAGCCTTGAGAGGGCCGCGTCCTGACCGCTAGACGATGGGAGCAAAGCGGCCTCGGCTTATAGCGGCCTTAAGCCGAAAACCGCAAGTTCCGATATGCCACCCCGCCGGAAAGCCGAACCAGAACGCCATATCAACCCAGGTGTGGGGAGCCGGAACAAGCGACAGCGCCGCTACGCCCGCGATGCGGCGCACTCAGCCCCGACAAACGCGCCATCCACATAGACAAAGGCATTCACTTTATCGCCTGCCAGGATCAACCAGAGCTGCCCTTCCTCGCCTGCGCCCGCCAGATCGCGCATCGAAGGTCGGGCCTCGCCGTTCGGGTGGGAATGGTAGCAGCCGATGATCGCAGCGCCCTTGCCGCGCACTTTCCTGACGGTCGCGAAGTGATCGCGCGGGTCGATCTCGAAACAGTCGGCATCCTGTGAGAGATTGCACGCCGGATGCAGCGCATGGATGGTAAACGCATCTTCCGCGCGCACCCCTTCCAGCAGGCCGCAGCATTCACGCGGCAGGGCGCGCTGCGCCTCTGCCCGCAAGTCGGCCAGCAGCGCCGCCGGCAAATCAACGCGCGGGGTCGGCACTGCGCGCATCGCCCAACCCGGCCTTGACCTGGCCGATCAAGCGTCCGTCCTGGGTATCGATAATGTCGATTTCCTCAGCCCCCGCGCGGCCCACCCGGAGGATCAACCGGCCCGGCTGGCTCTGCATCTCCAGGATGCGCGCGCCCGGCGGAAGCTGGAATGTGCCGGTTGGCGCGGGCCTGCCGGTCCTGCTCATCTTTGCGATGCCACCGATGACCAGCGCCGCCACCGCCGCCACACTCAGGACCGAGAGGACGATCACCGCCATCCTGGCTGCCTTGTAAGCCGCCGTCTGATTTTCAGGAATTTGGTTTTTCGGCAGCGGGCCATTAGAAACAGGCGGAATGTCGGACAAGAACAACTCCTCTGATCTGCGCCAGGCCATTGCCGGTGACGCGCATGCCGGCTGGCGGCTGGACCGTTTCTTGGCGGCCGCCCTGCCGGATTTTTCCCGCTCTCGGCTTCAGCAATTGCTGGAAGAAGGCGCCGTATCCCTGGACGCCCCTGACCGGCAAAAAGCGACGATAAAAGACGCCAACCACCGGGTCAAACCGGAAGAGATCTATCTGGTGACGGTGCCGCCCACCGCGCCGGCGGCGCCGCTGGGCCAGGATATTCCACTCGCGGTCGTCTATGAGGACAAGGACCTTATCGTGATCGACAAGCCCGCGGGGCTGGTGGTGCATCCGGCCGCGGGCAATCCCGA
>CAYFKU010000003.1:43757-54923 GCA_964343955.1 uncultured Rhizobium sp. | reverse complement strand
ACCTCCACCGAGGAGGGCAGCAGCCCCACGGTGATGTCGTGTATTCCCGAGGGCTTGCAGCGCAAAGACCTGGCGCCCATCGGCCGCCTGGACAAGGACACGTCGGGGCTTCTGGTCGCCGCCAAGACCGAGCGCGCCATGGCAAGCCTGGCCAAGCAATTCGCCAATCACACCATCGAGCGCGCCTATAATGCCGTGGTGTGGGGATGCCCGCGCGCGCGTGAAGGGCGCATCGAAAGCCAGATCGGCAGAAGCCCGTTCGACCGGAAGCGCATGACGGTGCTGCGCGGAGGCGGCAAGGAAGCGCGTACCCGCTATCGGGTGCTGGAAGTTTTCGGGTCGGCGGAACGGCCCTTCGCCTCGCTGATCGAATGCCGGCTGGAGACCGGGCGCACCCACCAGATCCGGGTGCATCTGACCCATCTGGGCCACCCCCTGATCGGCGATCCCCAATATGGCCGGGGCCGCGCGGCCCCCAGGCCCAAATCCCCCGCCGAAGAGCGGGCCTTTGCCGCCGCCGGAGAATTTTCACGCCAGGCGTTGCACGCTTTTTTGCTGGGATTTCAACACCCTAGCCTGCACAAGACCCTGCATTTCGAAGCACCCTGGCCCCCGGATTTCGCGGAACTTGTGGCGGCGCTGCGGGGATTGAATAAGCCGTAAGCCTTCTTATCTCTATCAAACTGTCGATCCGTTCGGGCGTTATGCTGTTGCGCCCGGACCAGGGGGAATTATGAGCAGTCGTGGTCTTCCCGTGTTGTCGGGCGAAGCGGGCCTGTCCCGCTACCTGTCGGAGATTCGCAAATTCCCGCTTCTGAGCGCCGAGGACGAATATATGTTCGCCAAGCGTTGGAAGGAGCATGAAGATCCCGAGGCCGCGCGCCGGCTGGTGACCAGCCACCTGCGCCTGGTGGCCAAGATCGCCATGGGCTATCGCGGCTATGGCTTGCCGGTCTCCGAGATCGTGTCGGAAGGCAATGTCGGCCTGATGCAGGCGGTCAAGCGTTTCGATCCCGACAAGGGTTTCCGTCTGGCGACCTATGCCATGTGGTGGATCCGCGCCTCGATCCAGGAATATGTGCTGCGGAGCTGGTCGATGGTGAAGCTGGGCACCACCGCGGCCCAGAAGAAACTGTTCTTCAATCTGCGCAAGGCCAAGTCGAATATCGGCGCCATAGAGGAAGGCGATCTTACGCCCGCGCACACCGCCACCCTGGCCGATCAACTGGGCGTGACGGAAAGCGAAGTGACGGAGATGAACCGGCGCCTATCGGGCCCGGATTCCTCGCTCAATGCGCCGCTGCGTTCGGAATCGGAAAGCGAATGGCAGGACTGGCTGGCTGACGATACCGCCGACCAGGAAACCCGGCTTGCGGAACGCGAGGAAATGAGCGACCGCCATGAGCTGCTGATGAACGCGATGAAGGACCTGACGGAACGCGAGCGGGACATCATCCAGGCCCGCCGCTTGCAAGATGAGCCCGCGACGCTGGAAGAGCTGTCGCAGAAATATGGCATCTCCCGCGAACGGGTGCGGCAGATCGAGGTGCGCGCTTTCGAAAAGCTTCAGCGCGGCATTACCTCGGCGACGGGCCAGGCGGCGCTGCCGGCTCCAGCCTGATCACGGACCGGCGGAACATTCTCCGGTACAGGCAAGCGAGGGGATGACCTGCGCGTGGCCGTGAGAATGCACTGATGCCGGCGTGCGGACATGAAACGGCCGGCTGACGGTGTTTTTCTGAAAAGCGCATGTGCATTCCGCAGGTTGCAGCTTTTTGAAGCCCAAACAGTGCCGTGATGTTCCATTTGTGGCCATTTCGCGGCCCGTGCGATTCCGCATTGACGCAGCAGTGGCACGCGCCTATATCGGCTGCGGGCCACGCCTCCCCAACGAGGTGCTATCATTCTGGAAGGAATGAACGTATGACTGATGTCGTCCGTCCGGCTGTGCGTCCCGCACGGCCTTTTTTTTCGTCCGGTCCCTGCGCCAAGCGCCCGGGCTGGTCTCCTGAAGCGCTCAAGGGCGCGCTGGTGGGCCGATCCCACCGCTCCAAGCCCGGCAAGGTCAAGCTGAAAGACGCGATCGAACGCACCAGGACGCTGCTGGGCATTCCCGCCGATTATCGCATCGGCATCGTGCCCGCGTCTGACACAGGCGCCGTGGAAATGGCGATGTGGTCGCTGCTCGGCCCGCGCGAGATCGACATCTACGCCTGGGAAAGTTTCGGCGAGGACTGGGTTACCGACACGGTGAAACAGCTCAAGCTGAAGGCCGAAGTACACAAGGCGCCCTACGGCCAGCTTCCGGCGATGAAGGCGGCAAGCGACCGCGACACCGTCTTTCTGTGGAACGGCACCACCAGCGGCGTGAAAGTTCCCAATGGCGACTGGATTCCGGCGACCCGCGACGGCATCACCATCTGCGACGCGACGTCGGCGGTGTTCGCCATGGACCTGCCCTGGGACAAGCTGGATGTCACCACCTTCTCTTGGCAGAAGGTGCTGGGCGGGGAAGCGGCGCACGGCATGCTGATCCTCAGCCCCCGCGCCGTCGCGCGGCTGGAAAGCCATACGCCCGCCTGGCCGATGCCGAAAATCTTCCGTATGACAAAAGGCGGCAAGATCGTCGAAGGCATTTTCGAGGGCGAAACCATCAACACACCTTCGATGGTTGCGGTCGAAGACTATCTCGATGCCCTGACCTGGGCGGAAGGCGCGGGCGGGCTGAAGGGCCTGATCCAGCGCTCCAACGCCAATCTCAAGGCGCTGGAAGACTGGGTTGCGGCCAGCAACTGGTGCGGCTTCCTGGCGGAAGACAAGGCCATCCGCTCCAACACCAGCGTCTGCCTGAAGGTGACCGATCCCTGGTTCACGGCGCTGAGCGATGACGCCAGGGCGGAAGCCGCCAAGAAGATCGCGTCGGTGCTGGAGAAGGAAGGCGTGGCGCTTGATGTCGCCGGCTATCGCGCCGCGCCGCCCGGACTTCGCATCTGGTGCGGCGCCACGGTCGATACCGCCGATATCGAGGCCCTCACGCATTGGCTCGACTGGGCCTGGGCGCAAGTCAAAGGCTGATACGCAAAGAAACGGGGAACGCCATGCTTTTCATTCCGGAAAACGAGCTGGAGCAGGCGCTGGTGCGGGCGGTGAAGGAACCCGCCTCGGCGCCGGATTTCTATCGCCTGCTGCTGGAAAGCCAACTGCTGGTGCTGGGCACCGCGGAAGGCCGCGAGGCGGCGACCGAAGAGTTCAGTCTGGCGCCAGGCTCCCAACTCAGCCTGGTAACGGGCCTCAAGGACGGGCATCCGTATCTGCCCATCTTTTCTTCGCTGACCCGGATGCAGGAATTCGTGAAGCAGGAAAGCAAATATCTCAGCATCCGCGGCCGCGATCTTCTGGACCTGACCCGGGGGGCGCCCGTGATCCTCAACCCCGCCTCCGAATATGGCAAGGAGCTGACCGCCGAACAGGTGGGCCAGTTGCTGGGCCCGCCGCGGCGTACCGATCCCCTGCCGAACATCGCCAGCGATGTCGGCTATCCGATGCCGCTGGTCGAGGCCCTGAGCCGCGTGTTCACGGCCCATCCCGATGTCGATGCCGCCTGGATGATCCAGCTCACCTTCAACGACCATGCCCAAGGGCCGATGCCGCTGGTGGGCGTGGAAACGGGCAATGCCGCCGGCTTCCGTGCGCTGGTCGAAGCCGTCCAGCAGGAAGCCGACAGCGCCGGACTGGACATGCAGTTCGATATCCAGCGCATCGATCGCGGCAATCCCAACAGCCTGACCCAGTCCCTGTTGCAGACCCCGCCTTTCTATGTGCGCGGCGGCAACCGGACGCTCAACTGACCTTTTCCCCTATTCGCCTTTCCAAGGAGACCCCATGCCCAAGGTCCTTATCGCAGACAAATTGTCGCCAGCCGCCGTCGCCATTTTCCAGGAGCGCGGCGTCAATGCCGACGTCAAGACAGGTCTTTCCAAGGAAGAGCTGATCAAGATCATCGGCAATTATGACGGCGTCGCCATCCGCTCGGCCACCAAGCTGACCGCCGATGTGCTCAAGCATGCCAAGAACCTGAAGGTGATCGGACGCGCCGGCATCGGCGTGGACAATGTCGATATTCCCGCCGCCACGGCCGCGGGCGTGATCGTGATGAACACGCCCTTCGGCAATTCCATCACCACGGCCGAACATGCCATCTCGCTGATGCTGGCCCTGGCCCGCGAACTGCCTGCCGCCAATGCCTCGACCCAGGCGGGCAAGTGGGAAAAGAACCGCTTCATGGGCGTAGAGATCACCGGCAAGGTGCTGGGCCTGATCGGCGCCGGCAATATCGGCAGCATCGTCGCCGACCGGGCCAAGGGCCTGAAGATGCGGGTCATCGCCTTCGATCCCTATCTGTCGCAGGAACGCGCCAACGATCTTGGCATCGAAAAGGTGGAGCTGAACGATCTTCTGGCCCGCGCCGATTTTATCACCCTGCATGTTCCCATGACGCCGGAGACCAAGAACATCCTGTCGGCCGACGCCCTGGCCAGGACCAAGAAAGGCGTGCGCATCATCAACTGCGCCCGCGGCGGACTGGTCGATGAACATGCCCTAAAGGCCGCGATCGACAACGGTCATGTGGCGGGCGCCGCCCTGGACGTGTTCGAAACCGAGCCGGCCAGGGAAAATATCCTGTTCGGCAACGAAAAGGTTGTGGCGACGCCGCATCTGGGCGCCTCCACCATGGAAGCGCAGGAGAATGTCGCCCTGCAGGTGGCCGAGCAGATTTCCGACTATCTGCTGACCGGCGCCATCACCAATGCGCTCAACATGCCGTCCATCTCGGCCTCGGAAGCCCTGAAAGTGCGGCCCTGGATTTCACTGGCCGAAAAGCTGGGCTCCTTCGCGGGCCAGCTTACCGGCACCAGCCTGACGGGCGTGGAAATCGTTTATGAGGGCACGCCCTCGCTACTGAACACCCGCGCCCTGACCCAGGCCGCGCTCAACGGCCTGCTGAAGCCGGTGCTGGCGGAGGTCAACATGGTCAATGCGCCGGTGATCGCCAAGGAACGCGGCATCAAGGTGAGCGAGACCCGCCAGGACGCGCAGGGCATCTACGAGGGCTTCATCAAGCTGGTCGTGTCGATGAGCGACGGCACCACCCGCCGCGTCGCCGGCACCGTCTTCTCCGACGGGCGTCCGCGCCTGATCCAGATCAAGGATATCGGCCTGGATGCGGAATTCGCGCCGCACATGCTCTATATCGTCAATGAGGACAAGCCGGGCTTTATCGGCAAGCTGGGCACCCTGCTGGGCGACGCCAAGGTCAATATCGCCAACTTCACCCTGGGCCGCAGCGCGCCGGGCCAGGACGCGATTGCCCTGATCGAGGTGGATGGCCCGGTCCCGGCGGATGTGGCGGACGCGGTCGCCAAGCTGCCGCAGGTGAAACACGCCAGGCCCTTGGCGTTCTGACCGCATCGAAAGCAAGCAGAAAGGGCGCCCTCCGAGGCACCCTTTTTTTCGCGCCGCGCTAGGACGCGCCCGGTATCGGCAAGCACTCCATCACCTCGACGCTGTCGCCGGGAAAGATGGAGAAATGCGGATGGCGTTCGAACAGCTTCGCCGCCGCTTCATGGCTTTCGGCCTGGACCACGATTTAGCCCGCCATGCGATTGCGGATATCGCTGATGCCGCCCGGCCCAACCTTTTTGGTCTTGCCCAGCGGCCCGCCAGCCATAACCACCGATGCGGCATTGTCGGCCATCCATTTGTGCCAGGCCGCCAGGCCACGGTTCACCGTCGCCGCATCCGGCCGTTCCACGGGCTCACCGGAGCCCATATAGATTCCCAGGAAGTTCTTCATGACGCTCCTCCGTTACGCGTTGGCGCCAGGCTGCCAGTTCAAGTCCGGCTCTTCGCAATGGCCTCGTGATGCCGAATGACTTCCTTGACGATGAAGTTCAGGAATTTCTCCGCGAAGTCCGGATCCAGCTTGGCGTCAGTCGCAAGACGCCGCAGCCGTGCGATCTGGGCTGCTTCGCGCGAAGGATCGGCCGGCGGCAAACTGTGGGTGGCTTTATATTCCCCCACCGCCTGGGTGCATTTGAACCGCTCCGCCAGAAGGTGAATCAGGGCGGCGTCGATATTGTCGATGCTATCTCGCAGGCGCAGCAGTTCCGGATCGGTCATGGGCCGCCTCCTTTGCGGCGTCGCATATTTTTCAGGCAAAGCCCTGTTTACGGGAAAGCCGGACGACGCGCCAGCAAAGTTCCCTGCCCCTCTATATTTCACAACAAGGTGAATGTTGAGCGCCATCCCCCTTCCGCAAGCCCCGCCGCAAGTGATTAGCTTTGTCGGGAATGTGGGGGACGGCGACATGCGAAAAGCAGCGCCGTGGGGCAAATGGGGAAATGGCACGCCGGGATATTGGCTCTGGCCTTGTGCGCGGGCGGCTGCGCCGGCGCGGCACACCAGGAAGAGGCGAGCGCCAGCGCCGTTTACGATCCGCTGGAACGTATCAATCGCACCTTTTTCGATCTGAACCAGCGGCTGGACCGCAATGCCGGCGTGCCGGCCGCAACCGCCTATAAGGAGACGGTGCCGCAGACCGTGCGCGGCGGACTGCACAATATCCTGGACAATCTGGGTGGCCCCGTGAACGTGGCCAACAGCCTGTTGCAGGCCAGGTTCGCGGGCGCCACCAGCGCCGCGGGGCGCTTCATCGTCAATACCACCGTCGGGGTGGCGGGCATTTTCGACGTCGCCTCGGACTGGGCATGCCGGCGCGCAACCGCGACTTCGGCCAGACCATGGGGACCTATGGCGTGCCACCCGGACCCTATATGGTGCTGCCCTTCCGCGGCTCCACCGACGTGCGCGACTTCGCGGGCAACTATCTGGACGGATTTGCCTCGCCGCTGCGCTATGTGAGGTATGACGGCAACAACTATGTCGGGCTAGTGAAATCGACCCTGGGCTCGATGGACAACCGGTCCAGCAATATCGTCACCTTCCGGGACATCCAGCGCACCAGCTTGGATTATTACGCCACCATGCGCACGCTTTATATGGAGCGGCGGGCGCGCCTGATAGAAGACAGTCCCGTCCGGATGGCCGAATTGCCTGACTTTTGATCCGGCTTTTGATCTGGCTTTTAAGCTGGCTTTTAAGACCGAGCCAAAAATGCTCTAACCCGGCTTATGACGATCATCGAGCGTATCGTGGCCCTGTGCTGCCGCTTCCCCGTGGCGGTCATCATCGCCTGCCTGCTGCTGGGCGGCGGCGCGGCCTGGCATACCAGCCAGAATTTCGCCATGAACACCGACAGCGAACAGTTGATCGATGCCAAGGTCGGCTGGCGCATGCGCCAGGCCAGCTTCGACGCCCGCTTCCCGCAGCAGAGCAACCTTACCGTTGCGGTGATCGATGGCATCACCCCTGAGCTGGCGGAATCGGCCGCGGCGCGGCTGACGGAAAATCTGGCAGCCAATCCCAAGCTCTTTCCCCATGTGCGCCGCCCCGACGGCGGCCCCTTCTTCAGCCAGAACGGCCTGCTGTTTCTTTCCCTGAAGGAAGTGCAGGAGACCACCCAGCAACTGATCAAGGCCCAGCCCTTTCTGGGTTCGCTGGCCGCCGATCCGTCCTTGCGCGGCATTGCCGGCACCTTGTCCACCGCGCTTCTGGGTGTGAGCAGCGGAGATGCCAGGCTGGCCGATCTGGATGCGCCCATGGCGCGCTTCGCCGACGTGTTCGAGGCCGCGGCCCAGGGCAAGACGCAATATATGTCCTGGCGCTCGCTGATCACCAACGCGCCGCCCCGGCAGGAGGAAATCCGCCGTTTCATCGAAATCAAGCCGCGGCTGGACTTCAATGCGCTGGAGCCCGGCGCACAGGCCGACAGCGAAATCCGCAAGGAAGCGCGCGCGCTGGGCCTGACGCCGGAACATGGTGTGCGTGTGCGGCTGACCGGCCCGGTGCCTCTGGCGGACGAGGAATTCGCCACCATCACCGACCGCGCCGCGCTGATGACGGCTGCGATGATGGGCGCCGTGCTGTTGATCCTGTGGCTGGCGCTGCGCAGCTTCAAGATCATCTTCGCCATCCTGGTGACGCTTTTCGTGGGCCTGGCCATCACCATGGCGGCGGGCCTGATCCTGGTCGGCGTCTTCAACATCATTTCCATCGCCTTCATCGCCCTGTTTGTCGGACTGGGTGTCGATTTCGGCATCCAGTTCGCCGTGCGCTATCGCCATGAGCGCCACACGGAAGACAGGCTGGACAGGGCCCTGACCAAGGCAGGACGCGGGGTGGGCATTCCCCTGGCGCTGGCGGCAGCCGCAACCGCCGCAGGCTTCTTTTCCTTCCTGCCCACCACCTATACCGGCGTGGCGGAGCTGGGAAAGGTGGCAGGCATCGGCATGATCGTCGCCTTCCTGCTGGCCATCACCATGCTGCCGGCGCTTCTGATGCTGCTCAACCCGCCCGGCGAGGAAGAAGAAGTGGGGTTCACCGCCCTTGGACGCCTGGACGAATTCATGACCGCCCATCGCAGGAATGTGGTGCGGATTGCCGGGGGCGCAGGCCTTGTCGGCCTGGTCCTGATCCTGTTCGTGCGCTTCGATTCCAACCCGCTCAATCTGCGCAGCCCGCATGTGGAGTCCGTCTCCACCATCTTCGATCTGATGAAGAATCCGCTTACGTCGCCCAACACGATCGACGTGCCCGCATATTCCCTGGCCGAGGCGGATGCGCTGGCGGAGCGCCTGTCGCAAGCCTCGCTGGTATCGCAGGTTCTGACCCTTTCCAGCTTCATTCCCGGCGAGCAGAAGGAAAAGCTGGCGCTGATCGCCGACGCCAACACGCTGCTGGACTCAACACTTACGCCGCTGGATGTGGCGCCGCCGCCCAGCGACGCCCAGACCATCGCGGCGCTGAACAGCACTGCCCAGAAGCTGCGCGCCGCGGCCGGCACCGCCCAGGACCAGCCGGCGCGCGATGCCCGCCGCCTGGCGGATGCCATGCAGGCAACGGCGCGCGGCGGAAAGGCCGCGATGGCGCGGGCGCATGAGGCCTTTGTGCCGGGGCTTCAGACCATGCTGGGCCAGGTCACGGATTCACTGAAAGCCCAGCCCATCGCCATCGCGACCATGCCGCCGGAGATGAAGGCCGACTGGATCGCCGCCGACGGCACAGCGCGGATTCAGGTCTTCCCCAAGAATACCAGCAACGAGCCGGACGCGCTGTCGGCCTTTTCCGACCAGGTGCTGCGCATTGCGCCACAGGCCACCGGCGCGCCCATCTCCATCCGCGAATCCGGCAAGACCATCGTCGGGGCCTTCGCGGAAGCGGGCGTGCTGAGCTTCATCGCCATCACCATCCTGCTATTCCTGGTGCTGCGCAGCTTCCACGATGTGCTGATGACCCTGGCGCCGCTGGTGCTGGCGGGGCTACTCACCCTGGCGACCTGTGTGGTGCTGGACCTGAAACTGAACTTCGCCAATGTGATCGCCCTGCCGCTGCTTCTGGGCATAGGCGTGGCTTTCAACATCTATTTCGTGGTCGCGTGGCGCCATGGCGAGCGCTGCTTCCTGGCATCGGCGCTGACCCGGGCGGTGATCTTCTCCGCCGCCACCACGGCTTTGGGCTTCGGCACCCTGTGGCTTTCGACCCATCCGGGCACGGCCAGCATGGGCGAACTGTTGATGATCTCGCTGGCCTGGGTGCTGGCGACGACGCTGTTCCTGTCGCCCGCCCTTTTGGGCCCGCCGCACCATCAGCTCAGGATGCATGATCCCGAGGTGTAGGCCGGCATCCTAGCCGAGCATCTGGTCGGCAAGCGCATTGATGCGCTTGGCAAGACCGGCGGGACCATCACTCGCAAGCGTCGCCGCGAAATCCGACCGCTTCTGCGCCATCTGGCTGATATTGCCGGCAAGCAGAACATCCGTGACCTTCCAGTCGGCGCCGGACTGGTGGAGGCGATAATTGAAGGCGATCGTCTCGCTGGAGGTCTTCATCGTGCTTTTCACGAAATGGTCCGAGCCGCGAACGATCGAGGCCGGCTCGACGACGAATTTCTCGCCGCCAAAGGAATCAAAATTCTTGGCATAATTGGCGATGGTCATTTTGCCGAAGGCGTCGATCAGCGCCTTCTTGTCGCCGTCCGAGGCGGTGGCCCAGGCCGGACCCACCGCCGCCGCCGTCATGGCCGGCAGATCGAAGGCTTTCTCCACCGCGGGCCTCAGCTTTTCGTACCGCGACTTGACCGTTCCGCCCGATTTCATCGCGGCCAGAAGCGCGTCATAAAATCCCTGCACCTGGGCCACGGCCGGATCGGCGGCCTGGGCCTGGGCAGGCTGGACGAGCATGACGCCCGGCAGGGGCGCGGCACCCAATGCGAAAGCGACTAGCAAAGTCTTCAATATCGGCTTCATCCCAGATCACTCCTTGGCGCTGACAAGCTTTGGCGCAAGCTTTGGCGGGTAACGCATGAAACTCCAATATAGCGGCAGAAAGGGGCGAAAATCCGGCCCCAAACTGAACGGATATTCAGCTTTCGCGGGATCGCGCGGAAAGCCGCCCGGACCTTAGGTGTCACGATCCAGCAGTAAAAACGGCAAGGCAGACAATTCGGGCGCGCGCGCCGCATAGGGCCCCAATGCCTCGACTGCCCGGCGGGCGCGTTTCTCGGCTTCCGCCCGCGCCCCTTCCAGGCCCAGCAGGGTGACAAGAGTCTGCTTGCCCATATCGGCATCCTTGCCCACGGCCTTGCCGGTTTTTTCGGCCGTGGATGTGACATCGAGCAGATCGTCGGTGATCTGGAATACCACGCCCATATCCTCGGCATAGGCTTTGAGCCGGGCGCGGGTCTCGGCGTCCTGCTGCCCCAGGATAGGCCCGGCCTCGCAGGAGAATTCGAACAACTGTCCCGTCTTGCGGCGCTGCAGGTCGATGACGTCTTCGACGCCGAAACTGGCATCGGCAAGCATGTCGATGATCTGGCCGCCGATCATGCCGCTATGGCCGGATGCCTCCGCCAGCCTGGCAATCAGGGCGCAGCGGACATCGGCGGATGGATGGGTGCGGGCATCGGCAAGAATCTCGAAGGCGATGGTCAGCAATGCATCTCCCGCCAGCACCGCCGTCATCTCGTCGAAGGCGATATGGGTGGTGGGA
>CAYFKU010000003.1:42032-43747 GCA_964343955.1 uncultured Rhizobium sp. | reverse complement strand
AGCTGGTTGACGCGGCCCTGGATGCGGTCCTGCCGCGGCGCAGATCGTCATCGTCCATGCAGGGCAGGTCGTCATGCACCAGGCTGTAGGTATGCAGCGCCTCGATCGCGGCGCCGACCCGCAAGGATCGCGAATCATCGACCCCGAACAGCCGGGCGGAATGCAGCACCAGGAAGGGCCTCAGCCGCTTGCCTCCGGCGGTGATCGCGTAACGCATCGCCTCCTGCACCCGCGCCTGGCGTCCGGCGGGCCGCGGCAGGACCGCATCCAGGGCCGCGTCAACCAGCTTGCCGCTGGCGGCAATGGCAGGTGGCAGCAGGCTGGTGTCAGGCCGTCCGGGTGTTCCGGCCGCCGCCGCAGGATTGGAATTTTCGGACATGGCGCCCCATTTGCACCCCGTTTCCGGCCATTTCTGCCCCCAAGGGCCGGAGTCGGGCTTTCAGGCCCGCTTGTAGCCCCAGGAGAGGCGGTTTCGCCAGTCCTTTGGTGGCCGCTTTTCCTTACTTTTCATAAGGTTTCGGTCTGCCCGCGGAACCGCCCAGCCATGCGCCCAGGGGCCGGAGAAAGGGTTTGCACCCCCTATCCGGAAAGGGGAAAATGACTATGTTGCGGTGCCAAACCCGCTGGCCTTGCGGGCCCTGCCGGGGGCGGCAGGCTTTGGAGCGAATAGGACCGTCATGCGAGTCATTCTTGCCCAGCCGCGCGGCTTCTGTGCCGGCGTCGTGCGCGCCATCGATATCGTGGAAAAGGCGCTCGATAAGTATGGCGAGCCCGTCTATGTCCGCCACGAGATCGTGCACAACAAGCATGTCGTGGACACGCTGAAGAACAAGGGCGCCCACTTTGTCGAAGAACTGGACGAAGTGCCCGAAGGCGCCGTGACCGTGTTCAGCGCCCATGGTGTGCCCCAGTCGGTGGTGAAAACAGCCGAAGACAGGGGCCTTCCCGTTCTGGATGCCACCTGCCCTCTGGTTTCCAAGGTGCACAATCAGGGCAAGCGCTATGTCGCCCATGGCCGCCGCCTGATCCTGATCGGTCATGCCGGCCATCCCGAAGTGGAAGGCACGATGGGCCAGGTCGGCGCGCCGGTCACCCTGGTGCAGAACGAGTCCGACGTGGGCGAGCTGGACATTCAGCCCGAGACTCCGGTCGCCTATATCACCCAGACCACGCTTTCGATCGACGACACCAAGGCGATCATCGTGGCGCTGAAAAACCGCTTCCACGACATTGTCGGTCCGGAAACATCCGACATCTGCTACGCCACCCAGAACCGCCAGACGTCGGTGCGCCAGCTTGCCAAGATCGCCGATGTGATCCTGGTGGTGGGCGCGGCCAACAGCTCCAACTCCAACCGGCTGCGGGAGATCGGCATCGAGGAGGGCGTGCCTTCCTATCTGATCAATGACGGCAGCGAACTGAAGCCGGAATGGGTCAGGGGCAAGGCCGTGGTCGGCCTGACCGCCGGCGCCAGCGCGCCGGAAGAACTGGTCAAGCATGTGATCGAGGCCCTGGGCCGGATCGAGGACGTGGAAGTGGAACAGATGGAAGGCAAGAAGGAACATATCGAGTTCCGTCTTCCCGCCGAGCTGAGGGCTTAAGTCATGGGATTGCCGCTGCGTCAGGCCGCCAAGATCGGCGCCTATGTGATGAAGAAGCATCTTTCCGGCGGCAAGTACCCGCTGGTGCTGATGCTGGAGCCGCTGTTCCGCTGC
>CAYFKU010000003.1:29227-42022 GCA_964343955.1 uncultured Rhizobium sp. | reverse complement strand
AAGGGCTGCGGCAAGATCGATTATCCGGACCCGATCCTGAACCAGCGCCTGTCCTATCAGCAGTGCATGGACGCCATCGAGGAATGCGGCGCACCCGCCGTTTCCATCGCCGGCGGCGAGCCCCTGCTCCATCGCGACATGCCCAAGATCGTCGAGGGCTATATCGAGCGCGACAAGTTCGTGATCCTGTGCACCAACGCGCTGCTGCTGGCCAAGAAGATCGACCAGTACAAGCCGCACCCCAATTTCACCTGGTCGATCCATCTGGATGGCGACAAGGCGATGCACGACAAGTCGGTCTGCCTGGATGGCACCTATGAAAAGGCCGTCGCGGCCATCAAGCTGTGCAAGGAACGCGGCTTCCGCACCCAGATCAACTGCACGCTGTTCGACGGCGCCGACCCGGAGCGCACCGCGAAATTCTTCGACGAGATGATGGCGATGGGCGTGGACGGCATCACCGTCTCGCCCGGCTATGCCTATGAGCGGGCGCCCGACCAGCAGCACTTCCTGAACCGGGAGCGCACCAAGACCATGTTCCGCGAGATCCTGAAGCGCGGCAATGGCGGCAAGAACTGGGAGTTCACCAATTCCTCGCTGTTCATGGACTTCCTGGCGGGTAACCAGACCTATGAATGCACGCCCTGGTCCATGCCGCTGCTCACCGTCTTCGGCTGGCAGAAGCCCTGCTATCTGCTCGGCGAAGGCTATGTGAAGACCTTCAAGGAGCTGATGGAAGGCACCGAATGGGAGAAGTACGGCGTCGGCAAGTATGAGAAATGCGCCAACTGCATGGTGCATTGCGGCTTCGAAGGCACCGCCGCCACCGACGCCATCAAGCATCCGCTCAAGATGCTGCCGATCCTGATGCGCGGGGTGAAGACCGAAGGCGATTTCGCGCCGGAGATCGACCTGTCAAAGCAGCGGCCGGCTGAATATGTCTTCTCGCGTCACGTCGAAAAGAAGATGAGCGAGATCCGCGCCGGCAAGTCAAACACCACAGAGGCCGACGTCCAGACGGTCGCGGCAGCGGAGTAATTCCGCAAAAGCCGTGCTGGAGGCCCGGGTCGTGCGGATCAGCGCCGGCACCTGGTTTGGTTTGCGCAGCAGCGAGCCCAGCACACGGCCCAGCGCGATGCCGCCATCCGGCTTCATTGCCACCAGCGCGGCCGGCGGCAAGATATGGCCGGCATCGTCCGAAATGACCCGCAGCGCCGCCAGCGGCAGATTGCGTTTGGCGGCGAAGCGGGCAGCGATCTGCGATTCCATGTCCACCGCCAGGGCGCCAGTGGTGTCATAAAGACCGGATTTGGTGACTGCATCCTCGATGATCACATCGCTGCCGAAGATCTGGCCCTGATGGGCTTGCGGCAGGCGTGACAGAAGGCGGACACGCCAGGGCTCGTGGCAATCCCAGCTTTCCAGGCCCGTGATCAGACGGTCGGCAATCACCACATCGCCGACTTTCAGGTGCGGCGACAGCGCCCCGGCCAGGCCGATGGAAATCACGCCCTTGAGATCGCCATGCAGGGCGTCGAGCTTGGCTGCCAGCCCCTCGCCGTCACCGCCGCCCGCCACCGCCACCACATCGGCGACGCCGACGATCCGGGCTTCCTTGATCAATCCCGTGACGGCAATGATGGTCACCCTGGCCTCACAGGCCAAACTCGACCCGGCGCGAATTGCCGGTCTTGAGATTGCGATAGCGCGCCAGGGCCCAAAGCGGGAAGAATTTCGGATAGCCGTGATAGTTCAAATAGAAGACACGCGGGAAGCCGCCGCCGGTGTAATGCGGCTGGGTCCAGAGGCCGTCCATGCCTTGCGTAGCCTTGAGATAGTTGACGCCGCGCGCCACCGCGGGATGATCCACCTGCCCCGCCGCCATCAGGCCCAGCAATGCCCAGGCCGTCTGTGACGCGGTGGAAGGCGCGGGCTCATAGCCCTTGTAGTCCAGCTTGTAGCTATCGCAATTCTCGCCCCAGCCGCCATCCGGATTCTGGATCGCGACCAGCCAGTCCGCGCCCTTTTTCATGGTGGCATGATCGGCGCCAAGGCCTGCGCCATTGAGCCCGGCGAGCGCCGACCAGGTGCCATAGATGTAATTGACGCCCCAGCGGCCCCACCAGGAGCCGTCATCGCGCTGGGTCTTGATCAAGTATTCGATGCCCGCCTTCAGGCGCGGATCGTCGGGCCCTGCGCCCAACTGCGCCAGCATGCCGACACAGCGGCCCGAGACATCTTCGGTGGGCGGGTCAAGCAACGCGCCATGATCGGCGAAGGGAATGTTGTTCAGATAATAATAGCTGTTGTCGGCGTCGAAGGCGCCCCAGCCGCCGTCGCGGCTTTGCAGCCCTTCGACCCATTCACGGCCGCGCGCGATCGCGACATCGTCATGCGCCACACCGGCCCGGTCCATCGCCATCACCACCACGGCGGTATCGTCCAGGTCGGGGTAATAGTCGTTGCGATACTGGAAGGCCCAGCCGCCGGGCCGTACATCGGGTTTTTCCTCGGCCCAGTCGCCCTTCACATCCAGCACCTGCAGCGGCTTCAGCCATTCCAGGCCCTTCGCCACCGCCTTTTCGGCTTCTGCATCGCGCGTTTCCATCAGGGCATGGGCGACCAGCGCGGTATCCCAGACCGGCGAGACGCAGGGCTGGCAATAGGCTTCGTCATCCTTGATGACCAGCAGGTTCTCGACCGATTTGCGCGCAATCGCGCGGTCGGGGTGGGAGGGCGGATAACCCAACAGATCATACAGCATCACGCTGTTGGCCATGGCGGGATAGATCGCGCCCAGACCGTCTTCGCCGTTCAGCCGCTGGGTGGTCCAGCGCACACATTCGGCAATGGCCTTTTCGCGCGCACCCCTGGGCCAGGGCACGCGCTTGAGCACCTTGTCGAGCGCCGTGAAGAAGGCGGACCAGCCCGCGCTTTGATGGGGTGCGCGGGGCGAGGCCGCCGGCACGCCGGGCACGAAAAGTTCGGGCACATGAATGGCCCGCGGATTCCTGGCCAGGGGCTGGCGGGCGCAAAGCACCAGCAGCGGCACAATCACCGTGCGCGCCCAATAGCTCATCTTGGACAGATGCACCGGGAACCAGCGCGGCAGCAGGATCAGCTCCGGCGGCACCGTCGGAACATCGTTCCAGGAACATTCGCCGTAAAGCGCCAGCAGAATGCGGGTGAAGACATTGGCCTTGATGGCCCCGCCGCGCTGGTGGATCGCCTCGCGCGCCCGCTTCATGTGGGGGGCGTCGATATCGTCCCCGATCATCTTCAGAGCGAAATAGGCTTTGACGGTCGCGGATATATCGAAGGCGCCTTCGTGATAAAGCGGCCAGCCGCCATGGGCGCCCTGGATGCGGCGCAGATAGACGCCGATCTTGCGCTCCAGCTCCAGGTTGGGCTCTTCCGCCAGATAGTGAACCAGCAGGACATATTCGGCCGGGATGGTGGCGTCGGCTTCCAGTTCATAGACCCAATGCCCATCGGGCTTTTGGTCGCGCAGGATGGCGCCGGTGGCGGCGCGGATGGCGCCATCAACCTCGGTAAATGCGGCGGGGTTGAGCTGGTTCATGGGACGGCCACTATAAAGACAGATGGCGGGCGGCCAAAGCCGCCGCCGTTTCACCGGAGCGCAAGGCCCCCTCGATGGTTGCGGGCAGTCCCGTCCCGGTCCAGTCCCCCGCCAGGAACAGGTTGCGCCAGCGGGTACCCGCGCCAGGGCGCCTGGCATCCTGTTCGGGGGTGGCGGCAAAAGTGGCGCGCTTTTCCTTGACGATCTGCCAGGCGGGCATTTCGGCCTCGATGCCGAGCGCCCTGGCGACATCTGCCCAGATCAGCCGTGCCAGGCTTTCCCGATCCTGGTCCGCCAGGGCATCGGCATTGGATATGGTGACCGAGATGCGGTCCGAAAAGGCGAATATCCATTCGGCGGTGCCGCCGATCACGCCCAGTATCAGCGGCGCGCCGGCGGGCGCCGGCATCCGGAAATGGGCATTGACGATGGCGCGGAAATCGTCGGGCACGATCAGGTCCGGCACCAGGTCGCGCGCGACCCAGGGCGGCACCGCCAGCACCACCGCGTCGCGATTATCGACAGGACGAACCACGTCGCCTGTTTCCAGGGCCATCACGTGGCTTTGGGTCACAGTCAGGGCGCGCAGCCGCGTGCCCAAGCGCACATCCGCCTTGTGGCCTTCCAGATAGCGAAGCGCCGGCTCGACGAAGGCCGCCGCGAGGGTGGGATGGGCAACACGCGGTCGATAGTAACGCCCGCCCTTGGCCAGAGTCTCGCGCAGCACCGTGCCCGCCAGCGCGGCGGAGGAGTCTTCCGGTTCGGTATTGAGCGCCGCCACCAGGAAAGGCCGCATCAGGCGGTCCCACAAGGGGCCCCGTTCTTTCACGACATCGCCGATACGCGTCCGATTGCCGGCCCAGAACAGCGGCAGATAGCGCAGATAGTCGGCGGCGCGGGTGCCCGGCACGCGGCGGGCCGCGCGCGTCACCCAGAGCGGCAAAGGGCCGTCCCCCGGCACCAGCCGCCAGCGCCTATTGTCACGCAAATCGACAAAATCGAAGGCTGCCTGCGCCGGGCCGGCCAGTGCATCCCTGGCGCCAATGCGCGCCAGATAATCGTGCACCGCGCGATTACCTGACAGGACCAGATGATTGCCATTGTCGATGATCCCGCCCATCGCGGCGTCAAAATAGGAACGGCAGCGCCCGCCGGCCTGCCCCGCCGCTTCCAGCAAGGTTACCGGGACGCCGCGCGACGCCAGGCGGGTCGCCGCGGATAACCCCGCCAGTCCACCGCCGATGACGAAAGCCTTGCTCATCGGGCGATCATGAAAAAAGCCCCTGCCGCAGAACCAGCGACAGAAGCTTGCCCTTGGGCAGGGACACCCGGCGGCGGGGCGCGGCAAAGCCCTGCGCCTCGGTGGCGGTGAGAATTTCCGAATAGACCGCGCCCATCAGGCGTGGCGTCTTGATGCGCCCCCTGGGGCGGGCCGCCAGGATGCGGTTCGCGGCCTCATAATGCTGGTGCGCCAGGGCGGCAAGCTTGCGGCAGACCGCATCGATCTGCGGCTTGTTCACGATCGTCACCGGATCGAGCGAGCGGCAACAATCCATCTCCTCAAGATATTCGCGCGGCAGATACAGGCGGCCAATGGCGGCGTCTTCGTCGATGTCGCGCAGGATATTGGTCAGTTGCAGCGCCCGGCCCAGATGATGGGCGAGCTGGAGGCCCGGCCCCTCCTCCATGCCGAATATCTTGATCGAGAGGCGGCCAACGGCGCTGGCGACCCGGTCGCAATAAAGGTCCAGCAGAGCCAGATCGGGCGCGACAATATTTTCCGCCACATCCATGTCCATGCCGTCCAGCACCGCCAGGAAGTCTTCCAGCCTCAGGCGGAAGCGGGTCACGGCGGGCGCCAGAAAGCGGACCTGCTGCGGAATGGATGAGGCGCCGTCATAGAGCGCGCGCAGATCCTGGCGCCACTGCTCCAGCCTTTCATGCCGTTCCGCGCGCGCGCCCACGCCATCATCGGCGATATCGTCCACCTTGCGGCAGAAAGCGTAGATCGCGAACATGGCGTCCCGCTCTTCGGCCGGCATCAGCCGCATGGCAATATAGAACGAGCTGCCGCTGGCCTTCTTCCTCACCGCCTTGGCGGCGGGAGCGCCGAGATTTTCAACATTCGTCATCGCGTCATCTTTTCGGGCGTGTCAGGCGCATCAGCGCAAAGGAAGGAAAGCGTTTCATGAAAAGGGCCACCACATCCATCTTGGAATGATGCACGGACTGCGACAGCGGATCGCGGGTGATCAGCATGCTGTTCAGGTCGTCGGCCAGGGTCTGGATCAGGTCAACCTCCAGCGACAGCCGGCTGTCGCGGATGGCGCGGGCAAAGGGACGCGAAAGACCCAGCAATTCGGCGTTGCGCCTGGCGAGCGCCGCGATCACCCCGGCCAGGGCGGGATTGGCCGCCGTCGCGTTCAGCGCCGTCACGTCCACCCCGGCCTCCTGCAGCATGGGTTCGGGAATATAGACCCTGTTCAGTTCGCGATAGTCCTTGGCGCAGTCCTGGAGATGGTTGATGACCTGCAGGGCCGCGCAGAGCGCGTCATTGGCGGGCCACAGGTCGGGCGACTCGCCATGCACGTCCAGGACGAAGCGGCCCACCGGCATGGCGCTGTAGCGGCAATAATCGATGAGATCGTCCCAGTCCCGGTAGCGCAGCTTGGTGCAATCGCGGCGGAAGGCTTCCAGCAGGTCCAGGGCATGGACCGCCGACAGGCCGCGCGCCTTCAAAATCTCGCGCAGGCGCACGCCTTCGGGCACCGCATCGCTTTCACCTTCCAGACTGGCACGCATCGCTTCCAGCAGGCGCAGCTTTTCGGCCGGCGCCGCCGTGGGATGATCGGCCACGTCATCGGCGCTGCGCACGAAATGATAAAAGGCCATGACGGGCGGCCGGTTCTTCGGCGCAATCAGAATGGATGCGACGGGAAAATTCTCGTCCTTGTGTCCTTTGCCCGATTGCAGGTCTGCGACGCCGCTCACGCGCCCACCTTTCCGGCATCCGCCTTTTTTGCATTGCCCTGGGCCCGGCCCTTCCACATGCCGCCGCGGCCGGCCCAGTGCTGAATGGCCGATTCCAGGGTGAAAGCCGCATAAAAGAGACCGATCAGCGGCAGCGCCAGACCCCAAAGCGGTGACACCCGGTAGAAGCGCAGCATGGGCTGGAACATGATGGCCATGATGAACCAGGCCAGCCAGCCGGCCATCTGGGAAATGCCCCAGCCGAACAGGGCCGCCGCGACAGGGCCCAGATAGACCAGCGCCAGTCCCAGAAGCGTGCCGAGCAGCATCAGGGGCGAATAGCCCAACTGGGCATAAGCCGTGCGCGCCACCATGTGCCGCACATCGGCGATCTGATGGTAGGGACGCAAGGACAAAGCGCGGTCGGTCAGGCCCAGCCAGACAGGGCCCTGCCCCTTCATCGCCCGGCCCATGGCGCAGTCATCGATGATATTGTGGCGGATGGCGGCGATGCCGCCCGCTTTTTCCAGCGCGGCGCGCCGCGCCAGCATGCAGCCCCCCGCCGCGGCAGCCATCTTCGATCCCGGATCGTTCACCGCTCCGAAGGGAAACAGCATGTCGAAGAAAAACACGAAGGCGGGAATGAGAAAATGCTCCGCCAGAGTCTGGCACTGCAACCGCGCCATCAGCGATACCAGGACATTGCCGCCAACTTCCGCCCGGGCCACCAGCCGGCGCAGATTGTCTGGGCTGTGACTGATATCGGCATCGGTGAACCAGAGATATTCAGGCTGAAGGCTCGTGGCATGTTCCACGCCCTGGCTCATGGCCCAAAGCTTGCCGGTCCAGCCCGCTGGGCGCGCCGTGCCGGAAATCACCGTCAACCGGCTGTTGTTCAGGGCGCGGGCCCGGGCGCCGGTGCCGTCATCGCTCTGATCGTCCACCAGAACGACATGAAGCTCGCCCGGATAGTCCTGGGCCAGCAGGCTGGAAAGGCTGACCTGGATCACATCGACTTCGTTGCGCGCGGGAACCACTGCCACGACCTTGGGCCAGGCGGCGGGATCGGAGAGGTCCCCGCTGTCGCGCTCCTTCAACAGCCAGAAACGGTGATGAAACAGCAGCAGATAGAGCCAGATGGCCAGCGGCAGGAAACCGCACAAGATGCCCGCGATCATGCGAGATACCCGTGCGCGCCGAACCAGGCCAGCGCGTCCTCAAGGCCCCGCACATAGGGGCGCGCCCGATAGCCCAGCTCGCGCCTGGCCTTTTCCGAGCTGAAGAACATGCGATAGCGCGACATGCGCAGCGCGTCGGCGGTCAGGAACGGCTCCTTGCCGGTGATCCGCGCCAGCGCTTCGGCGCCCCAGGCCAGCGGGAACAGGGGCGCGCGCGGCAGTTTGATGCGCGGCGCCTTGCGTCCGGACAGGCGCGCGATGTCGGCCAGCATGGCCTGAAGGCTGACATCCTCGCCGCCCAGTATGTAATTCTCGCCGACACGTCCCTTGTCGAGCGCCATGAGATGGCCGGCCGCCACGTCATCGACATGCACCAGATTGAGGCCGGTATCGACAAAGGCGGGCATCCTGCCGGTGGCGGCCTCCACGATGATGCGACCGGTCGGCGTCGGCTTGATATCGCGTGGCCCGATGGGCGTGGAAGGCGCCACGATCACCGCCGGCAGATTCCGGTCGCGGATCAGCCGTTCCACCTCCCGCTCGGCCACCAGCTTGCTGCGCTTATAGGCGCCGATCACGCTTTGCGGCGTATGGCGGGAAGTCTCATCGACCGCGGTCTCGCCGGGCTTCAGCGCGGCGACCGATGAGGTATAGACCACGCGCTCGACGCCACATGTCAGCGCCGCGTTCATGGTGGCGCGGGCGCCCAGCAGATTGTTGCGTTCGATCTCGCCCGGGTCCGGCGCCCAGAGGCGGTAATCCGCGGCGACATGGAAGAAATAGCGGGCCCCTCGCATGGCTGTCGTCATCGAGACTTCGTCCCGCATATCGCCTTCGACCGGCTCGCAATCCAGATCGGCGATATTCTTGCGCGAAGCGGTGGCGCGCATCAGCACTCGCACATGCAGGCCGCGCGCGCCAAGCGCGCGCGCCACGGCGGAGCCGACGAAGCCGGAGGCTCCTGTCACAAGCGCGATGTCAGCCATTGCCGGCCCCGGCCAGGGCGCGCCGCCCTTCCACACCCTGCCAATAAAGAAGGGCCGGAACGCCCAGCACAATCTCCCGCGCCCGCTTGAGCAAGGACACCGCCACGCCCATCTCGGCGGGCAGGCCGAACAGCGGCGCCAGCACGGCATAGCCCCATTCCTGCACGCCGATGCCGGCCGGCACCGGGGCCGCGATGCTGCGCAGGGTGCAGAGCAGGGCTTCCAGCGCCACCGCATTGGCCAGGGAAATCTCGCCGCCGACCAGGCGGAAAGCGATGTAGGTGCCGACGCCGGCGCCGACCCAGGCCAGAAGATGAAAGGCCGCCGAGGCCGCCAGGCGGCTCTTGGAATCGTACATTTCCTCGATCACGGCATGGAAAGAGAATTCCTGCGCATGCTGCGGAAAAAAGCGGGCCGCCATGCGCTCGGCATACACCGCGCCTTTCTTTTGCAGAAAGATCAGCAGGGCGATGGCCGGCACCGCCAGCAGCAGCAAGGCCAGCATGACCTGGGTCATCACATCGCTGCCGGCCAGCCCCCGGAACTGGGTGACGCCCCATCCCAGTCCAAAGGCTAGGAAAACAACCTGCGCCATCGCCTCGGTGGTGGCGTCGCCGGCAACCGAGGCGCCGGCATAGGCGCCCGGCATGCCCTTCAAAATCAAAAGCCGGGCCGCAGCCACCATGCCGCCCACCGGCGAGAAAGGCGAAATTTCGGCAATGGAATCCCGCACCAGCCGGGCGAGGTAAAGCTCGCGCAGCGGACGGCGCTGGGCCGGCGGCAACAGGAACTGCCAGGCAAAGGCCAGGCTGACAAAGACCAGCAGGGCATAGAGGCACAAAAGCCCCAGGCCCATGAAGCCGGCGCGCGCGACCGCGCCCAGGATCGATTCAAACCCGACCGACCAGACCAGATAGACCGCCGCCACCAGCCCCGCCAGCAGCGCCACGCCGACACCGATCTTGGGGCCCCACTTCACGCGGGCAGCGGCTTGGCGCGAAAGCTCCACAGGCGCATGGCGCCGAGCGCGGTTTCGGCAAGCTGCGGCAGGAAACTGGGGCGCAGCAATTCGGGATCGAAGGCGCCCATGCGGCGGCGATTTTCCGAATAGCAGTCTTCCAGGAAGCGGCGGAAGGTGAAGCCATCCAGGAAGACCGAGGCCTGGGTGGTGCTGAATTCCTTGCCGTCATTCAGTTCCTTGCCGCGCTTGGCGGTGCCGATCATGCGGCCAAGGGCGCGCATGTAATAGCGGAAGTCCGTGAGCGGCAGCATCAGGCGGGCCAGGAAGCCCTTCTGCGCCTGGTTATAGGCCATCCAATTCACGAAGAAGACGATGTGCCGCGTCTCTTCATACATCAGGGTTTCGAAGATGGAGAACATCTCCTTGGGCAGGAACTGGTTGACCATGGCGATCTTGAACACGCCGAAGCCCAGGAAACTGTCCATGCATTCGCCGAAGCCGAAATCCTTGAAGCGGGTTTCGACATTGTCGCTGACATCCTCCAGCGGACGCTCGGCGGCATCGATGCCGTATTTCTGGATCATCACGCGGATCAGCTTGGCGTGACGGGCCTCCTCCAGGCCCTGCAGCGCAACCGCTTCCTTCATCACCGGATCGTCGATCGTCTTGACGAATTCGGCCACGATCGCCCCGGCGCGCCGTTCGGTATAGAAAACCTCTTCCCAGAAGGGCACGGATTTCAGGCGCTGCAGCGCAGCCTCGTCCAGTTCCGGCCAGGGCAGCGTATCCGGATCGAACTCCGTATAAGTCTGCATGAAGTGGCGACAGAAGGTGTCGCGATGTTCCGGCGAACCGATTTTCATGGCTATGCTTTCTTCCTGCCCAGGAATTTCAGGGCCAGGCCGGCCAGGAAAGGCACAAAGCGCGGCCTCTTGAGGCGGCTGTCATAAGGCGCAAGACGCTTTTCATTCTCCGACAGGCAGATGGCGATCAGCTCGCCGACATCGATGTCGGCGCCAAGCTGATTGGCGCCATTGACGGTGAAATTATTGTCCTGCTGGCCATGGCCGACATCGGAGGCAATGCCGATCCGCTCATAGATCAGGAACAGCCAGACCGCGAAGACCTTCAGCTCGAACCAGGGACGGCGCCACAAGGGCATGTTGCGGCGATGCCAGGCCACCCAGTTGACGAAGAACAGGATGTGGCGGCCCTCTTCCTTGATGACAGGTTCAAAAGTCTCGACCAGCTCGGGCGGGAAATAGCCCGTGTCCTTTGCCGCCTTGAACAGGCCGAAGGCAAAGAAGCTGTCGATACACTCGCTGTAACCGGTGACCAGGAATGCCCATTCCGGATTGCTGGGCCGCTCATAGACCGGTTCGGGCGCCAGCTTGATGCCATAGGCCTGGACCAGATTGGCCAGCACGTGACGGTGACGACGTTCCTCGAAACCATTGAGTTCGATCGCCTTGCGCAACAGGGGATCGGGGACGCCTTCGGCATAGGTGCAGACATTCAGGCCGGCGCGATTTTCCGTCTGGACCGCGATGTCCCAGATGGGAAGCGCGGTGATGCGCTTCTCCGCTTCCTCGCCCAGGCGCGGCCAGTCCAGCACCGCCGGCTTGTAGGGATCGAACGTGTCCAGCAGCGTCTTGCAGAATAGCCGCTTGTGTTCATCCGACCCGAAGCGGATCGGGCCATCGCCCGGCCAGACTCCCGTGTCGCGTGTCAGATCCGGCGGGATGGCAAAAGCATGACTGCTCATGGATGCTTCCTACTTTGGCGTCTGCAATACCCGTTTAAAGGCAGCAATTGAACCCCAAAATGCGCGGGCGCAAATTCCAGTTAAGCCCTTGAAATCATTGGTATGAAAAGTCCGCAAAACCCCCGCATTTCACCCCCTGGCGGGCCAGGAGCGCCTTCACCTGCGGGTCCGTGAGCGCCGCCAGTTCCGCGCCATATTGATAGCCCGGCGCCGAGCCCGGATAGGGTCCCGTCGCCGGATGGGTATAAATCTCGGTCAGTCCGTCGGGCAGATGTTCCAGAAGGCCTGTCATGCGCGGCGCGGTCATGGCGCCCGACCAGGCCAGGCCGAAGACGCGGTCGGGCGCGGCGATGCCGGCCTTGCGAAAGCGGCGCTGCAGGGCGCGGGCAAAGGGCGTGGTCAGCGCGACGACGCCGGAAGATTTGTGATGCTCGATTCGCGCCAGCACGTCCTGCGGCTCCAGCGGCACGCGCGCGCCCCGGGCCCTGTTGGCGATGGCGCCCTGGACCATCAGCCCCGCGATGGTGGGATGCAGGTGAAAATGCTTGTGGGCGTTGACATGATCGAGCGTCAGGCCCGTGGCGGCAAAGGCCGCGAATTGCGCCTGGATCTCGGCGGCGAGCTGCGCCCGCACGCCGGGCCGGAAGAACATGGCCGCGCCGGCGCGGGCCATGTCGGTGCGGAAATGTCCGTCCGCATCGACCAGATCCGGAACCTGCGATGCCGGCAGAACCGGCACCCCTTCCACCAGCACCAGATGGAGGCCGACACGCAAGGAAGGCAGCCGCCGGGCGCGGGCCACCGCATCGGCCGCGGCCGCGCCGGACACCATAAGGCTGGCGGCGGACAGAATCCCGTCGCGATGGGCGCGCTCGACCGCTTCATTGACTTCGACAGCGGCGCCGAAATCATCCGCCGTGACGATCAGCCTGCGCACATCAGGAAACTATCATGTCTTCGCGGTTCTTGAGGAACTGGAAGAATTCCACGCCCTCGCGCAGACGGCGCACCATCATGTCGCGGCTGGTGAGCATCTCCTTGACGATTTCGATGATCTTGGAGGGACGGAAATAGAACTTCTTGTAGAAGTCCTCCACCGACTCGAAAATCTGGGTATGGCCCAGATGCGGATAGTTGAGCGGCGCGATCTGGGTGCCGTCTTCCGTCAGCAGGTCCACGTCATCGGCGAACCAGCCATTCTCCTTGGCCTGCTTGTAGAGGAAGGTGCCGGGATAGGGCGCGGCCAGCGACACCTGGATGGTGTGCGGATTGACTTCCTTGGCGAAGGCAAGCGTTTCCTGGATGGTTTCGCGGGTTTCGCCCGGCAGACCCAGGATGAAGGTGCCGTGCACGAC
>CAYFKU010000003.1:0-29217 GCA_964343955.1 uncultured Rhizobium sp. | reverse complement strand
GTCAAGCAGGGCCCGTGGACCGACCTGTATGCGCTGGGTGCCACCGTGCACTTCCTGCTGCTGGGCACGCCCCCGCCGCCAGCCACCGCCCGCACCGTGCACGACGATGCCCAGCTCGCGGCAATCGCGCGAAAAGCGCTTGGCGACATCGACCAGAAGGCCCTTCTTGATATTGTGCAGAATCTGCTGATTGCCGGATTCATAGCCGACCAGCAGCAGGCGAAGGCCATTGGCCTTCATCACTTCCAGGGTCTTGCGCGGCACATTCGCCTTGGCATTGCAGGACCAAACCACATTCAGCGGACCCAGCGCGCGCGCCAGTTCCTCCACCCGGTCGTGATTGTCGGTAAGCGTGTCGTCGTCGAAGAATATCTCCTTCACTTCGGGGAAATTCTCCTTCACATACTTCACATCCTGCACCACGCGATCGATCGACATGAAGCGATATTTGTGACCCCCGATGGTCTGGGGCCACAGGCAGAAGGTACAGCGCGATTTGCAGCCGCGGCCGGTGTACCAGGACATGTAGGGGTGCAGCAGATAACCGCCGAAATACTGTTTCACGTCGAGCTGCTTGTAGAGCGGCAGCACCGAAGGCAGCTTGTCCATATCGACCAGGATCTCGCGCTCCGGATTGGAGACGATCTGGCCGGACGCATCGCGCCAGGTCAGGCCCTTGATGGTGGACCAGTCCGCGCCTTCCGCCAGCTCCTTGATGGTGAAGTCATATTCATTGCGGGCGACGAAATCGAGCGCGGGACAGGCCTGCATGCTTTCAACCGGCTCGACCGCCACCTTGGCGCCGATGAAGCCGATCTTGGCGGTGGGATTGATGGCGCGGATCATGCCCGCCGTCCTGACGTCCGACTTGAAGCTGGGCGTCGAGGTATGGATCACGATCAGCTCATGGGCCTTCACCTCTTCCTCGATATCCTTGAAGGAGAGATTGTGCGGCGGCGCATCGATCAGGCGCGAGCCCGGCACCATCGCCGCCGCCTGGGCCAGCCAGGTCGGGAACCAGAAACTCTTCACTTCCCGCTTCATCTGATAGCGGGCGCCGGCGCCGCCGTCATAGCCGTCGAAGGACGGGGCCTGCAGGAAAAGGGACTTCATCATCGTCAAATCCTCGGAGCCCGTAGGGGCAAGCTGCTTGGAACTTTCAGGCCTGTCAGACCTGTGACATTACGCCGGAAGCCTCTACCGCAAACCGGGTGCCGCGCCAATGCACACGTTCACCGAACAGAGAGGTAACGAACACGGCAAAACTCAACAGGTCGCGCAGGGGCATCAGCCAGACAGGGCCGGCATAGGTGCCGAAAAGCCCGTCGATTCGGAATTTCACGAACAGGCGGGAACCCAGGGCGGCCATCAGCAAGGCCAGACTTGCAGGGTTAAATTGCAGCAAGATGGCGGCCAGCAGGGCGAAGACGAAGCCATGCGTCACGAAGCTGCCCAGATGACAGGCCGGAGTCACCAAGCGGATGGTCCGGCTCCAGCGCAGCTCGTGACGGAAAAGGTCGCGCAGGCTGGTTTCCGCCGCAGTATGGCCGACCCCCATCGCCGGGATCGCCAGGGTATAGCCCATCTCGCGCACGGCCCGGCCCATTTCATAGTCGTCGGCCAACTGGTCGGCGAAGGCGGCAAAGCCGCCGACCTCATCGAGCGTCTGGCGGCGCAGCGCGATGGTCGAGCCGAAACAGGGCGAGGCCAGGCCCAGGGATGTCCCCAAAACCGCATTGGGCAGGAAAGTGTAAGAGATGCTCATCGCCGCCAGCGAAGACCAGAAGGGATGGCCCTCCCGCGCCGGCTCGCCGGTATAGAGGCACGTCACGATCCCAACTCCCGGCCGGGCCAGGGCAGCGGTGACCTGGGCCAGCCACAGCGGTCCCACCGCGATGTCGCTGTCCGAAAGAACCAGCGTATCGTGCCGGGCCAGCGGCAGCATGTTGATCAGATTGGAAACCTTGGCATTCGCGCCATAAAGCGCGGTATCCGCGACAATGGCGGTATCGGCCTTGGGATATTTGGCCTGCAGGGCCTGGACCACAGCGATCGCGGGATCGGCCTGATCGTGGACACCAAAGATGATCTGGACCGGGCCGTCATAGGTCTGGGTGAAAAAAGTTTCCAGATTTTGCGCCAGGTCAGGTTCGCACCGATGCAAGGGCTTCAGGATCGTCACCGGCGAGCTGTGACGGCTGGCCTTTTGCGGGGCCTGCATGAAACGGCCGACCAGCGCGGCAGCCAGCAGGGCATAGCCGATGCCGAGAACGGCAACGGCAGCCAGAAGCCAGCCGATATCAGTCAGGAACCAATGCATCGTCATGTCCGGGGGCGCCCCGCCCGCGCGTAGTTATAATGACGGGCCATACGAGGGCGGAAGGGCTTGAGGGTGACATTTTGCGACAAATTGAATGCGCCGGAAAAACCAATTAAGCACCTGAAATATATGTCATATCTCCAATATGTCGGGTGACTTTGGTGATTTTTCAAGCCTCGGCTAGTGTGACCCCATGGTCACAATAGTGGCAGACCCCAGCCTTTCCCGTGCCCTGGCCCTGGCCGATCAGGCGTTGCGCGCCGGGGACCCGGGCACCGCCGAGCGCATGCTTGCGCCGCTACTGGCGACGTCCGGCAGCGATCCACGCCTGCTCCACATGCTGGGGCTGGTGAAAATGCACCAGCAGAGCTTTGGGCCCGCGGTGGAGTTTTTCGCGAAGGCACGTGCCGCCGATCCCAAAGCGGCGCCACTGGCCTTCGGCCACGGCACGGCCCTGCGCTGGCTGGAACGTCATGCCGAAGCGGTCGAGGCCTTCCGCGATGCCACGCGTCTGAAACCCGATCATGCGGAAGCCTGGTACGAAACAGCCACGACATTGGAGCAACTGGGCCGGCTGGACGAAGCCGAGGATGCATTGCGCCAATGGCTGGCGGTCATGCCCGGCCTGGCCCGGGCACAGATTGCGCTGGCGGATTTTCTTCTGGCGCGGGGCAGGCCGCGGGAGGCGGAAGAGGCCATGCGCGCCTGCCTCGCGGATCCGCGTTCTGCGCAATTTCACGGTCTGGCGCAGCAAAGGCTGGGACTGGCGCTGCGCCGTCAGCATAGGAATGAAGAAGCGCTGGCCTGCTATGAAAAGGCCGGGGCGCTCGATCCCGATCCCCTCCATGCGGCGGTACGCGCCGAGATTCTGCAGGATCTCAAGCGTTACGAGGAAGCCGAACGTGTCACGCGCAGCCTTTTGGCGCGCGATCCCGGCAACCCGCAATGGCACAAATTCCACAATGACCTGATGTACCGCCTGGGGCGCGACGACTATCTGAAATCCTATGAGCGCGCCCCGCGCACCGCCGACCTTCTGATGTCCAAGGCCTATTTCCTCAGCCACGAAAAACGCGCCGAGGAAGCCTATGAAGCCTGTGCCGAGGCGCTGAAGCTGGATCCGGAACATCGCGGCGCCGCCGCCGGACTGGGCAATGCGCTCAACCTGATGAAGCGTTACGATGAGGCCCTGGCTGTCTTCGAAGGCGCCATGGCGCGTCATGGCGAGGACCCCGACCTGCTCAGTTGCGCGGCGGAAGCGGCGATCCTGGCCGGCGATCCGCAAAAGACCGTCGCCCTGTGCGAGAAAAACCTTCTCCACGCGCCTTTCGACCAGATCGCCCTCGCCATGCTGGGCACGGCCTGGCGGCTGATGGACGATGAACGGGACGAGAGCCTGAACGGCTATGAAACCCTGGTCCAGATTCACGACCTGGAGCCGCCGGACGGCTTTGCCGACATGGAAAGCTTCAATGCCGAGCTGAACCACTGGCTCGACCGGATGCACCCGGCGACGCGTGAATATCTGGATCAGTCCCTGCGCAACGGCACCCAGACTCCGGACAGGTTGTTCGGCGCCGGCCATGATCTGGTGGAGCGGCTGCAGCACCGGATTCGCGAGGCGGTGGGCCGCTACATCGCATCGCTGCCGGATGATGCCCGGCACCCGCTTCTGTCGCGGCGCGCGCGCGATTTCGGCTATGCCGGTTCATGGTCCTCGCGGCTGCGCGATTGCGGCTATCACACCAACCATATCCATCCCGAGGGCTGGATCAGTTCCTGTTACTACGTGGCCCTGCCGGGCGCGGTGGCGGACGAGGAAAAGCGCCAGGGCTGGATCAAGTTCGGCGAACCGGCCCTGGATGTGCCGCTGAAGGATCCCGTCCGGCGCGCCATCCAGCCCAGGCCCGGCCGATTGGTGCTGTTCCCGTCCTATATGTGGCACGGCACCATACCGTTCCGCGACGCGCAGCCGCGGACAACCATTGCATTTGACGTCGTGCCGAGAGGCTAGGAGGCGCGGCGGCGCGTCTGGACCCTGCGCGATGCAGTGCGGCGGGATTTGGCGGCCGCAACCAGCGTCAGCCAGTTGGCGAACAGCTTGATGGTATTGTTGCGCCAGGCTTGGCGCGGCAGGGCGCCGGTCACGATGTCCTGACACCGCGCCAGATCAGCCTGGCTGCGGGGACGGATTTCGGCCAGCCGGTCTTCGGTGGCGCGGTCGAAATAATTTTCCGGAATGGAGGGAGCTTCCGCGATTTCGCCGCCCACAAAGCGGGCCAGGTCGCGCATATATTCCCGGCCCAGCGTTCCCGGATCATATTCCGGATGGCCCTGGAAACAGACAAAGCGGCTGTGGCCCGGCAATTCGCGAGTGAAAATGTCCACCTGGCCGTTCGAGAGGCGCGACAGGATGCGATAGCCGGCCGCCGTCAGATCGCCTTCGGCCAGATCGTTCCTGCGCGAATGCGGCACCGGAATCGAAGCCTGGGTGTTGACGAACAAGGGATCGTCTTGCGCCCGGATGGTGTCATAGATGCCGGACAGTTTCCGTTCCAGGGGGCGGCCACCTTCTTCAGCGCCCAGTCCAGCATCGCGGGCGTCAAGCCGTATTCGCTGGGACTTTCCGAGACATCATGGGTGTAGAACACCAGCCAGGCGCGCAGTTGAACGGCGCGCTGGATCGCCGGTTCGATCTTTGCCGCGTTCCAGCAGCGCGTTTCCAGCGAGATGGTGTTGAGCTGGGCCAGATCGACCCGCCCCGCATTGAGCCCCGGATGCACGCCGCGCAGCGAGGAAAAGCGCGGCGCCAGAAGAGCCTTGGTGCGCAGGCTGGCCTTGCCATAGGGATAGGCATAGCTGGCAAGACCATGGCATTGCAGAAAGGGCATGAGGAATTCGCGGTTGCGCGCCGCGTCCGCCACCAGCTCGGCATCGGTCAGGCTGGGCTTGGGCTGATGGGCAAAACCGTGACAGGCGATTTCGTGACCGGCGGCCGCCAGTTCCCGCAGATCGCTCTCGTCATAGAAAGCCGTGCCATCGACGGTCCGGCCGCAAAAGCCGCCGGCCGTATAATTAAGTGGCCCTGACCCCATGCCGGGCCAGCACCGGGCCGCCCAGGGTCCAGGCATTCCTGGGAAAATCGTCAAAGGTCACGCTGGCAACCGGGCGATAACCGGCCAGCCGTGACGGCTTGGCCTTCCACTGGCGGGCGGTCCAGCTGGTCGCCTTGGTTTTCAGGAGGGAGGCCAGGCTCATGGGCTGTTTCTAGCGGTGCAAGCCTTAAAGGGCCGGTAATGCGACCGCCGCCAAAGATGTCTTGCAATACAAGGTACCATGTGATAGACAATAGCCATGCCCGAGTCCCTGCAGATTCAGCTCAAGAAAGGTGTCCTGGAGATGTGCGTGCTGGCACTGCTCTCCAAGGGCGACAATTATGCCTATGACATCGCCAGCCGGATGGCCGAGGCGGTGGGGATGGGCGAAGGCACCATCTATCCCCTGATGCGGCGGATGCAGAATGACGGTCTGGTTTCGACCTATCTGCAGGAATCGGAAAGCGGCCCGCCGCGCAAATATTACCGGCTGACCAAAAGCGGCGCACTGGCGCTGAAGAACCAGGTCGCCGAGTGGATGACCTTCGAGGCCGCCGTCCGCAAGATCCTGGGAGAAGCATCATGAACCGCGCGCATTTCATGGCGCAGCTGCGTGACGGACTGTCGGGCCTGCACCACACCGACATCAGCGACATCGTCGCCGACTATGAGCGCCATTTCGTGGACGGGGCGGCGGACGGGCGCAGCGAGGATGAAGTGGCCGCCGCGCTGGGCGATCCGCAGCGGCTGGCGCGCGAGCTGCGCGCGGAGGTCGGCTTCAAGCGCTGGGAACAAAATCGCAATGCCGGCAACTTGCTCGGTGTTGTGCTGGCGCTGCTGGGCCTGGCCACCATCGATCTGATCTTCCTTCTGCCCATTCTATGCGCCCTTGCCGGCATCTTTTTCGGCCTGTCGGTGGCATGCCTGGGCCTGATTGTCGGTGGCTCGTACCTGCTGGTGAACATGCTGCCCTTCGGCTGGGAGCATGCCATGACCAATCCCCTGGCCCAGGCGTTGATCGGCATCGGGCTTATTGCGGGCGCGGTGGGCATGGGCGCCCTTCTGCTCTGGCTGATGGAAATCATCGCCAAACTGCTGATCCGCTATGCCCGGCTGCACTTCCGCCTGTTCGATTCCGCGAACGCCTCGCTCTGAGGGAGAAGAAAATGGTCTCCAAGCTCGCCATGGTCGCCCTTGCCGGAATTACCATTTCGGCTGTCTGCCTTGGCGCGGGCGGAGCGCTGGAGGGGCGGGATTTCGGCGCCCGCACCTTCGGCGATGGCGGCTGGCTTACGAATGTCTTCGACGACCTTCCCCGCTGCGAAAATGGCGGCGGCTATAACTCCAGCCGCACCCTGGACTGGGACGGCAGCGACTATGCCGCCATCGCCATTCCCGGGCAGGCGACCTATGCCCCCGGCGATGACGACAAGCTGCATGTCAGCGGAAATCCCGTCCTGGTCCAGCATGTCCGCGTGCATGACGGCAAGATCGAAATGGATTGCCGCACGGGTTTCAACGGCGCGCGCGACCTTGCCGTCACCCTGCCCGGCCGCGGCTTCAAAAAATTCAGCATCGCCGGCAGCGGCAATCTTGCGCTGAACCGCCTCGATCAGGATCGTCTGGAGCTTTCCATCCGGGGCTCAGGCTCGATCAAGGCAGACGGCAAAGTGCAGAATGCCAGGATCAGTATCCGGGGCTCGGGCGACGTGAATATGGCACAGGTACAGGCCGCGGTGGTGAGGGTCGAAATCCGGGGCAGCGGCAACACTGACATCGCGCCCAGCGAGGAAGCCGATATCACCATCCGCGGTTCCGGCGATGTCAATCTGCACGCCAGTCCCCGGAAACTCGAGACGCATATCAGGGGTTCGGGCCGCATCCACAATCTGGCCGCTAACGGCTGAAAAGCCGAAGACCGGATATTCGAGGAGAAAGACATGCACAAACTGGTTTTCATCGCCGCGGCGGGGCTGGGACTTTGCGCCGCCTGCGTGGGTACGGCCCTGGCCATCGGCGGCGACGAATTCGATTTTGGCAGTGGCGAGGGCTTTTCGCTGTTCGATGGCCGTCCACGCTGCCAGGCAGTAGCGGGTGCAACGAACGGAACGCGCGAAATGGCCTGGGACGGCAGCGACCAGGCCGGGCTGAATTTTCTGGGCCAGGCCAGCTACAGGCCGGGCGCCGGCGACCGTCTGGTGGCGAGCGGCGATCCTCAGGTCCTGGCGCATCTGCGCATCCGCAAAGGCACGGTCGAACTGGATTGCCGCGGCTGGCGCGACCGCACCAGGGAAATCGCAGTCACCCTGCCCGGTCGCAGGTTCGATAAATTCAGTGTGAGCGGGGGCCGCCTGACGATCGACGGGCTGGAACAGCATAGCGTGGCGATCGCAATCGCCGGCTCGGGCAAGGTCCAGGCCAGCGGAAAGCTGGAAGAGGAAATCAGAGCTTCCATTGCCGGTTCAGGTGACATGAATCTGGGCGACATCACGGCGCGGCGCGGCAGGATGGAAATCGCCGGTTCCGGCACCATGCGGGCCCGCAACATGCGTCTAGCCGATGAATTCAAGGTCAGTGTCGCAGGCTCGGGCCGCGCCGAAATGGAACAGCTGACGACACGCGACGCGAGGGCGGAAATCGCCGGCTCGGGCACCATAATCGCAGAAAGCGGCACTGTGGATGCGCTGAAGATTTCCATTGCCGGTTCGGGACGCGGCGATTTCGGCCGGCTTGCCTCGCGCACCGCCAAGGTGGAGATCGGCGGCCATGGCGATGTCGATATCGCGCCCACCGACCTGGCGGATGTCGATATCGGCGGATCGGGCGACGTCACGCTGCATTCCAACCCGCGTGAGCTAAAGACCGACATTGGCGGCTCGGGCAAGGTTCACCGGCTGGCCGGCGGCTGAGGAAAGAAAAACGTGACACCACTTGCCGGTCATCTCGACAAACTCAGTCCTGCCGGTTAGGGCGCCGGCCTCGACAGCGGCTTTTTGGGGGAGTATCTCCCCGCCCATGACCGCCAGCCTTCAGATCGGGGACGTGACGATACCAGGGCGGGTGCTAACAGCGCCCATGACTGGTGTGTCGGATTTGCCCTTTCGCCGGATCGCCTCGGCCTGCGGTGCGCCTTATGTCGCCACCGAGATGGTGGCCTGCGATGCCTTTGCGCGTGGCAGGCCCGATGTGGTGCGCCGCGCCGCCATCGGCGCCAGGGAAGATGAAAAAGCACTTCGGTTGATGGTCATCCAGCTAGTGGGACGTTCGCCGGAATGGATTTCCAAAGGCGCGCGTCTCGCCGAAGAGGCAGGCGCGGACATTATCGACTTCAATATGGGCTGCCCCGCCAAGGAAGTGACGGGCGCGCTATCCGGCTCGGCCCTGATGCGCGAGCCCGACCTGGCCGCGCGCCTGATCGATGCGGCGGTCAGGGGCACCAGCCGTCCCGTCACGCTGAAGATGCGGCTGGGCTGGTGCGAGAAAAGCCGCAATGCGCCGGAGATGGCGGCAATGGCCGAAAGTTTGGGCGTGAAAGCCATCACGGTGCATGGCCGAACCCGCAACCAGTTCTATGGCGGCAAGTCCGACTGGCGCGCGGTCGCGGACGTGAAACAGGCCGTGCGCATTCCGGTGATCGTCAATGGCGACATTGTCGATGCACATTCGGCCCGTGACGCGCTGCGCCAGTCCGGCGCCGACGGTGTGATGATCGGGCGTGGCGCCTATGGCCGCCCCTGGATCGCATCGGCGCTCGACAAAGCCCTTGGCGACGGGTCGGATTTGATGGAGCCCTCGCTTGCCCAGCGCCTGGGCATTGCGCTTGAACATTTCACAGATACTTTGCGCTTTTATGGCGATGCGCTGGGGCTGAGGATCTTCCGCAAACATTTGGGCTGGTATGTTGAACAGGCCTTGTATCCCGCCGATCCAGTGTTGCGGCGGCAAACAAAGGCGCGTTTGTGTCAAATAGACCACGCGCGAGAGGTAGAATCGGCGCTGGCCGCACTTTGGTCCCATTCCCCTCTTCCAATTCCCGCACCCGCACATATCTAGGGGCCCAGCGGGCATAGCCGCCCGGCCGCTTTTGTAGCCATGAGCATGTCTGGATTTGGCCAGGCCGTTCGTCATTCTGAATACCGGATCATTCGGGGGTTTTCATGTTCCGTCATGCTTCGCCGGCTTTGGCGACCTCCCTGGCTTTCGCCCTCGCCCTGACCGCATGCGGCCAGCCCCCCCAGCAAAAGATGCCGCCCGCCATGGTCGGCGTGATGGTCATCAAGGAGACGCCCGTCACCCTGACCACGGAGCTGCCCGGCCGCACCAGCCCCTTCGCCGTGTCCGAAATCCGGCCGCAGGTGTCCGGCATCATTCTGAAGCGGTTGTTCGTGGAAGGATCGACGGTCAAGAAGGGCCAGCCGCTTTATCAGATCGATCCCGCGCCCTATCGCGCCGTATACGATAACGCGCTGGCAAACCTCGCGACCACCAAGGCCAGGGCCGAGCGCTATAGGCGCCTGCTGACGGAAAATGCGATCTCGGCGCAGCAGGCCGATGACGCAAAGGCCGCCTATCTGCAGGCGCTGGCCACCGCCGACAGCGCGCGCATCAACCTGAACTATACGCGCATCACCGCGCCCATCAGCGGGCGCATCAGCGCCTCGACTGTGACGGAAGGCGCGCTGGTGACGGCGCAGCAGGCGACCGCGCTCGCCACCGTCTCCACCCTCGATCCCATTTATGTCGATGTCGATCAGTCGAGCGCAGAACTGGTGGCCTTGCGCCGCGCGGTGCAGGCCGGCCAGGTGCACCAGAACGGCCCGCTCGTCACCAAGGTCTCGCTGAAGCTGGATGATGGCAGCACCTACCCCCAGGAAGGGCAGCTCCAGATGACGGACGTGACGGTCGATCCCTCGACCGGCGCGGTGCGCCTGCGCGCCCTTTTCCCCAATCCGGATGGACTGCTGCTGCCGGGGCTTTATGTTCGCGCCACCATCACCCAGGGCATCGATCCGCATGGCATCCTGGCGCCCCAGCAGGGCGTGAGCCACAATGAGAAGGGCGAGCCGACGGCCCTGGTGGTGGATCAGAAGAATTTCGCCCGCCTGCGCGTGATCAAGACCGGCCGCGCCATCAACGGCCAGTGGCAGGTGCTGGAGGGCCTCAAGCCCGGCGACCGCATCATCGTCGAGGGCCTGCAGAAGGTGCAGCCCGACATGCCCGTGGTGCCGCAGGTGATGACCACGAACAGCCAGGCGAAGACATAAGATGGGCCTGTCAAAATTCTTCATCGACCGGCAGGTCTTCGCCTGGGTTCTGGCCATCGTCATCATGCTGGCCGGCGGCATCGCCGCCTTCAGCTTGCCGATCGAACAATATCCCACCATCGCGCCGCCAGCGGTGGTTGTCAGCGCCATCTATCCCGGCGCCGACGCACAGACGGTGCAGAATTCGGTCACCCAGGTGATCGAGCAGCAGCTGACCGGGCTGGACAATCTTCTCTATTTCTCGTCGGCATCCAACGCCGACGGCACCGCCGCCATCACCGCCACGTTTGCGCCGGGCACCAATCCCGACATTGCGCAGGTGCAGGTGCAGAACAAGGTTCAGGCGGCGGTGCCGCTGCTGCCCAGCCAGGTTCAGCAGCTTGGCGTGGTCGTCGCCAAGAACCAGCCCAACTTCATCATTGTCGTCGGCATCTATGACGATACCGGCCGCTACGACAATGTCGATATTTCCGACTTCATCACCAGCCGGATGAACGATCCGTTGAGCCGCGTGCCCGGCGTCGGCTCCACCCGCATCTTCGGCGCGCAATATGCCATGCGGATATGGCTGGATCCGTTCAAGCTGCACAATTTCTCGCTCCAGCCTTCGGATGTGCGCGATGCCGTCACGGCGCAGAATATCCAGGTTTCCGCCGGCCAGATCGGCCAGCAGCCCATCACCCCGGGCACGCAGCTCAACGCCACGGTCACGGCCCAGTCTCGCCTCCAGACGCCGGAGCAGTTCCGCAACATCATCCTGAAAACCAATCCCAACGGCGCCATCGTTCATCTGGGCGATGTCGCGCGCGTCGAGCTGGGGGCCGATTCCTATGGCATCACCAGCCTTTTCAACGGTCATCCCGCCGCCGGTGTCGCCATCAACCTTGCGCCCGGCGCCAATGCGCTGAAGACGGTGGACGCCATCAAGGCCAAGGCCGAGGAGCTGAGGGCCTCGCTGCCGCCAGGCATGAAGATGATCTATCCGGTGGACAACACCACATTCATCCGCCTTTCGATCCATGACGTCGTGGTGACGCTGATCGAAGCCATCGCGCTGGTGGTGCTGGTGATGTACCTGTTCCTGCAGAATGTGCGGGCCACCCTGATACCCGCCATCGCCGTGCCCGTGGTGCTGCTGGGCACGTTCGGCGTGCTGGCGGCCGCCGGCTATTCCATCAACACCCTCACCCTGTTCGCGCTGGTGCTGGTGATCGGCCTTCTGGTCGATGACGCCATCGTGGTGGTCGAGAATGTCGAACGCATCATGCATGAGGAGCGGCTTGCGCCCCGCGAAGCCACCCTGAAAAGCATGCAGGAAATCACCGGCGCCCTGATCGGCATCGGCCTGGTGCTGACGGCGGTGTTCCTTCCCATGGCGTTCTTCGGCGGCTCGACCGGCGTGATCTATCGCCAGTTCTCGGTCACCATTGTCTCGGCCATGACCCTGTCGATCCTGGTCGCCCTGGTTCTGACGCCCTCGCTCTGCGCCACGCTGATGAAGCCGGTGGAAGGCGATGGCCATGTCCAGCACGGCGCCTTCTTTGTCTGGTTCAACCGCAACTTCGAGGCCTTCCGGGCCTGGTACCACCGCCGGACCGCCTGGTTCCTGAACCGGACCTGGGGCACCATGATCGCCTATCTGGCCATCATCGGCGTGATGGCTTTCATCTTCATGCGCCTGCCGACCGGATTCCTGCCGGACGAAGACCAGGGCGTGATCATCACCCAGATCACCCTGCCGGTCGGCGCCGTGCAGCAGCGCACCCTGGACGTGGCCAAGCAGGTCTCGCACTTCTTCAACGAAACCGAGAAGAAGAATGTCGAGTTCACCTTCGCGGTGGCGGGCTTCAGCTTTTCCGGCGCCGGCCAGAATGCGGGTCTTGCCTTCACCCATCTGCGCCCGTGGGATGACCGCAAGGGCTTTGCGAACAGCGCCCAGGCCGTGGCGCAGCGGGCCTTCGGCAATTTCATGATGATCCGCGATGCCCAGATCTATCCGCTGGTGCCCCCTTCGGTGCAGGAGCTGGGCCAGTCGGCGGGCTTCGACCTGTTCCTGGAAGACCGGGGCAATATCGGTCATGCGGCGCTGATGGGCTATCGCAATCAGGTGCTGGGCATGTCGATGCAGAATCCCCTGCTGGCCTTTGTGCGGCCCAATGCGCTGGACGATTCCCCGCAGCTTCACATCGATATCGACCAGGCCAAGGCCAACAGCCAGGGCGTGTCGCTGGCCAGCGTCAATTCCACCCTCAGCGCGGCCTGGGGCTCCAGCTATATCAACGATTTCATCGACCGTGGCCGCATCAAGCGCGTCTATATGCAGGGCGATGCGCCCTTCCGCATGACGCCGGAAGACCTGAACCGCTGGTATGTGAGGAGCAGCAGCGGCGCCATGGCGCCCTTCTCGTCCTTCGCGAGCAGCCGCTGGATCACGGGACCGTCCTCGCTCACCCGCTATAACGGCTTTCCCGCCATCGAGCTTCTGGGCGCCGGCAAGCCGGGCGTGTCCTCCGGCACCGCGACCAAGGAGATGTACAAGATCTTCGACAAGCTGCCCAAGACCGTCGGCTATGAGCTGACCGGCATGTCCTATCAGGAAGAAGCCAGCGGCGCGCAGGCCCCGGCGCTCTATGCCCTGTCCATCCTGGTGATCTATCTGTGCCTGGCGGCGCTGTATGAAAGCTGGGCCATACCGCTGTCGGTGATGATGGTCATTCCGCTGGGCGTGGTCGGGGCGCTGATGCTGACCTGGGCGCGCGGCCTGTTCAATGACATCTATTTCCAGGTGGGCCTGCTGACCACCATCGGCCTGTCGGCCAAGAATGCCATCCTGATCGTGGAATTCGCGGTGGACGCCGAGAAGAAGGGCGCGTCTGCCTTCGACGCGGCGATGGAGGCGGCACGGTTGCGCCTGCGCCCCATTCTTATGACCTCGATCGCCTTCATCGCGGGCGTCACGCCGCTGGCCCTGGCCCATGGCGCGGGCGCCGGCAGCCAAAATGCGATCGGGACCGGCGTGGTCGGCGGAATGATCACCGCCACGGTGCTGGCGATCTTCTTCGTGCCGGTCTTCTTCCAGTTGGTCAACAAGCGGCTGCAGCACCACAAATAGCCGCCACAGGCGTATGCGATCCAGAGCGCGGGGCTTTTCCACAAATCCCCCCCGCGGCATCGCATGATGCTGCCTTGCGGATAACCGGAAACCTTCAGCGGATGGGCCCGCCCTCCCTTTTCTGGGACCAAGGGTTGGGACACTATCCCCCGAAACAAGGGAGGGGAGCATGATCCGTTTCTGGGTGGCGTTGCCGTTACTGGCGGGCCTGGCCGCGCCGGCCGCGGCGCAGGACACTGTCAGCCGCGATCACACCGTCACGGTGACATCGCAGGTGCCTGTTCTGGCCGGACGGAAATCGACCCTCTATGTTCGCGAGCGGGCGCTGCCCCAGGTCTTGCGCAAGGGCGCCGGCGACAAGGTGGTGCTGTTCGTGCACGGCGCGGGCACCCCCGCCGAGGTCAGCTTCGATGTGCCCTATCAGGATTATAGCTGGATGGGCTATCTGGCCCGGGCCGGCTATGACGTGTTCAGCGTCGATATGACGGGCTATGGCCGTTCGGCCCGGCCTGCGGCCATGACCGACAAATGCAACCTGTCGCCTGAGCAGCAGAGGAGCTTTGGCGTAAACTGCTCCCAGGCCTATCCGGGCAATCTCACCAATATCGAATCCGACTGGAACGATATTTCCGCCGCGGTGGATTTCATCAAGACGCGGCGTCATGTCCAGAAAGTCAGCCTGATCGCCTGGTCGCAGGGCGGCCCGCGCGCCGGAGGCTGGGCTGCCAACCATCCCGATCAGGTGAACCGACTGGTCCTGCTGGCGCCGGCCTATAACCGCGCCACCAAGTCGGAGCGGCCCGTCCTGCCGGTGCCGGGCCCGGTGTTCAACACCCAGAGCCATGAGGAATTCATCGCCAACTGGGATCGCCAGGCGCCCTGTCCGGGTCAGTACACGCCCGAAGCGGCCGCCTCGGTCTGGTCGGAAATGCTGAAATCCGATCCGGTCGGCGCAAAATGGACGCCGCCGGTGCGCCGCGCGCCCATCGCCTCATCGGGATGGGGCTGGACGCAAGAGAAGGTGAAAGCCATGACCACACCCACCCTGATGGTGGCGGGCGTCAACGACAAGCAGGTCAATCCGGAACGGGTGCGCGACCTCTATGCCGATATCGGAAGCGGGCAGAAGGTTTTCATCGACCTGGGCTGTTCCTCACACAATGCCATGTGGGAGAAGAACCATCTGGCCCTGTTCCAGGCGTCTTTGGAATGGCTGGACAAGGGCACCGTGAACGGTCATTCCCAGGCCATGCTGAAGCTGGGCTATTAGGAGGCGATGATGCGACGGATCGGAATCGGACTTGCCTTGCTCCTGCTGCCGCTTTCGGCCGGCGCCCAGCAGACGCAACTGCCGCAGCCTCCACGGACGGTGGAAGGCCAGCCGATCGAGACGCGGTCACTGGAAAATACCAGGGACAAGCCGCTCTTTCCCGAACAGACGCGGGCGCCCTATCGCGCCACGGCGTCGTTCAAGGTCACCACACTGGTGGACAATCTGCATGTCACCTGGGGCATGGATTTCCTGCCCGATGGCCGCATGCTTCTGACCGAGCGCCTGCCGGGGCAGCTTCGCATCCTGGACCGGAACAATGTTCTGTCCCCGCCGCTGACCGAAATCCTCAAGGCGGCGGCCGGGCCCGAGATCGTTCTTCTGGATGTGGCGGTCGATCCGAAGTTCCGGCAGAACCACCGCATCTTCTTCACCTTCTGCGACTTTGTGCGCGAGCCGAAGATGAACGACACCAACACCTATGTCGCCAGCGCCCGTCTTGATGGTGACAAGCTCAGCCAGGTGAAAGTGATCTTCCGCAGCCTTCCGCAATGGCCTGCGCCGGCGCTGGGCGGCAAGACCGGCGGGCGCATCGTGTTCGGCAAAGATGGCAGCCTTTTCGTCACCGTCGGCGACCGCGATTCCTCGCCGCAACTGACCCCCGACTGGATGGCGGCGCAGAAGCTGGGCAATCATCTGGGCAAGGTGATCCACATCACCGCGGACGGAGCGCCGGCGAAGGACAATCCCTTCATCGGCCAGTCCGGCGCCCTGCCGGAGATCTGGGCCTATGGCCTGCGCAGCCCGGAAGGCATGGCGATCGATCCCGCCACCGGCCTGATCTGGGAAAGCGAGTTGGGACCGCGCGGCGGCGATGAAATCAACATCATCAAGAAGGGCGCCAATTACGGCTGGCCTGTCATCACCCATGGCATCGACTATCCGGGCGTGCCGATCGGCGACGGCATCGCCGCCAAGGACGGCATGGAACAACCGGTCTATTACTGGGACCCCTCGTCCAATCCGGCGGGCATGGCCTTTTATCGGGGCAACCTGTTCCCGCAATGGAAGGGCAGTCTGTTCGTCGCCATGATGAACGGCAAGTTCGTGTCCCGCCTGGCCATCAAGGAGAACAAGGTGGTGGCCGAGGAACCCCTGCTGGCGGAGATGAACACCCGTTTTCGCGACGTGAAAGTGGGCCCGGATGGCGCGGTCTATGTCCTGACCGACAGCGGCACGGCCAATATCAGCCCCAATACGCCGGCGACCACCAAATTGTTGAAGCTGACGCCCAAATAGCGTAGGGCGGCGGCCCATGCGTCCCGCCCACACATTTTCCGTCGCCCCGATGATGGACTGGACCGACAGTCCCTGCCGGGTGCTGCATCGCTGCCTGACGCGGCATGCGCTACTTTATACCGAGATGGTGACGGCGGAGGCGGTGCTGCATGGCGACCGCCGGCGGCTGCTGGCGTTCGAGTCCGTTGAACATCCCGTCGCTTTGCAGCTTGGCGGTTCCGACCCGGCCAAACTGGCGGAAGCGAGCAAGATCGCCGCCGATGTCGGCTATGACGAAATCAACCTGAATGTCGGCTGCCCGTCCGACCGGGTGCAGTCGGGACGTTTTGGCGCCTGCCTGATGCGCGAACCACAGCTTGTGGCCGATTGCGTCGCCGCCATGCGCGCCGCGGTCTCCATCCCCATTACGGTCAAATGCCGCATCGGCGTGGATGACCAGGACCCCGAACAGAGCCTGCGTTCCCTGATCGACGCCTGCGCCGCCGCCGGCGTTTCCATATTCGCCGTGCATGCCCGCAAGGCCTGGCTGGAAGGCCTGTCGCCGAAGGAGAACCGCGATATTCCGCCACTGGATTATCCGCTGGTCTATCGGGTGAAGCAGGAAAAGCCGCACCTGACCATCCTGGTCAATGGCGGCATCGAGAGCCTGGAACAGGCCGAGGAGCATCTGCGCCATGTCGATGGCGTGATGCTGGGACGCGCCGCCTATCAGAACCCGGCACTGCTGGCGCGGGTCGATGAGCGCATCTTCGGCGCGGCGCCCGTCGATCTGGATGCGGCGGTAAAAGCCTATTGCGATCATGTCGAACGCCAGTTGGCAAATGGCGCGCGGCTGCACCCGCTGATCAAGCCGATGCTGGGGCTTTACAATGGCCGCCCGGGCGCGCGCCTGTTCCGCCGCCATCTCAGCGAGAACGCGGTGCGTCCCGATGCGAGCATCTCCGTGCTGCGCGAGGCGCTGAATTTCGTGCAGCGGCGCGAAGCGGCTTAACTCTTCATCCCTCCTTGAGGGAGAGGAAAAAGGAAACTAAGCGCTTTTGAAGAATCCGTGGCTGGCGCCCCAGGCCAGCAAAAGGCCCGGCCAGGCTGCGGTGGGCTGTCCCTTGGTACGTGCAATGCCGAAACCATGGCCGCCAACCTCGAACATATGCATCTCGCTCGGCACCTTCTGCGCCTGCAGCGCCGCATAATAGGCGCCGGCATTGGGCATCGGCGGCACCACCGTATCATCGGCCGCCAGCGCCATGAAGGTAGGGGGCGCGTCGGCCGGCACATGCTTTTCGCACGAATAGGCATCGATCAGATCGGCCGGGGCGTCGAAGCCCAGAAGCCGGTCGCGCGAGCCTGAATGCGCGCCGGGGCCCATCGTCACCACCGGATACATGGGCACCGAAAAGCTGGGCCGGGCATCGGCGCGGTCGGCGGCATCGACCGGATCATAGACCTTGGCGGCGAAGCGCGTGGCGATGGAACAGGCGACATGGCCGCCCGCGGAAAAGCCCATGAAACCGATGCGCGCCGGATCCACGCCATAGGTCGCCGCATTGGCCCGCACCAGGCGCATGGCGCGCTGGGCGTCCTGCAGCGGCACATCGGCCTTGTTCTGCCAGCCCTCGGCCGGCAGGCGATAGCGCAGCACGAAACAGGTTACGCCGGCGCGATTGAAATGCCGCGCCACATCCATGCCTTCGAAGTCCAGCATTTCGCGGGCATAGCCGCCACCCGGCGCCAGGATCATGGCCGAACCGTCGGGCTTTTCCGCGCGCAGCACATTCAGCACCGGCACACCCACCTGATCGACCGCCCGGTCGGCGGGGGTCAGATAGGGCGGCTCATGATTGGTGACGCGAATGGACGGCAGGTTGAGCCTGCGCCCGCCGGGCGGCGTGCCGGGCCAAAGAACGATATTTTCCCTGGGGTCGGACGGCAGCACGCCATCGCCTTGCACCACCGTATCGGCTGCCGACGGCTTCACCAGCGCGGCGGCAAGGCCAGCGCCAAGCAAGGAGCGACGATCCATTTTCCCCTCCCAGGATCTTTTGCCAAATAATCTCACCCTTTTCCTTTGGCGGGCAAGGCGTATTGTTTGCGCCATGACGATGAAAAGCCTTGTTCTCGGTCTTCTTTTTCTGGCGGCGCCGGCGTCGGCCCAGATCGCGGGACAGGATGGTCCCGCCTATGGGCCGAATCTGGAAGGCTATGACTATCCTTTTCCGGTTCAGCATTACCGTTTCCAGAGCCAGGGCCAGGCCATGGACATGGCCTATCTGGATATCAGGCCGGCGCAACCGAACGGCCGAACTGTTGTGCTGCTGCATGGCAAGAACTTCTGCGCCGCGACATGGATCGGCAGCATCAGGGCGCTGACCGCCGCCGGCTATCGCGTGATCGCGCCGGACCAGATCGGCTTTTGCAAATCCACCAAACCGAAAGCCTATCAGTACACATTCGAACAGCTTGCGGCGAACACCCACGGGCTGCTCGCATCGCTGGGCATCGGCAGGGCGGTGATCCTGGGCCATTCCATGGGCGGCATGCTGGCGACACGCTATGCCCTGACCTTTCCCGCCCAGACCGAGCAACTGGTGGTGGTCAATCCGCTGGGGCTGGAGGACACACGCGCCAAGGGCGTGCCGCCCACCGGCATGGACGCGCTGTATCAGGCCGCGCTGAAAACCACCGCCGACAGCATCCGCGACTATCAGCGCAACGTCTATTACGCCGGCACCTGGAAGCCGGAATATGAGCCCTGGGTGCAGATGCAGGCCGGCATCTTCCGCGGGCCGGGCAAGGAGATCGTGGCCTGGAATTCGGCGCTGACATCCGAGATGATTTACACCCAGCCGGTGATCTATGAGCTGGAGCGGCTGACCATGCCGGTGCTGCTGCTGATCGGCGACAGGGACACGACGGGCCGCAGCAACGCCGTGCCGCCCGAGGTGCGCGCCACCCTGGGCAATTTTCCCGCCATGGCGGAAGCGGCGGTCAGGCGCATCAAGCAGGGCAAGCTGGTCCGCTTTGCCGACATGGGCCATTCGCCGCAAATTCAGGACCCGGCGCGCTTTCACGCCGCGCTGCTGGACGGGCTATCTAGACCTTGAAGCCGTGCAGGCCCGCCCAGGACAGGAACAGTTCCGGCCAGGCGGCGGCGGGCTTTCCCTGCGCCCAGTGCAGCGAGAATCCGTGGCCGCCCTTCTCGAACACATTCATCTGTGACGGCACTTTTGCTTCCTGCAGCTTGCGGAAAAAAGTCAGGCCGTTGGGTTGCGGCGGCACGATGTCGTCGTCGGCGGCCAGGCACAGATAGGATGGCACCGTATCGGCGGTGACATGATTTTCCAGCGACCATTGCGCCACGGCCTGTGGCGTCGGCGATGGGCCCAGCAGCTTGTCGCGCGAGCCCTGATGGGCGCCCGGCCCCATGGTGATGACGGGATACATATGCGCCGCGATATCCGGACGGGCGCTGCCGCGATCGGCAGGTGAGACGCCTTCATAGGTGGGCATGCCGGAACGCACGGCCAGCGTCGCCGACAGATGCCCGCCGGCCGAAAAGCCGATGACGCCCAGCCGGCCCGCGCCATATTCGCCGGCGCGGATCAGGCGCATGGCGCGCTGGGCATCCTGCAACGGAACCATCTCGCGGTTTTTCCACCCTTCGCCCGGCAGGCGATAGCGCAAGACAAACGAGATGATGCCCCGATCGGCGAAATAGCGGGCGATCTCGCGCCCGCCGCGATCACCGCCTTCGGCGGCATAGCCGCCGCCGGGAATGATCAACAGGCCAAGGCCCGTGGGCTTGACCGGACGATAGACAAAGAATCCCGGCGTCTGGATCTGGCTGACCGCCCGGACATGAAAGCCATCGGGCTGAACGACGTCATCGACCTTCAGATCGAGGTAAACCCCTTCCCCGCCCGGCGGGGTGCCGGGCCACAAGGCGATGAATTCCTCGGAATCCCCAGGCAGAAAGCCGGTCTCATGGGGCTGGGCGAATGCCGACGGCGTCAGCAGCGCGCTTCCAAGCCCAGCGCCCAACCCTTTTGTCAGCAATGCCCGCCGGTCCATGCGACCCTCCCTTTTTTGAAGGGACTGTACGCCTCAGCCCGTCAGACGCAAGGCGCGAGAAATCTTGTGACGTGAGCAGGAGCGCCTGGCGGCGAGTACAAGCAGTACACGTGCAGCGGCGCGACGAACTCACGGCGCAAAAGGGCCGGCCTGCTAGATCTTCTGGTCGTATTCGCCCACTTCCGGGAAGTTCGACAGGCGCGTGTCGATATCCTTGAAGATGGCCCGCATATTGGCCTCGGAAGCCGGGCTTTCCACCACCACCACCAGGGAGGGCTTGTTGGAGGAGGCGCGGACAAGCCCCCAGGTGCCGTCCTCCAGGGTCACGCGCACGCCGTTGACCGTCACCACCGAGGCGATGTTCTGGCCCAGCAGCTTCTCGCCCCGCTCTTTCATGGCGCCATATTCCTTCACCATGGCTTCGACGACCGCGTATTTCTTATCGTCGGGGCAATAGGGGGCCATGGTCGGCGAGCCCCAGCTTTGCGGCAGGCCATCATACAGTTCCGACAGTTTCCTGCCGCCCGCCGCGTCGATCATCTTCAGGACCTGGATGCCGGCGACGATGCCATCGTCATAGCCGTAGCCGATCGGCGGATTGAAGAAGAAGTGGCCGGACTTTTCGAACCCTGCCAGCGCGCCCAGCTCGGCGGTGCGGCGTTTGATATAGCTGTGGCCGGTTTTCCAGTAGTCGGTCTTGACGCCATTCGCCTTCAGGACGGGATCGGTCAGGTAAAGGCCGGTGGACTTCACATCGACTACGAAGGTCGGATTCTTGTGCTGGGCCGACAGGCCCCGCGCCAGCATCACGCCGATCTTGTCGGCAAAAATCTCGCGGCCCGCGTCATCGACCACGCCGCAGCGGTCGCCGTCGCCATCGAAGCCCAGGCATACATCGGCGCCCTGCTCCTTCACCGCATGGCTCATGGCATGCAGCATTTCCAGGTCTTCGGGATTGGGATTGTATTTGGGGAAGGTGAAATCCAGATCGGTGTCCATGCCGATCACCTCGGCGCCGATGCGGCGCAGCGCTTCCGGCGCGAAGGCGCCGGCCGTGCCATTGCCGCAGGCCGCGATCACGCGGATGGGACGCGACAGCTTGATGCCCTTGGTGACGGCGGCAAGATAGGTTTCGCGCATGTCGGGCTCGGCGACATAGCAGCCGCCGGGCCGTTCCTTTCCCTTGCCGTTCAGCACAATGTCCTTGATGGCATTGATCTCGTCGGGACCGAATGTCAGGGGCCGCCTGGCGCCCATCTTCACGCCGGTCCAGCCATTCTCATTGTGGCTGGCGGTGACCATGGCGACAGCGGGGCAGTCGAGCGCGAACTGGGCGAAATAGGCGACGGGCGACAGCGCCAGGCCGATGTCATGCACCTCGCAGCCGGCGCGCATCAGGCCGATGGTCAGGGCCTGCTTGATCGAAAGGCTGTAGCTGCGGAAATCGTGACCGGTCACCACCCTGGGTGTCACGCCGATGTCATGCAGATAGGTGCCCAGCCCCAGGCCCAGCGCCTGGATGCCCAGCAGATTGATCTCCTTCCCGAACAGCCAGCGCGCGTCATATTCGCGAAAGCCGTTGGCGGTCACCAAGGGCAGATTTTCATAATCGGCCGTGTTGGGAAGAAGGTCGGAGCGGGGCTTGATCATGACGTCCGGTTCTTGAGATGCGGGAGGGTTTTAGCGGTCCAGTCTTACCATCTCAATAACCCGGATTCGGGCCGCTTTTACGCGGGGTCTTGCGGCCCCAGGCTGCCATCCGGGCGCTCGAACCTGGGGTTGGAAATGTCATAGGTTTCGAAGCCGCAATGGGGACAGGGCGGGATCAGCGCGCCGCGCGCGATATGCGTGATCTGGTGGCAGCGTTCGCAGCGATAGTCCGACGATTCCCGCGCGATCTCACCGACTTTCTCGCTCATGATGCCACCTCATACGGTCTCCAGCCAAACGCCGCCGGCACAGACCCGTTCCCGCGGCACTTGGTTTTGACCTCCACGGCGATGCTATAGTGCGCAAATGAACCGAGAGATTTTCGATGACCTGAAACTGCCGCGCCTGGAAAAAGGCTGGGTCTGGCTGGTCGGAGCCGGGCCGGGCGACCCCGGCCTGATCACCCTGTTGGGGCTGCGGGCCCTGATGGATGCCGATTATCTGCTCTATGACGCGCTGGTCGATGAAAGCCTGCTGGCCCTGTCGAAGGCCGAGAAGATCTATGCCGGCAAGCGCGCCGGGGTCAGGAGCTGCAAGCAGGATGAAATATCCTCGCTGCTGGTGGAGCTGGCGAAAGAGGGACACCGCGTGCTGCGGCTGAAGGGCGGCGATCCCTTTGTCTTCGGCCGGGGCGGCGAGGAAGCCCAGGCCCTGGCCCGCGCCCAAGTGCCATTCCGCATCGTGCCCGGCATCACCGCCGGCATCGGCGGCCTGGCCTATGCGGGCATTCCCGTGACCCATCGCGACACCAACCATTCTGTCACCTTCATCACCGGCCACGGCATAGACGGGAAGCTGACCCAACTGGACTGGGCGGCGGTATCGCGCGGCGCCCCGACCCTGGTGTTCTATATGGGCCGAAAATTCGCCGGCGAAATCGCCCGGCTTCTGGTGGCGGCGGGCCGGTCCGCAAACGAGCCGGCCGCGATCGTCGCCAATGCCGCGCGCGCCGACCAGCAGGTGATCCTGACCACCCTTGGGGAACTGCCCGAAACGGCGGAACAGGCGCCGTCGCTGGCCATCATGGTGGTCGGCGAAAATGTAAGCCTTGCCAGGGAACTCAGCTGGCTGGCGCCGCAAGGCGCTTGAGCCGTTCCGGCAGCTTGTCCAGCACCGCCTTGCGCTGGGCGTCCGTCATGGAAAACCAGCCGCCAATCTCGTCCAGGCTGCGACCGCAGCCACGGCACAGGCCGCTTGCCGGGTCATAGGTGCAGATCTTGACGCAGGGGCTTTGCATTCGGCTTACCTTTGGCCGGTTTTTACGCCATTTCCCAGCAACTGGTCCATGTAACTTAACCGGGACTTAACGGCGCTTCGTCAACATCGCCGGGCAGTTTCGGACTCCCCTCCCCATGGCCAAAGCGCAGTTCCACAAGAACCAGCGGGTTTACGTGAAGCCGGTCGGCACCTGGGCGCTGATCGAGCATGTGGTGCCGCATTGGGCCAAGGGCATCGATGAGCCCATCCGCATCCATTACGATGTCGGGCTTGGACGGGAATTCGCCGCCGAGGAATTGATGAGCGAAGAGCCCGTGGCCCAGGACAATGGCGCCGCCGCCCTGGCCGATCTTCTGGAACGGCTGGAGAGGAAGATGTGCGGAAGGGCCGACGCCTGTGGTCCAAGCTGGCTGGGTACGCACCCGGCCACAGCGCAAAGGGCCGCCCGGCTGCGCCAATGCTGACGGTTGGCTGCGGCCGGCATTTCCGGCTAACGTCCCGCCCTTCCCGAAGGAATTATTCATGCGTACCGAAGAACCGCGCGCCATTCATCTGTCCGATTACCAGGCGCCGGAATTCCGCATCACCACGGCCGATCTGGAATTCGCCCTGGAACCGGAGGCGACAAGGGTCAGGGCGAAGCTGAAGGTCGAGCGGCGGGGCGGCAGTGGCGCCCTGGTTCTCGCCGGTGAGTCCCAGAAACTGATCTCGGTCGCCCTGGATGGCCGGGCGCTGACTGCGGGCGAATATCTGTCCGACGACAAAAGCCTGACCATTCTCAACCCGCCGGCCAGCCTGACGCTGGAGGTCGAAAGCGAGATCAATCCCGCCGCCAACACGGCGCTTGAGGGCCTGTTTCTGTCCAGCGGCATGTTCTGCACCCAGTGCGAGCCCGAAGGCTTCCGCCGCATCACCTATTTCATCGACCGGCCGGACAATCTCTCGGTCTTCACGGTGCGCATCGAGGCCGACAAGGAGCAGTATCCGGTGCTGCTGTCCAACGGCAACCGCATCGCCGGCGGCGATCTTGCCGGCGGGCGCCATTTCGCGGTGTGGCACGATCCCTTTCCCAAGCCCTCTTATCTTTTTGCCCTGGTGGCGGGCGATCTGGGATCGATCCATGACAGCTTCACCACCATGAGCGGGCGGAAAGTGGCGCTCGACATCTATGTCGAACATGGCAATGAGCCCCGCGCCCATTACGCCATGGATGCGCTGAAGCGCGCCATGCGCTGGGATGAAGAGACCTATGGCCGCGAATATGACCTGGACATTTTCATGATCGTGGCCGTCAGCGCCTTCAATATGGGCGCGATGGAGAACAAGGGTCTCAACATCTTCAACGACAAGGTGCTGCTGGCGACGCCCGAAACCGCCACCGATGACGATTATGCCCGCATCGAAAGCGTGGTGGCCCACGAATATTTCCACAACTGGACCGGCAATCGCATCACCTGCCGCGACTGGTTCCAGCTTTCGCTGAAGGAAGGCCTGACCGTCTTCCGCGACCAGCAATTTTCCGGCGACATGCGCAGCCATGGCGTGCAGCGCATCCAGGATGTGCGCAGCCTTCGCGCCCGCCAGTTCATCGAGGATGCCGGACCGCTGGCCCATCCGGTGCAGCCGCAAAGCTATATCGAGATCAACAATTTCTATACCGCCACGATCTATGACAAGGGCGCCCAGGTCATCGGCATGCTGAAGACGCTGGTCGGCGACGAAGGCTATCGCAAGGCCACCGATCTGTATTTCGACCGCCATGACGGCGAAGCCGCCACGGTGGAAGACTGGGTGAAATGCTTTGAGGATTCCAGCGGCCGCGATCTTTCCCAGTTCCGGCTGTGGTATCGCCAGGCCGGCACGCCGGTGGTGGAAGCGCGCGGCGCCTGGGACGCCAGGGCGCAAACCTATACGCTGGAGCTGACACAGAGCCTGTCGCCGACGCCGGGCCAGCCCGACAAGCAGCCCATGCATATTCCGGTGCGCATGGGCCTGGTCAGCACCGCGGGCAATGTCTTGCCCCTCACCCTGGAAGGCGAAAACAGCCATGGCCCCGACAGCCGGGTGCTGGAGCTGACCGAAGCGCATCACCGCTTCACGTTCATCCATGTGGCGGAGGAGCCGCTGCTGTCGCTGGGCCGCGATTTCTCCGCACCCGTTGTGTTTCGCACCACACTGGGCCGGCATGAGCGCGCCATTCTGATGGGCAAGGACAGGGACGCCTTCAACCGTTGGGAAGCCGGCCAGAGCCTGGCCGCGGAGATCATGCTGGAGGTGGCGGGCCGCGCGCGCGGGGACGCCAATGGCGATTACATCGCAGCGATCGGCGATGTGCTGGCCCGCGCCGAGGAAGACCCCGCCTTTGCCGCTCAGATGCTGTTTCCGCCCACGGAAAATGAGCTGGCATCAAAGAAAACGCCGGTCGATCCGGTGGGCATCCATACCGCGCGGGTGGCGCTGGTGCGCGCCATCGCCCATGCCCATGGCGAAAAGCTGGCGCAGCTTTATGAGCATATGCGCGATGCCGGCGATTTCAGCTCCGACGCCCAGTCGGCCGGACGGCGCGCCCTGCGCAACGCCTGCCTGCGCTATCTGACGGCGGCCGACGACGAAGCGGCCGCCGGCCTGGCCGAGGCCCATTACCGCACCGCCACCAACATGACCGACATGATTGCGGGGCTGGCGGCGCTGACCCGCATGGAATCGCCGCTGCGCGACGGGGCCTTCACCCATTTTCACGACCGTTTCCGCGCCGATCCCCTGGTGCTGGACAAATGGATGAGCCTGCAGGCCGGCTCGCCCCTGCCGGAAACGGTCACGGCAGTGCGCGAGCTGATGAAGCATCCGGCATTCGACATCAAGAATCCCAACCGGGTGCGCGCCCTGGTCGGAGCCTTCAGCGCCAACCATCTGCGTTTCCATGGCGCCGATGGCGAAGGCTATCGCCTGGTGGGCGAGGTGATTCGCATTCTGGACCCGATGAATCCGCAGGTGGCCGCGCGGATGGCCGGCGCTTTTGAAAGCTGGCGCCGTTATGACCAGGACCGCCAGGCGCTGATGCGCGCCGAGCTGAAGGCGATCCAGGGCCTGTCAGGGATTTCGCCGAACCTGTTCGAGGTTGTCGGCAAGATGCTCGGCTAGATCTTCCAGTCCCGCACCGATTCCTCCCATGCGGGCGCCAATAAGCTGGTGACGCCGGCTTCCACACCTATGGCGAATATGCCGCCATCCGCGCTTATGAGGCCCAGGAGCTGGCCATCCGCCGCGGCGATCCCATGTGGCAACTGGCCTATGGCCGCGCCGCCATGCAGAGCGGCACCGGGCTGGGCCTTCGCAATGAAACTAACATTTTTCATGGCGGCGACCGCGTGATCGCCACGGCGCTGGACGCCAAGGTGAGCTTCGCGCCGGGCCTGGCCTTTGTCGGCAATGTGGACTGGACGAATATCGACAGCGCCGGCACGCGGCTGGCCAACGGCAATATCGGCGCCTTCAGGGCCAACCGGATCGGCGGCGCGGCGGGCCTTGCGCTGGAGCTGGGCCGCGACACCGAATTCCGCCTGCAGGGCCTGATGGGCAATGGCGGCACCGGGGGCCGCGTCAGCTTTTATTCGGGGAGCGCCACCAGTTTCGCCTTTGTCGAGGCCGCCTATCACAAGCCCCTGATGGACACGCCCGACGCGGTTGCCTTCCGCGGCCAGACCGACAGCGGCACCATCGGCTATACCCAGATATCCTGCCCGGTGTGTGGGGCAGCCTGGCCGGCCATTACACGCGCTATGGCGTCCATGGCGATGCCGATGTGGCGCGCACTGCCGGCTGGGACGGGTCGTTGCGCTGGGACATGCCGATCTGGGCCGGATTGCTGGCCGGCATCTCCTATGACGGACATGGCGAATATGTCATCGACAAGGACCTGCGCGCCGGCGCGGCGCCCACGCCTTTCGTGCCGCTGGGCATCCGCAACATGGAAAATCATGCCGTGGCGCTGAACCTGTCGGGCTTCCTGGCGGATGGCTTCTGGTTCACCGGCTATGCCGGCTGGGTGAAGGACCGCTACGCCGCGGACGGGCTGCTGGCGGGACTGGACCTGCACTATATGCCGGCGCCTGGAGTGGACCTGGCGCTGGGCGTGCGCCAGTCAGCGGTATCCTACACCGCCAGCGAGCGCGGCAATGTGCTGAGCGCTGGGCTGAACCTGACCCTGGGGATGGGCGCACCGCCGCAGCCGAGCTGGCTGCAGAACGCGCTTTAGGCAACAGTTTGTCATGCCCGCACGCCGGTCCGCGCTTTGCGCGGGCGCAGCGTAGTCGCTGGCGGGCTCCAGTTTCCGGCACCTGACCTGCAAAAAAAGTTGGATTCCCACTGGCGCGGGAATGACAATGGGTTCCAGGGCAATTGCGGGAGTTGGGCATGAAATGGCTGTTGGGCGGTCTCGCCGCCATTCTGGTGATCGGCGGCGGCGCCTTCTTCCTGATGAAGGGCCCGGCGGGATCCGCGCCGCCCACCCTATTCCAGTGGCAGGATTATGTTGATCCGCATTTCACCGCCGCCTATGAGGCGGCCTATCACGAGAAGCCTGCCACCAGCATCTTCGCCGACGAGGATGAGGCGCTGGCCAAGATGCGGGCCGGCTTCAAGCCGGACGTGATCGGACCCTGTCTCTACAGCCTGCCGCGCTGGAAGGAATCGGGCCTGATCCAGCCGATCGACACGTCGAAGCTGAAGAACTGGAACAAGATCGCGGCCAGCCTGCGCAACCTGCCGGAAATCCAGGCGGGTCCGGGCAAGGTCTGGTTTGTGCCGCATTACTGGGGCAACACATCGCTGACCATCCGGACCGACCTGGCGCCTGAATATGCCAAGAGCCAGAGCTGGGACATTCTGTTCGACCCCAAATACAAGGGCCGCGTGTCGGTGCTGGACGGGGCCGATGATGTGGTGCCCTTCGTCGCCCATATGATCGGGGTGGACGCCTATCACATGGATGAAGCGGGCTGGCAGAAGGTCCAGGCCAAGCTGCGCGAGCTGGTGCCGCATCTGCGTTTTGTCTCGGCCGACAATACGGCGCTGACGCAGGGGCTGGCATCGGGCGAGATCGTGGCGGCGATGAGCTGGCGCACGACATTTGCCTCGCTCAACCGCGAGCACAAGCCGGTGGCGTATCTGTCACCGCCGGGCGGCATGTTCACCTATGTCTGCGGGCTGGTGATGCACAAGGACCCGGCCGATGAGGCCAAGGCGCTGGCCCTGATTGACAGCGGCATCGCAGACGACGCAGCCCGCTACATGATCACCACCATCGGCGACGAACCCGCCAATATCGAGGCGGTGAAGACGGTGCCGGACAGCGTGTTCCAGTCGCTGGGCGTGCCCCGCGACCTGGAAACCTTCCTGAAAAGCGGCATCTTTCAGCAGCCATTGCCGAACAAGGAAAAGATCGTCTCCGCCTGGACTGAAATTAAGAGCGGGGTGCAGTAGAATTTCGATCCCTCTACAGGTGCCGCAATGCCAAAATTGGTGATTCCAAATCTAAACGCATCTCCGTTCGGCCTTCAGATCGAGCCTTGGGCGATATACGAAACGATTCAACCGGGATCGCATGCCGAAATCGTCTATGACGAGCCTGATCCGGAACATCCCTTGGAGTTCACGCTTACCGAAGAGGGTGATGCCTTCGTCGGTATAATGGGCGACATTAGGTTCACGATTGACGGTCGCGTGATTTTCGATTCCCGAAAAACAACGCCCTCACCCTCCCCTTGAGGGAGGGTCGAAATTTGGGAGCGTCAGCGGACAAATTTCGGGAAGGGGCCGTTCGACGCCCATTCCCCTCCCCGAAAAATCCTGACGGATTTTTC
>CAYFKU010000002.1:73019-85650 GCA_964343955.1 uncultured Rhizobium sp. | reverse complement strand
CCTTTCCAAGCCAATTCTCTCTTATCGGCTGGTACATAAAGAGCCACTCAGGTCACCGGTGACGGTGAAGTCATCGGTCAGATCGAGGGCCTGGGCTTATGTCGTAGCAACGACAGCCAGCATGGCCGCAAGGAAGAGGCCAAAGCGCATGCCCGGATCGTGGCAGAACAAGGTTAACGCGGTGTTTATGCTGACCACCAGCGCAAACGGAAAATTGCCGCTTTCCGGGCCTTTTGGACCCGGCCGCTAGCTCAGACTGTTGCAGAAAGCCTGAATACGCTTGCAGGCCTCTTCCAGCGCCTTGTTCGAGGTCGCGTAAGAAATCCGGAAGAACGGCGACAGGCCGAAGGCCGCGCCATGCACCACCGCGACACCAGTGGCTTCCAGCAGCTCGCTCGCGAAATCGCCGTCGGTAGCAATCACCTTGCCGGCGGGCGTCTTCCTGCGGATCAGCTTGCGGATCGAAGGATAGACATAGAATGCGCCTTCCGGCTTGGGGCATTCGATGCCGGTGGCCTGGTTGAGCATGGATACAACCAGGTCGCGCCGCTCTTCGAAGATCTTCTGGAATTTCGGAATGAAATCCTGGGTGCCGTTCAGGGCTTCCACCGCCGCCCATTGCGAAATGGAGGTGGCATTGGTGGCCGACTGGCTCTGCAGCTTGGCCATCGCCTTGATCAGGTCTTCCGGTCCCGCGCAGTAACCGATGCGCCAGCCGGTCATGGCATAGGCCTTGGACACGCCGTTCATGGTGAGCGTGCGCTCATAAAGCCCCGGCTCGACTTCCAGAATGGTGGTGAATTTGAAGCCGCCATAGACCAGATGCTCGTACATGTCGTCGGTCAGCACCCAGACATGGGGATGTTTCATCAGCACATCGGTCAGGCCCTTGAGCTGCTCGCGCGTATAGCAGGCGCCGGTGGGATTGGAGGGCTGGTTGAAGATCAGCCATTTAGTCCTTGGGGTGATCGCCTTTTCCAGCGCTTCAGGCGTCAGGCGGAAGCCGTCTTCCAGGCTGCATTCCACGATCACCGGCTTGCCGCCGCCCAGCATCACGATATCGGGATAGCTGACCCAATAGGGCGCCGGCACGATGACCTCATCGCCCGGATTGACGGTCGCCATCAGGGCGTTGAACAGGATTGTCTTGCCGCCCGGCGAAACGAAGGTCTGCGACGGCTTGTAGTCGATATTATTCTCGCGCTTGAACTTGGCGGCAATGGCGGCGCGCAGTTCCGGGATGCCTTCCACCGCGGTGTATTTCGTCTGGCCTTCGTTGATCGCCTTGATCGCGGCCGCCTTGATGTTGTCGGGCGTGTCGAAATCCGGCTCGCCGGCGCCCAGGCCGATCGCGTCCCGGCCCGCGGCCTTCAGCTCGCGCGCCTTGCTGGTCACGGCGATGGTGGGCGAGGGCTGGATGCGTCCCAGGGACTCGGCAAGAAAGCCTTTGGGCAAAGCCATGGCGAAACCTCACGAAAAAGCGGCTTGGGCCATAGCAATGCCCTCGCGGCCCGGCAAGGGCCAAAGCCGCTTTTCGGCTCGTCCCGCGATGCATATCCCCCTAAGATTGCGCTCACATTGAGGGTGAGTCGGGGAAACAATGTGATTTGCCACGATTTTGTGCCTGGCCGCCGGTTTGCTGCTGGCGGCCTGTTCCAAGCCCAGCCCCCCGGTCGGCAAATGGGAAGGCGGCTATGAAGGCGGCGGCGATCTGGTCGCGGCGCGCCTGGAGATTCTGCCTGATGGCCGGGTCAAGGTGATGGCGCCGGACTATACCAATGCCATGGGACCCCGTGAGCAGATTGACCGGATGCGGGCGCGGCTGGCGGCAGGCCTGGCCAATGGCTGGGGCGAGGTCACCGCGCGGCGCTTCGATTTCGACGGCAAGACCTTTCGCAAGCCCGGAGGCGTCGCGCCCCAGATGATCTGGGACAGAAATTCCAACCAGATGATCCTGCAGCTCTATATCGGGGCGCGGCCGGCCTTGCCGGTGCCGTTGCGCCCGGTGGATGACTTTCACGACAATCCTTGGCCTGCGGGCTAGGCCCGGCGCACCCCAGCGCCTAGCGCGAAGGAAAGCCGTCACGCCCGGTTAAATCGTGTCCCTGTCAGAAGCCTACGCTGATCGACCGCACGGAAGCGCCGACCAGACTGCTGACCCGCGCGGTTTCCAGATGTTCCACCGGACTTTGAAAGGGGGAAGGCTGTGCCGCTGGCTCGGCAGTGGCAGGCGAAGGCCGATGCGTGGTGCCAAGCATCACCAGTGTCGCCGTGGCGAGCAAAATGGCGTGCAGATGCGGAAACATGATTACCCCCGTTGGCCCCACGTGCGGGAATACTAGCGCTGGGGATTTAACGGCCGATGTTTGCGACGCCTGCAATTTCGATACAATTTTAAGCTTCGCTTAAGCCTCCCCGCATTCGCCCGTGCCCCCTTGGTCCGTGGGCAGACGGTTTTCCGCCGCATATCGGCTGTTTTGTCGGGGTGGCGCGGGCATCGAGGGCCCCGCCGCCGCCCAAAAAGGCCGCGTTGACAAAATGTCTGCCGGGCCCGAACGTCCCGCCCAAAAGCGGGATAACCCGCATGCTGACCCGGGATTGAAACAGGTGCCTTCATGAAATTCGCGACGTCCTTTGCCGCCATCACCGTGGCTTCGCTGCTCTGCGCCGGCGCCAGTATCAATGCCGGCCTGGCCCAGCAAACCCAGGCGCCCGCGGGCCTGACGGAAGGTGTGAGCCCGGGCGTGGCGCGCATCATGGCGGGTGCCGAGCCATCCACCGCCACGCTGACCATCCCTCCGGCGACCAACGAATGGCTGACCTGGGGCTATGACCAGGAGCGTACGGGCTGGAACCGGGCGGAAACGACCCTGAATCCCAAGAATGTGTCCGGCCTCAAGCAGATCTGGTCCACCCAGCTCGGCGTGCCGGTGGACAAATATGTCCTTTCCACCATGACGGCGCCGGTCCTGGCTGCCGGCATTTCCACCGCGCAGGGCCCCAGGGACCTGCTCTTCATTCTTGGCGCCAACGACACGCTCTATGCGGTGGACGCCACCAGCGGCCAGATCGCCTGGCAGAAAAGCTTCACCAATCCCAACAAGTCCACCGCTCCGGTTCGCGACTGGCTCTGCCCAAAGACGCCCAACGCCACGCCCACCATCGACAAGGCACGTGGCATCGTGTTTTTCATTACCAACGACGGCATGCTGCGCGGCCTCAATCTGGCCGACGGCGCCGACCGGCTGACTCCGGTGACCATGGTCGCGCCCTTCGCCCGTGCCTGGAGCCTGAACCTGATCGACAATGTGATCTATTCGCCATCGGGCCGCGCCTGCGGCGAGATCACCGACAAGAACAGCCTGCAATATACCGCCGCCATGTCCGGCCTGCGCCGCGCCGGCACCGGGCCCCTGCTGGATGCCTCCGCGGTGAATGCCGTGGATGTGCATGACCTGGCGCATCCGGTGGCGACCCACTTCTTCACCAGCGGCGCGCGACCGGCCGCGCCCTGGGGCCGCGGCGGCGTGGTGCGCGCGCCCGGCGGCGTGGTGCTGGAAACCAGCGATGGCCGCTACGATCCCGCGGCCGGCGATTTCAGCGAAAGCATCCTGAAGCTTTCGCCGCGGGCGGCGCGGCTGATGGACAGCTACACCCCATCCAACTGGATGGACAATCTGATGCACGACCTGTCGGGATCGGCCAATCCGGTGGTGTTCAACTTCGCCGGAAAAACCCTGCTCGCCGTCTCGCAGAAGGAAGCGGTGCTGCGGATTCTGGACACCAACAATCTAGGCGGCGCCAACCACCAGACGCCCTTGTGGCAGTCGCCCCGCCTGGGCAACGACCAGAAGACGGGTACCGATCCGGGACGCGGCGTCTGGGGCGCCATCGCCACAACCGAAATCAACGGCCGCCGTTTCCTCTACCTGCCGCTCCTGGGCAATCCGTCCAGGGATTCGCCGGCCTTCCCGGTGACCAATGGTCCGCGTGAGGACGGCAGCGTTGTCGCCTTCGAAGTGCTGGATCAGGGCGGCCAGATATCGGCCAGGCCCCTTTGGACTTCCGCGAACATGGTCATGCCCGATCCGCCGGTGGTGGCGAACGGCGTGGTGTTTGCGCTCTCCACCGGCGGCCAGGCCATGCAGAATGGCGCCAAGCCCGGCGATCCGCGCATGCCCTATGACGTCAGCGCCGTGCTGCGCTCCACCCCTGTCAGCAACATGACGCTTCATGCCTATGATGCGATCAGCGGCAAGCAGCTTTGGACCAGCGGCAAAAGCCTGGGCGACTGGGTGCATTTCAGCGAACCGGTGGTAGCCCTGGGCAAGGTCTTCCTGGTCACCCATGACGGCCATGTCGTGGCTTTTGGCCTTAAAAAATAAAAAGGCCACAGCGCCGCGTATCTTCAAGCCCGCGCCGCAAGGCGCGGGCTTTTTGCTGCCCGCCTTTCAAGCGACGGACAGCCGGACGGGACCACCAGGCCAAAGGCAATCGGGACAGGAAAAAGCGATACATTTCGCGCCCGACGAGCATGGGCCGCACGCCGGGAAAATTTGTTTCGCCGGACTGGGCACAGCAGCGCGCTGGCGACATTCCGTTACAAATTAGAAAGGCTCCAACTCTTCACCTCCGGGGGCAGGAAGGTGAAGCTATGGGTGGCATTGTGTCCGTTCGGCGCTCCACCTTAGGGATACAGCCATCGGGACGGCCGGACCGGCTTGGGTGCCCCCCACGTTAAGCCACCAGTCCGGCCGTCCACACCATTGCGGACAGGCAGGATGCCGGTCCGGCGCCTTGCTTTTCCGCCCCGGCAGGACCCTTTTTGACCGGCATTTCACGCCGGCCTAAATACAGGCCGGTTCCTTGCTCGTGAATCGTGACATTTGGCTATCATTTCACCACCGGATCAGCATGGTTTTTGCGCCACGCGACAAAGCTTTACAGCCTCCGGCCCTTGCCTATGGGGCGGGTGCGGCCATATTTGCGCTGGCGGGCTGGCGCGGGTATCAGGACCTTCCGCATAAGCATTTCAGAAACGCGGCCGGGCAGGCCCCTTTTTTGGCGAAGAGAGTTCGATGAAGTCTTTGTTTCGTGGCGCCTTTCTCCGCGGCGTAAGCTGCATTGCGCTGGCCGCCACCGTGACCGCCTGCACGACACCCAATCCGCGGCCGCTGGACCGGCCGGGCGACCTGCCGCCTTCCTTCACCGCACCGATGGACAAGAGCGCACCGCTCTGGCCCAAGGCCAGCTGGTGGTCCGGTTTCAATGCCGAAGAACTGGCGCAGTTGGAAGAGACAGCGCAGAAGGAAAATCTCGACATCGTGCAGGCCGGCGCCCGGGTGCTCCAGGCCGAAGCCAATGACGGGATCTCGCTTTCCAGCCTCTTCCCCACCCTGGATGCCGATATCGGCATGACTAAGCTGATCCGCCGCCCCCCAGGCAGCACCGCCAACAACCAGAGCTACAATGCCGGCATGACCGCCAGCTATCAGCAGGGCTTCTTCGGCACCCAATATCTGCAGTTGCAGGCGGCGCGCGAAAATCTGCGCGCGTCCCGCTATGCCGCCGCGGTGACCGGCATTTCCGTGTCCGCCCAGGTCGCCAGCGACTATTTCAACATCCTGGCCTATCGCGAGCGCATCGCCATCGCCAATGCCAATATCGCGGCCGCCAAGCGCATCCTGGCCATCGTCCAGGCCAAGGTGAACAGCGGCGTCTCCTCCAACCTCGACCTGGCTGAACAGCAGGCCACCCTGGCGCAACAGGAATCCACCCTGCCCGGCCTGATCCAGGGCGAAAAGCAGGCCCGCTATTCCCTTGCCATCCTTCTGGGCAGGGCGCCCGAGGGCTTCGATGTCATGGCGCGCAATCTGGATGGCATCAAGACACCGGCGGTCCAGGCCGGCATCCCCTCCGAACTCCTGCTGCGTCAGCCCGCCATCGCGGAAGCCGAAGCCGCTCTTTTCGCCGCCCATGCCAATGTGGATGCGGCGCGTTCGCTCTATTTCCCCTCGATCCGGATTTCGTCCAATCTGGGCTTGGGACCGACCAGTTCCTTCGACAATCTGTTCCAGTCTTCCACCTTCCTCTGGAACCTGACCGGTTCGGTGGCCCAGACGATCTTCGACGGCGGTGAAATACATGCCCGCAACGACCTGGCCAGGGCGCGGCAGGCGGAACTGATCGCCGTCTATCGCAAGACCGTCTTCTCGGCCTTCAAGGATGTCGAAGTCGCGCTCGATACGGTGAAATCCACCACCGACACGCTGGCGCTGGTGGAGACCCAGACACGCGCCAACGCGGAAGCCTTCCGCATTTCTGAACTGCAATATCGCGAAGGCACCATCGACATTGTCGCGCTGACCCAGAACCAGCAGTCCCTGTTCCAGGCGCAGCAGGCCCTGGTGCAGCAAAGGCTGGCCCGGCTCAACGCTCACCTGTCGCTCTACAATGCGCTGGGCGGCGGATGGGAGCAGAAGGCGGATGATGCGGCGTACAAGAACCAGCTCGACTGGTGGCCGCTCTAGTCATTCACCCCCTCTGATTTCAGCTTCCGCTCGGCTGCTCGGGCTGACGCCCTCACAAGCGCCTCGCTCGCTGAAATCACCTCCCCCTCGCCTGCGCTTCGCGCAGGAGGGGAAGGTGGACCTGCGCGGGTCTATCAGCGCAGGTTGCCGGCAATCACCTTGGGCCGGTAGGGCTCTTCAAGATACTGGATTTCCTCCGCTGACAGTTTGATCTGGGCGGCGGCGATAGCGTCCTCAAGATGGCTCATCTTCGAAGCCCCGATGATGGGCGCGGTGACGCCCTTGGCAATAAGCCAGGCCGTGGCGATCTGGGCATTGTTCTTGCCGTGCTTCCGGGCCGTTTCCTCGACCCGGCGCAGCGTCTCCAGATCCTGCGCGTCGAACTGCATGTCGAGGATGTTGTCGGTCCTGGCGCGGATGCTTTCTTTGTCCAGCGCATGGGCATGGGAGCGGCCCAGAAAGCCCCTCGCCAGGGGGCTCCAGGGAATGACGCCCACGCCATGGTCGCGACAGAGCGGCAACATTTCCCGCTCCTCCTCGCGATAGACCAGATTGTAGAAATTCTGCATGGAAACGAATTTGGTCATGCCCATCTTCTCGGCGGTGGCCAGATATTTGGCGAACTGCCAGGCATGCATGGAGGACGCCCCGATGTAACGCGCCTTGCCGGCTTTCACGACATCGTGCAGCGCCTCGATCGTCTCCTCCACCGGGGTGTGATTGTCGAAGCGGTGGATCTGGTACAGATCGACATAGTCCATTCCCAACCGGCGCAGAGAATCATCGATCGCGTGCAGGATATGCTTGCGCGACAGGCCGCCGTGGCGGCCATCCACCGGGAAGAAGACCTTGGTGGCGAGCACATAGTCTTCCCGCCTGGCGGTGAAATCGCGCAGGGCGCGGCCCACCACCTCTTCCGAGGCGCCGTTGGAATAGATATCCGCCGTGTCGAAGAAGGTGATCCCCGCTTCGAGGGCGCGTTTGATGAAGGGGCGGGATGCCTCCTCCTCCAGTACCCAGTCCCGCCATTTGGGGCTGCCATAGGTCATGGTCCCCAGACAGATCCGCGACACTTTCAATCCCGTTTGCCCAAGCCTGACCTGTTCCATCTCTGTCTCTCCGCGCCGAAGTCGCGACCAATTTGTAAAATGCAGCCGCGGAAAAAGCCAAATCCCGTTTTTTCGGGCCGCATGTCGTGTGGCGGATCAAACGGTCAAGGGTAAGGCCCGCGCATCATCGCTGCGGCATGGCGATGTGCGGCGCCTATAATGTCTGAAAGGCGAGCGCCAGCGCCCCCCACGGCGCGATATCCCAGTGATTGTCGGCCAGGGGCGACGGCGATGGCAGGATGAAGACCCGTGTGCCGTCCATCGTCTCGGGCTGCTCGCCCGCCCTGGCCCTGGCGCCCATCACCCGGCGCCCACCGTTCAGGCTGGTGAAGGCCAGGAGCGAGGGCCTGACCCTGCGGATACGCGCCTGCAATGCCGCCACCGCTTCCGGCCCCAGCGCGTCGCGCGGCAACTGGTGGTCCATGCCATAGGCATATTTGGCGATATCCGTAAGGCCGATGCCGAGATCCCACAATTTCTCATAGTCCTGCGGCAGGAACAGGCGGGGCGTCAGCCCCACGTCATGCAGCGTCTTCCAGAATTTGTTCTGGCCATGCGCGTAATAGGCCTTCTGGAGGGCCGACTGGCGACCTGCCGCCGTGCCGCAAAAAACCAGCTTGAGACCGGGCCGGAGCCGGTCGGGCAATACATGCTGTCGTGATGCGGGCATCGGCCCGAATTTGGCGGAAAAATCCCGCCTGCTCAATTCGCGGCATCATACCTGCCCCTTGCCGACTTGCCGGTCGCGTCATGGCCATGCAACTCTTGCCCCAACAAGATATCGGGGGAGAGCCATTCCATGACCGTGACGCGCCGCCATTTCCTGCAGACTTCCGCCGCGCTGGCCGGCACGGCCGCCCTCGGCGGCCCGGCCCTGGCCGCTCCGGCCTCCGGAAAGCTGCCCTTCCGCTATGCCTTCAGCCCCATCTCCTGGGAAACCAATATCGAGGAAGGGATCAAGGTCGGGTCACGCCTGGGCTTTCCCGGTGTCGAGCCCTTCCGCAACAACATCATCAACTATCTCGACAAGCCGCTGGCCCTGAAAAAGATCATGGATGACCATCACATCCAGATGGCGACCTGCTCGAATGGCGGCGGCGGCGATTTCACCACCAACTTTTTCGAACCCGATCAGATCGACAAATCGGTCAAGGACCACATCGCCTTTGCCCGCAGCTTCATCAAGCCCTTCGGCTATTGCCGGCACTTCAAGATGAATATGGGCCCGCGGCCCAAGGGCTATGACACCAATGACGAACAGATCAAGCGCTGCGCCGCCGCAATGAACCGCATCGGCAAGGAAACGCTGAAGGACGGGCTGAAACTGGCGCCGCATCCGCATGTCGGCTCGCTTGTGGAAACCCAGCATGAGGTCGATCTGCTGATGAAGGAAACCGACCCCAGCTATGTCTGGATGACGGCCGACCTGTCGCATCTGGTCCTGGGCGGCAATGTGATCGAGGAAGTCTTTGCCAAACACTGGCCCCGCATCACCGCCATTCACTACAAGGGCGCGCCGACGCGGCTGAAGGGCAACAGGACCCTGGCCGTTCCGAAGTCCGGTCCGGAAGCGGGTGGTCATGGCTGGTTCCGCGCCATGAGCGATGCCGATTCCGGCGGCGTGGATTTCCCGGCGGTCCAGAAGTTCCTGATCGAGAAGAACTATTCCGGCTGGGTCACACTGGATTACGACGCCTCGATGATCCACAAGGGCAGCACCATGGAAGCGCTGCTGACGTCCGAGAAAAAATACATGGCCGATGTGCTCAAGGTGGATCTGAAGGCGAATATGAGCGGCTCATCGAGCGGTTCCTGATCCATCCGCAGCACCGACACATCGCTGATACCACCGCTGCCGGCGGCTTACGCCGGCAGCCACTCTCAAGAGCAGAGCCCGCGAGAGCGGATGGCAGCCCCGACAGCCATATTGCGATTGCATATATTTTTGGCAGCCGGCGCCCATATATGCATCTGATCCTTATTTGAAAGGATCTTTTCACCGGATCGATTCAGTGTCTTAATGGTGCGACGCAGCAATTGCGGTGGAGCACCTTCATGGGCCAGCAATCGGGATCGACCTTCTTCAGCCACGTCAAGCCTGGCGATACCGCCTATAAGTCCGGCGGGCTGCGCGACTTCTTCCTCTATCGCGATCTCGGCATCGCGGGCGCAACCCAGGGCAAGGTCATCGCCCATCTGGTCAAGGCAAATATGCCGCCGACCGAAGGCACCGGCTGGCACTATCACGCCTGCGATTTCCAGATCGTCATCATGATGAAGGGCTGGGCCCGCTTCATGTACGAGGACAAGGTCACCCTGGTGGAAGCGGGTGATGTCGTGCACCAGCGCCCGGGCATGGTGCATTATCTCTTCGATTACTCGCCTGACATGGAATATCTGGAGATCGTTTCGCCCGCCGATTTCGGTACGGTCGATGCGCACGCCCCACCGACACGGTTCCGCCTGTAACCCCCTGGAAGTGAGTCAAGCCATGATCGCAGTCTATTCCATGCTGGGCACGGCCTTTTTGGGTGCGTCGCTCAGCGCCTTTATGATCGCGATTTCCCGCGCCCGGTATGCGGTGCCGTCGGGCCGCAAAAGCTCGTGGTGCCACACCACCGGCGGACGCAGGGTATAGGGGCGCTGCCAACTGTCCCATGGCAGGTCGGTCTGGGTCTTGCCCACGACAAAGCCCCAGTTGATCATGCCGACGTCGAGTTTCTTGCCCAGCGGCAGCACCGTGTCGATGGTGGAGCCAGCGCCCCGCGCCATATATTCGGTGCAGATGATGGGGCGGCCATAGACGGCCAGCGATTTCGCCCGCGCCTCGAACACTTCCGGGAAACTGTAGTCATGGAAGGAGATGACGTCGGACTGAGTGAGTTGGGTCTTTTCCACGCTGTTCAGGCCATCCAGCTTTTCCCAATGATCGTGATGCCAGATGCCGCTGGTCAGCGGCTGTGAGGGATTGGCGCTCCGCGCCCATTCGAACACCCGCGGCAGAAGCAGCGCCACCTGATCGAAACGCGCCTGGCTGTTGTCTGGGTAGGAATTGCCGTTGTTGTTATCGGGCTCGTTCCACACATCCCAGCCCAGCACGCGCGCATCGCCGGCGAAACTGCCGACCACATCCTTCACATACCCTTCCAGCCGGGGATATTGCGCCGGATCGGCCAGCGCGCGAGCGCCCGGCCCCTGCACCCAGCCGGAATTGTGCACGCCGGGAATGGGCGGATGCTGCGGCCCCAGCTTCGGGTTGGGATCCCAGCAGGAATCGAAGAGAACGAATAGCGGCTTGATGCCGTGGCGGGCCGCGATCTCAAGGAATGTGTTCATGCGCCTCTTGAGACCGGCGGCGTCCTGCTGCCAAAGCGCGTCATGCAGAAAGACGCGCATGGTGGTCATGCCCATGCCCTGTGCCCATCCCAGCTCCTTGTCGATCTGGGCCGGATTGAAGCTGGCCTCCTGCCACATCTCGAACTGGTTGATGGCATCGGTGGGGATATAGTTGCTGCCCACGAGCCATTTCTGGCTGGCATACCAGGCATTGGCCTGGGCGGGCGTCCAACGATCCCGCGCCTGTGCCGGAACGGCGAGCGCGAGCATCAGCCCGGCCAAAATCAGCTTTCTCATGTCGCACGTCCCCTTGTTCGTTCAGATGACCAGGCAGCCTGAATTTCTCCGGCCGACGATCCGGTTCGGCGGAATATACCACCCTCGCGAACAGGGACCAGATCGCGACCACCGCCTCGATCATCCACAGAAATCCGCGCGGATGCCCAATCGCATGAACGGGCTCGCTCCGTGCCAAAGATCGATCTCCGGCTGACAGGCGCGCGATAGCGCGCCGGACCTTATGACCGGGCCTTGCCCAGTCCCACCGCCCGCAGACAGCGACGGATCAAAGTCTCATGCTCTTTTGCCGCCTGGGTAAGCTGGAAGGCCGCCTCGATGTCCGGCAGGGCCGGCCGGAAAGCATCAGGATCGGAAGCCTGTGGCTTGACGCCAGGCTGCGCACGGGCGAACGCCGGGACCAGGCCCCAAAATTCCGCGATCCGGCGGGAGGAGGACATGCCGGCCTCCAGCACGAATGGTGCCGCGATTCCGACATCGCCGGAATCGATCGGTACGCCATGCCCCATAAGCGGCAACGTGTAGATCTCCAGCCGGTCGCCCCAGCTCAGCCGCACCGCGCCCTGCATCATCTCCTGCCGGGCATCGGCCAGGCTGAGGTCGTTGAGGTCGGCCCATTGCGCCAGACAGGCCTGGGCATTGTTGATGTTCACCGTCGTATCCAGCGCCCCGTGCCAGATGGAAATCCGGGGCCACGGCCCGGCAATCGGCGAGGCCGCGCGCACGGCATCGCCCCATTCGCGCGGCGTGCGAAGCGGGGCACTGCGCATGGTCTCCAGCGCATCGCGGACATTGACGGCCGCGCCATAGGGCAGACCGGCAATAATCGCGCCGCCCGCGAACAGCTCAGGATAAGTCGCCAGCATGACCGAGGTCATGGCACCGCCCGCTGAAAGGCCGCTGATAAAGACACGCCTTGCATCCAGCCGATGGCTCTCCAGGGCCATCTGGATCATGGCCGCGATGGAGGCGGCTTCGCCCGCACCGCGGGCACTATCTTCCGGATTGAACCAGTTGAAACAGGTATGGGGATTGTTGACCGCCTTTTGCTCTGGCGCGAGCAAGGCAAAACCAAATTCGTCGGCCAACTGACCCCAGCCTGCCTCCAGGCCGTAACCGGCCGCGGTCTGGCCGCATCCATGGAGCGCCACCACCAGTGGGGCGCCGGCCTTCAGACCGTTGGGCACATACAGAAACATGCGCAAATTGCCCGGGTTGGGCTCGAAGGTCGGCTGGAGAAACGCATGGGCCGGCGGCGCGGGCCGGGGTTTGCGCAGACCGCTTCGCGGGCCCCGCCTTATTTCGTCAAATTGCATGCCATGCACCATTGTCCGCCATGAAACATGCTTACCCATATCA
>CAYFKU010000002.1:70013-73009 GCA_964343955.1 uncultured Rhizobium sp. | reverse complement strand
GTTGCATCGCAGCAATTGCAAGGATATAAATGGGATACAAAGCACGTCGAACAGAAATGCCGCTCTGGCGGGCGCTCTGGCGGCAGCCATCAGCGTTTGCCCGCATGGCCTGATTGCAGAACCATGCCGGGCGCCGAATGTCACAAACGTAATACAGATTTCGGCGATTTTCGGCGTTCCCGCCATTGCACCGACTCGCATCTTTGGCTCACCGTAATGTTTCGAGAAAGGCGCGCCCATGTCCCTGCGTTATGAATCGGTCGCATTGCTGTTTCTGGCCCTGCCCGCCCAGGCGCAGGAGGCGCCCACCCCCACGTCACCCGTCTATAGTCGCGACACCCCGGTTGAAAAGCTGGTTGCCGACCCGGCCGCGGTGGCGGTGCTGAACAAGGATCTGCCAGGGCTTCTCACTGCCCCGGAATTCGGCATCTTCAAAAGCATGAGCCTGAAGCAGCTGCAGCAGGCTTCGGGCGGCGACCTGTCCATGGTCGATCTGGACAAGACCGAAGCCGACTTGCAGGCCCTGCCCGGCCATTAGAAACTGGGTGGATGGAGCAATATCTCTATTTCGGCAGCCTGGGGCTGCATGAGCGCCAGTATCAGGTGCCGAATTTCGTCGGTCTGGCGCTGGAACCCAAGCACGAGCGGGAGATACGGCACGATCTTTCATCGCCCCTTCCCTTCCCCGACAGCAGTATCGCCAAAGTACAGGCCCAGGATGTGCTGGAGCACTTGCCCCTGGAACGGGTTCCATTTGTGCTGGACGAAATCCACCGTGTGCTGAAGCCGGGCGGGGTTTTTCGCCTGTCGGTCCCGGACTATCGCAGCCCGGTGCACCGGCGCCGCTCGGTCTATGACTGGCGCGGGCGCGTCACGGGCGACCTGATGATGGGCGCCGAGCCCTATTTCGACAATGCCACAGGGGATGCGCGCATCCGCTTTGCAGGAGACGGCGAAGCCCATATCTGGTTTCCCCGCTATGAACTCATCACCCATCTGGTCCTGAAGTCGGACATCCGCAAATGCCGGATCGTCTTCTATCAGGCATTCCTGGACGACTTCACCTTCCTGGCCGAGCCCTTCGCGGAAGACGAGATGCATGTCCAGCGCGCGCTGCCGCACGACCGGCGCGCGGGTGGCCAGCCGGTTTCGATCGTCGCCGACTTCTTCAAATGAGGCGCGGCGGCGCAAGGGCCGCCGGAACGGCGAAATCTAGTCGCCGAATTCGACAAGATAACCGGCGACATGTTCCGCCGGGTCGCCATTGCCCAGAGATGTGGAAAATTGCGGCACGCTGTAGGAAAAAAGCGTGACGCAGCAAACCCTGCCTATGTCCCATTTGCCGCCATGCTGGAACGCCGAAGACATCCAGGTGGCGAAATGGCCGCCTTCGGCCGCGCCCTGTTCGTCCCCGCGCCAGAACAAGGCTCCCTTGCCGCAGTCCTCCCTGCCTTCGGGGCCGGTCACCCATCGCCATTCGCCCGGCGCCGTCTGGCGCCCGCCCAGATAGGTGACGTCGGGATAGGCGGTCGGAAACAGGCGGTCCACCACGAACTGATATTCCGTCGCGCTTTCGATGGTGGCCAGATAGCCATGATGGCCCTTCCAGGTATGGCGGGCCGCCGCATCGCGGGCCGCTTCCCAGCTGATGTCGGGCGCGGCCACATACCGAAAGGCATGGCCGTCAGGCGCTTCCACGACCTCGCTTGTATGCAGGCCAGCGCGCTGGTCCCACCAGCGCCAGGCCAGAAAGCCCGAAGCGCCGGCCGCCAGGAGCAGGGCAACTGCCCAGACCACCCCTTTTTTCATGCGCCCCCCGATACCGGCACGCTAAGGCGATTTGGCGCGGCGCTCAACGACGATGTTTGGGGGGATGCCTGGGGCGGTCCTTGGGGCGCTCCTTCTCGAGTCTTCTCCGGGCGGCTTGCAGCTCCCGCTTGCGCTCACCATCGACCGCCGGATAGCTCAGGTCGAGTTGGGAGAGCCGATCGACAATTATCTGTGACACGATCAGCCGGGCATTGCGCTTGTCATCCGCCGGCACAATGTACCAGGGACAGTCGTCGGTGCTGGTTGCGCCAATGGCTTCCTGATAGGCATGCATATAAGCCTTCCAGCAGGCGCGCTCCTCGACATCGGCGGAATTGAATTTCCAGTTCTTGTCGGGATCGTCAATTCGCGCGAGGAAGCGCTTGCGCTGTTCTTCCCTGGAAATGTGCAGGAAGAATTTGATGATCCGCGTCCCGCTATTGTGCAGATGCCATTCCAGGTCGCGGATGGCGCGGAACCGGCGCTCCCAGAGCGATTTGCCGTCATCCTCCGGCAGATTTTCGGCCTTCAGAATGTCGGGATGCACACGGGCAATGAGCACCTCCTCATAATAGGAACGATTGAAGATGCCGATCTTGCCGCGCTCCGGCAGATCGCGGGTGGTGCGCCACAGGAAATCATGCGCCAGCTCGGCCGGACTGGGATGCTTGAAGCTGAAGACCTGGCAGCCCTGCGGGTTCACGCCCGACATCACATGGCGGATCGCGCCATCCTTGCCCGCGGCATCCATCGCCTGGAAGATCAGCAGAACGGCATGGCGGTTCGAGGCGTAGAGAAGCCGCTGCAGCTTGTCCAGGCGTTCTACATGGTCGGTCAGGACCTGGTGGTAATGCTTCTTGCTGCGGTAAAGCGGTCTGGTCTGCGTGGCCCAGTCCCGCAAGTGGATCTTGCGGCCCGCGACGGCGCGAAATTCATCGCAATCGGCTGCCATCTGTTCCTCCCCGCGCAATCCTAGCAGGCGGCGGACCCGCGCCCAAATGGCAGACCGGGAATGCATGGCTGCCCAGCCGGTGCGCCGCTGGCGCGGCCCTGCCGGACGGCTAGCATCTGTGCCTTGCATGGAGGCTTCGATGGATACCGCATCAAAGCGGGCAAGGTTCCGCGCGCTGCACCAAAGCGGCTGCTTTGTCCTGCCCAATCCCTGGGATATCGGCAGCGCCAGGCTT
>CAYFKU010000002.1:56915-70003 GCA_964343955.1 uncultured Rhizobium sp. | reverse complement strand
CTTTTGCAGCATCTGGGATTTGAGGCCCTGGCCGCCACCAGTTCGGGCCATGCCTGGACGCGGGGACGCGCCAACTACGCCATGGCGAGAGACGAAAGCCTGGCGCATCTGGCGGCATTGTCGGCCGCGGTCGACCTGCCGGTGAATGCAGACTTCGAATATGGATTTGCGATGGAACCCGACGAGGTCGCCGTGAATGTCGGGCTGGTGGTCGCCACGGGTGTTTGCGGTCTGTCGGTCGAGGATACAAGACCCGATGGCGGCCTCCACGAACTGCCTCTCGCCGTGGAACGGATCCGCGCCGCGCGTGCCGCCATCGATGCCACGGGCCAGGACGTCCTTCTGGTGGGGCGCGCCGAAATCATTCTTCAGGACGGCAACGCCATCGGAAAGGCCATCGACAAGCTGGTCGCATTTGCCGATGCGGGAGCGGACTGTCTCTACGCGCCCGGCGCCCGCAAGAAAGAGGACATTTCCGCCATCGTCCGCGCGGTCGCGCCCAAGCCGGTCAATGTGCTGATGTGGGGACCGGATTTCACCCTGGCGGAGATGGAGGACCTCGGCGTGCGCCGGATCAGCGTGGGCGGCGCGCTGGCGCGTGTCGCCTGGGGCGCGGCCATGGCCACGGCCGAGAAAATGCGCGCCGGCTCGTTCGAGGGGCTCACAGGGGCCGCATCCGGCAAGACGATGAACGCCATCTTCTCAGGGTTCGACCGCTAGAAAGGCAGAGCGCCTACCAGCCCGCTGCCAGGCCGTCCTTGCGATGGTCGGTACCGGCACGATAGGCGCCCGCAACGGGTGCAAGCGCATTCCTGGGATCGGGTGCCGGCTCTTTGGGTTCGGGCGTGAACAGGATTGCCTGATAGCCGCCGACCACGGAACCGTTCACTGTCACGACATTGTGCCCCATCGCCTTCAATTTCGGGCCGACCAGGGCCGCCAGTTGCGATTCCAGCATAAGCTGATTGCCGATCTGGTCGTGCCGGAACCGCGCCATATCGGTGGCGGCCTGAAGGTTGGCGCCCAGATTGACCAGATTGACCACCATCTGGGCATGGCCTTGGGCCTGCATGTCGCCACCCATTAACTGGAACGCCATGCGCTGGCCGGTCGTCAGGCCTTCGCCATTTGCGCCCTGCAACAGGAACGCCGCGGCCAGGGTGTTGAAGGGGCGCTTGTGGGGCGCGATCGCATTGGGGCTTTTGGGATCGAGCGTGAACAACCCGCCGCGATTGTGCAGGAAGAAACCATAGCCCGGCACGGTGATGCCCGAACCGAAGCTGGAGAAATTGCTGTTAACCCAGGACACCATATTGCCCCAGCGGTCGGCGGCGGTCAGCACGATGGTGTCACCATTGCCGGCGCCGCGGCCAGGCGCGGTGGCCGAAGCCTTGCCCGGATCGATCCGGCCGCACAGGCTCTGCGCATGGGCGTCGGAAACCAATGACTTCACCTTGGCGCCCAGGCCGGGGTTGAAATCCGGATCGCCATTGACGGCGATCAGATCGGCATAGGCCAGCTTCTTGGCCTCCACCACCATGTGCCAGTAGCGGGCATCGGTTGGGCCCAGCGACGCCAAAGTCTGGCCGGGATAGACCTTGCCGGTACAGGCCGCCAGGATGTTCAGCATCTCATTTGCCGCAAAGCCCTGGCTGGGCGGCGGCAATTCCGCCAGCGTGAAGCCGTGATAGCTGCTCATCACGGGTTCGGTCCATTGGCCTTTGTAATTGGCCAGGTCTTCCATGGTCATGGTTCCGCCCAAAGCCTTGGCCTTTGCCACGATGGCCCGCGCGATTTCGCCCTTGTAAAAGGCATCGCGCCCCTGCGCCTGCAGCAGGCGGAAGGTCTTGGCCAGGTCGGGATTGCGGAAAATCTGGCCGGCTTTGGGCTGTTTGCCGTTGATGTACCAGGTGCGGACGGAATCGGGATCCACGGCCGTGCAGCAATGGGCGGCATCGGACGGCTTGGGCCCGATGGCATCCGGCAACTGCCAGTCATGCGCGCTGCGCTCGGGCAATGCCACCCCCTCGCTGGCATAGGTGGCGGCGGGCTCCAGCACCTGCTTGAAGGTCATGGTGCCGTACTTGTCCAGAACCTCCTGCCAGCCCCAGGCCGCGCCCGGCACCGTGACGGTAAGAATGCCCCGCAGGGGCATGCCCGATTGCGGCCCCCAATTGGCGGGATCGGCGCGATAGCCCTTGCTGTTCATGAAGGCGACAGTCTGACCGCTGGCCGCCATGCCGCTGGCATTGAGCACGTGCAGCTTGTGATCCTTCGCCGTGTAGATGATGGCAAACAGGTCGCCCGCCACCCCAACATTCATGGGTTCGACCAGATTGAGCACGGCGGCGGCAGCCACCGCGGCGTCCACCGCATTTCCGCCCTTGCGCAGAATGTCCAGCCCCACTTGCGCCGCCAGCGGCTGGCTGGTCGTCACCATGCCGTGCCGGGCCATCACTTCGGAGCGGGTCTGGGCCGGCCAGCCCTCGGCGCGGTCGCCCCGCACCGCCTTGCAGGCCGGCGCCCTGTCGTCATTGCAACTGGATGTCCTGAGCTGCTGGGCGATCAGCGGGGTCGCCAGCGGCAGGGCCAGCCCCAGCACCAGAAGAGATGCTTTCACGCAAGTCTTTGCAGAAACAGCCCCAAGCATCGCGGCCCTCCACGCACAATACCCGGCAAACTCTAACGGGAGATTCGGCGCTTCGCCATCCGGACAGCCCGGATTTCGGCGGGCTTACGCATTTGCGAAATCCATCAGGGCGCGATTTCCGCGACCACTCTTTTCAGTTCCGCCGAGGGCAGGTCCAGGAAGCGCCAGGCCTTGGTGAATTCCAGGCCCGCTTCCGACTTTTCCTGCCAGCGCACGATGGCCTCATAGGCGATGCGATCCTTCACATCCAGATAGAAGACGCTGGCGGGCAGTATCTGGCCATCCTTGGAATGGATGCGGACGCCCGAGGCGGAGGCATCGCGCGTCTGGCAGGCGATGACCCTGGTCCCGTCCATGCTGGTGACCCAGCTTCCGATGGCGACACGGCGCCGCTCGCCTCCGCGGCGATCGCTCAGACGCACTGTTGAAGCAAGCGTCTTTGAGTGATGGTGTTTCGTTTGACGCGCCCCCTCGGACTTAGGGTTTTCGTTCTCATCGGTCGTCCTTTCTAAAGGGGATGAGACCAAATTCCTCCCTTACCTAAAACCCTATTTCTGTCTCATAGGCCCTGACGGCGGACACTAAAAACCGACCCTCGTATCGCACGCCCCTCGAAACCGATGATCACGCCTAGTTTTTCTGCAGCGCCTTCAAAAAAACACTCCCCCTCTATCAACGCAACTGTAGTCCATGACGGACCCCAAAACCCTTCTAATTTGAAGCCACTACGAACCTCTTTTGCTTTGAGTACACATTTCGATAGATTGAAGGCAGCTGAGTTTTTAATTTCAGGTAAATGTTTATTAGCCTGTGTCATTTGACGTGACTTCAAAGCATGATCGACCGCAGCGGCAACACCAAACAAAACACCACCAACTACGCCGCCCGGAAGAGCGCCACCGCTTTTGACATAAGACATCACACCTGATTCAGTTACAGATGGGGTTATAAATAGATGCTCACTATTCGCTAGGGCCTTGCATCTAACTTCTGAATATACTTTCGCACCTGCAAGTCCACAGAATTTACGATGAACGTCATCTCTTTTGTCGCCCAAAAAAAGAAGAAGCCGGCCTCTCTAAAAACTTCGGCGCGTCGCAAAGAAGCGATTATTTTTCTGTAGAGAAGGCACTTTGTTGGGGTGAATCAACTTTTTCGAGCTCCTTTGCCCGCCCTCTTATATAATATAAGCGAGCCTTTTCGGCGTCCCCATCAGACTCCACTAAAGATTTTAGATAAAGATCCTGATCGCTCTCAGTAGTATCAAACTCCTGAGCTGCCAAGGCGTATAGATATTTATCCATCGCGCACCTTTAGGTTTAATTTGAGCCGATACGTTATCCTAAGCCTACTTTTAACCCTGTGTGCGTTTCAAGCGCATGCTGCTGACCCAATTCTGCCTGATCCCAAGCTTACCCCGGGTTCGGTCCTAACTACCGACAAAACTATCATCTGCCAGCCGGGCTACAGTAAGTCGGTACGGCACACTTCGGGTCGTCTGAAGCATGAGGTTTATCAGGAATACGGAATCAACAAGAAAGGCGGACACTACGAGATTGACCACCTGATACCGCTAAGTATCGGTGGAGCCGACGTACGCGAGAACCTTTGGCCAGAAAGCCGTGATACCCAGCCTTGGAATGCTGGGGCCAAGGACAGATTAGAGAACTACCTGCATAGCAAAGTGTGTGCTGGGCGCATACAGGTCGAAGAAGCTCAGAAGGCCATAGCAACTGACTGGGTTGGAGCGTATCAAAAGCTACTGGACAAGCCCTAATTTTCTGTGCAGTTTAGTTTTTAGTACTTTGCTCGAACGGCTCTAATTTCCGCCGAACTAGCCTCATGCAATAGTCTCTCTATTGCCTTGGTACAAAATATCCGCCGGGAGTCCTGACCGAGCGATGGCGTCGTCACTACAACACCGTCAGACTGCATTCGTCGCCGGGATATCGACCGCCCGCACCGCAGACTTTTGTCCCCGCGCCACCCCATCTGGATGCAGCGCCGGCTATGCAGTAGCATCATCCGCGCTGGTACAAAATATCCGGCAGGCCATACTATAATTTGCAGTTAAATTTTATGTCTGGGGGGATTTTAGTGAATCAGTCAAAAGCATTTTTTCTTGCCGTATTAGTGTCGCTCCCTTTCTTCTTCTCGCCAGGTTCATTTGCGGCCACACAAGGGGAAGAAGGAAAGCGGCTCGACCGCATCGAGCAACAAAATCGTGAACTGCGAAAAGACATTGAGGCACTGAAGGCACTCAGCGTTCGCCACAAAAAGCACAATTCAGATTTTGGATCGTCCGACCAAGCATTATCTGGCGGTCAGGCCCATGAGGGTGCAGGATCTTCGAGATCCGATCGAATTGCACATGGCGACAGACTTCTAAATCTCAACAGCGAATTCAGCTATCAAATGCTAGATCCTACAACGTCCGGAAAATCAAAACCGCTGACATTGCTGAGAGCCAAGGAGGACGGAAGCATTGGGACGGACGGCGTCTATCTAGGGGGCGCACTAACCGCACTTGCTGATTACCAGCTGGCTGATCATTCTGGCCAGTTCGGATACATGATGCGCCAGCCCGAAAATCAAATCGGGCGTACTTCATCAGAAGCGGTTTTGCATTCCGCGCAGTTTAGCGTGACGGCAAATATCGAGACATGGATCTCCGCATATGTCGAAGCGTTGTGGGACCCAGAACAGAGTTTTGGCGCCGGCACCATCACCTCATTGAATCGTAATGAACTTCAGCTTCGTAGGGGATACGTTCTTTTGGGCGATCTCGATGAATTTCCTATCTATTTGATGCTGGGAAAAATTGATTCTCCCTTTGGTCAGACAGACACAGTAAATCCATTCTCTCTTTCGACTGACTGGCACACGTTTAGCGGTCTTTCTTACGGCGCGTTGCTGGGCTATTCATCCAACGGCCTAAATGTCACTTTCGAGGCTGTTCAGGGTGGGGCGGAATTCCGCGGATTGAATACGCCAGTGGGCGGTACAAACGTTCCGAGTAGTCTCAATAACTTTGTCATTGATGCAAATTATAATCTGTCTTTTGGTGGCGAAGACCGATCATTTTTGGTCGGTGCCTCGTACGAGGCAGGAAGTTCCTATTGTCAAAGTTTTCCGGTTGCCCACTTTGATTCCTGTGCGGTATCGAATCCGGCCTACGCGGTTTACAGTGCGCTGAGCTTGGGGGCATTTCGGCTGAAGGGAGAGTACGCAGAGACTGTTAAAGTCTGGCCCGGGACTTTTAATCCAAACCCTCCGCTCAATGTTTTTCCGGCAAGCAAGGTATCCAGCTTTGATATAGGAGGTAAGTACATAACCTCGCTTCTGGATCGGCGGTTAGATCTGTCCGTGGACTACAGCGCCCTTATCGCAGGCCCTGCCGGTTCGCCATGGGAACAGCAGAGCCAAACTGTATTCGGCGCAGGTTACTTTATAAAGCCAAACGTAAAGCTGTTTTCTGAAGTTGTGTTGGTACACGGCTACGAACCATTAATGTTTATCAGTGGTGGCACTCCGGGAGATCCCCCGGGTCAAACTGACAGCAATGCGCATTCGAATTCTCAGATATTGCTGATGGGTATAAATCTCGCGCTTTAACTCGATCCAGTAACGATAGCTCGGTGGGGTAAAGACGGCTGGGCTGCCCAGTCGCGTGATACGCAAGCGTTGCAGGTTAGTACGCGAGACGATGAGGGCACCGGTTCGTCTCTGGTTCTGTCATGTCTGCTTTTGGCGTGTAGCGGACACTGGGCTTAACGGCCGCGAAAGGCCGCTTCAGGGAGAAACGGATATGGACGCTGACACACTTGATTGACTGAGCAAATTCGTAAGCAGGGTGCACCTAGGGTCCCATCAACGAAAATGGGGGGTACCCACCCAGTAGGGTTTGGATTAGGGCGATTTTGAAGGGGGTACGGGGGTGCTCAGGGTGTTGGGTTGGGGAAGGCTAGGTGCGGGCTGGACGTTGGCTGGTGAAGGCTGTGGGGGGTGCTATGTGGGCTGGCTCGAGGTGATCGCCAGCCGCCAGTCCAAAAGCAAGGAGGGAACGAAAGAGGGAACGTAGATCCCACTTATCAATAAAGCCTCGGTATTGCTTGACTTATGGCGGACAGGGTGGGATTCGAACCCACGGTAGGCTTGCACCTACGCCGCATTTCGAGTGCGGTGCCTTCAACCACTCGACCACCTGTCCGCCGGCGGTGATAAGGGAGGCGGCCCGTCATGGCAAGGCATTTTCGCCGCGCGATTAGCCATATATTCAAAGCACTTACCATGCCCCGCCCGGCGGGCCACACGCGATTCCGTGGCGGCGATATCCACCAGCGGCCCGTGAATTGACGCCGGCGCGCCGCCTCCCTAGCCTCGCCCGCCAATGCCCAAAAGCCCATCCGCGCCGGAAATCCGCCTGACACCTGTCACGCCGCATTGCGGCGCTGAGGTGGATGGCGTCGACCTAGGCAAGCCGCTGGACGACGCCGCCGTGCGGCTGCTCGAAGCCGCGCTGGCGAAACATGGCGTGCTGTTCTTCCGCGATCAGTCCATGACGCCAGACCAGCACAAGGCGCTGGGACACCGCTTCGGGGAGTTGCACATCCATCCCGCCTATCCGGACATTCTGGCGGGCCACCCCGAGATCATGATCATCAAGGCCGACGCCAATTCCACCCGCATCGCGGGCGAGGAATGGCATTCGGACGTGTCCTGCGATGCGGAGCCGCCGTTGGGGACCATCCTGCACATGCATGTCGTGCCGCCGGTCGGCGGCGACACCCTGTTCGCCAGCATGTATGCCGCCTATGAAACTTTGTCCCCGCCGTTGCGGGGGATGCTGGAGGGCATGACCGCCATCCATGACGGCGAGCAGACCTATCGCGGCCGCTACGGCCAGAATGACGATGCCGGCAGAATCTATCCCAGGTCGGAACATCCGGTGGTCGTGACCCACCCCGTCAGTGGCAAGAAAGCGCTTTACGTCAATCGTCTTTTCACGACGCGCATTGTCCAGCTGTCACGCCGCGAAAGCGATGGCGTGCTGGCCATGCTCTTCGCCCATGTCGAAACGCCGGAATTCCAGTGCCGCTTCCGCTGGCAACCAGGTTCTGTTGCCTTCTGGGACAATCGCTGCGTCCAGCATCACGCGCTGTGGGACTATTATCCGCATCGCCGCTACGGCCTGCGGGTCACCATCAAGGGATCGCGGCCGATATACCAGCCCGGCGCCTGATCGCGGCCCTTACCAGTCCACCACCGAACCGTCGTCGGGATCGAATTTGGGCAGATAGGGTCGCGGCTCGCCAACCTGGGCCATCAGCTTGTTCTCGTCGATGGTGATGCCAAGCCCCGGTTCGGTCAGGAGCGGACGGTAACCATCGGTGATGGGCGGCAAGGGCTTGGCCAGAAGATCGGAATATTCGTTGTCACCGCGTTCCTGGATCAGGAAGTTGGGGATCGAGGCGGCAATCTGCAGCGAGGCCGCCAGCGAACAGGGCCCTTGCGGATTGTGCGGTGCGATCGGCGCGTAATAGGCCTCGGCCATGCCGGCGATGATGCGAAGCTCGGTGATGCCGCCCGCATAGCAGACATCCGGCTGCAGGATCATCGCGGCCTTCTTCTCCAGAATTTCCTTGAAGCCCCATTTGGTGAAGATGCGTTCGCCGGTGGCCAGCGGCACGCTGGTCTTCCTCGCCAGCTCGGCCATCACATCCACGTTCAGCGGCTGCACCACTTCCTCATAGAACCAGGGATTGTAAGGCTCCAGCGCCGCCATCAGGCGGATCGACGTGGAAGGCTGGACGGCGCCATGAAATTCCACCCCGATATCGACGCCGGGGCCCATCTTCTTGCGCAGTGCCGAGAAACGTTCGACCACTTCCGCGACATATTTGTCGCCTTCATTATATTTGAAGGGATTGCGGCCGCCGGCGTCCTGCAGCAGCACCTTCATGGCGTTGACGCCATTCTTGCCGGGCTGGCCATAGACGCGGACACGGTCGCGGGTGGGGCCGCCCATCAGGCGATGAACCGGCAGGCCATACACCTTGCCCGTAATGTCCCACAGAGCCTGGTCGATGCCGGACGTGATCGCGGTCTTGATCGGACCGCCGCGATAAAAGGCGCCGCGCGCGATCGCCTGCCAGTGGAAGGCGACGCGGGTGGGATCCTGGCCGATCAGGTAATGGCCGACCTCGACCGCGCCGGCGGCGCAGGCCTTGGCGTCATCCTTCAGCATCTCGCCCCAGCCGGTGATGCCCGCATCGGTGGAGATCTTCACAAAGACCCAACTGTTCTTGAGCACAAAGCTCTCGATCTTGGTGACGCGGATCTTTTCGCGCGAACCCAGTGCCGCGCCCTGGCCGCGGGCCGGCAGGGTTCCCAAGCCGAAGGCGGCGGCCGGTCCCAGCAGGCCGGCGCCCACAAAACCTTTAAATGTGTTGCGGCGGTTGAGCATAGCGGCCTCCCCTTGTTCTTGCTTGGGGGCAGCTAGGGGCCGATTCCATCTTCCTGTCCAGCCTGACATCCCGCGCTCATGCCGCCGCGCGGCGGAAAATCGCCCGGATACCGGCCGGCTATTCGCCCCCGGCCAGCCAGCGGAGTTCGATCCCGGCGCCAAGGCGGGGCGCGATCATCGCGGCGCATGCGCGCATCGCGGCTTCAAATCCATAAGGCGGATTGATTGCAAGCAGCCCGGCGCGGCCCAGCTTGCCTTCGGGCGCCGGGACGGCCACTTCGATGGCCAGAAGCTTTTCCATGCCTGCGGCCAAAATCTCGCCGGTGAAGCCGTCCGCTTCGGCGCGCGACTTGATGGGGTACCAGATCAGGAAGATGCCAGTGGCGAATTTGCGCCATGCTTCACGCACCGCCTGCGCCAGCATTGCGAATTCATCGGCGGATTCAAACGGCGGATCGATCAGCACCAGGCCCCGGCGGGAGGGCGTCGGCAGCAGTTTGACGGCCCGTCAATAGCCATCGCCCTGTTCGGCCATGGCGTTGCGGAAAGGCGCCAGCGCCGCCTTCAGCCGCTCGAACTCGTCCGGATGTTTCTCGATGGCCGTCAGCCAGTCCTGCGGGCGCAACAGCTTTGCCGCGATCAGCGGAGAACCAGGATAAAATCCCTCTTTCTCCCGCGCCAGCGCCAGATAGCCCGCCAGCGCGTCGGGCATCGGGCCGTTCAGATCGCGCAGATGGCCAATACCGGATTCCGCTTCACCGGTCTTGTTCGCTTCCACGCCCCCTAGGTCATAAAGCCCGCGCCCGGCATGACTGTCCACCACCGCAAAAGCCGTGTCCTTCTTCTTCAGATGCGCGAGGATCGCCACCAGGGCGAGATGCTTGACCACATCGGCGAAGTTTCCGGCGTGATAGCCGTGGCGATAGTTCATCTGTCAACAGTCCGGGCCATCACGCTTTATGGCTGCGCCGGAGAAAAATGTGAACGTCGTTCCGCAAGCTGACAACAGAAATACCGGAACGCATTGGCGCGTTCGGGCTTTTTCGTCGCGGGAGGGCGTGGAGAGCTGTATGACAAAATTCCTGGTTCCGTTCGCGATTGCTGCATTTTGTGCATCCCCGGCGCTGGCCGCCAATCCGGCGCCCCTTCCGCCGGGCCAGCCGGCCGGCATACATCAGGCCCAGTTTCAGGACGGCACCGGCATGATCGTGGTGGCCGGCGCCGCGCTGGCGGGAATCGCCATCGCACTGGCCACCGCCGGCGACGGACCTTCCACGCCCAATACCAACCCGGCGCCCCCTGCCACCGGCACCACGCCTTAGGCGGAGATCTGCTCCAGCGTACGGCCGCGCGTGCGCGGCCCGAAAAGCGCAATCACCAGCGCCACGATCCCCATGCAGCCGGCTATGAAGACGAACACGCCCGCGGCGCCGAAACTTTTGAGGATCGCGGCGATGAGAAATGCGCTGAACATCGTGGAGAGGCGCGAGAAGGAATAGACGAAGCCCACCGCCTGGGCGCGCACCCGGGTGGGAAAAAGCTCCGGCTGATAGCCGTGATAGGCAAAGGAAAAGATGTTGTTGGACAAGGTCAGCGCCACGCCACAGGCAATGACGCTCCACATGGCATGGGCCTGGGTAAAGGCCAGGCCGGCGGCCGCGATGCCGAGCGCCGCGCCGGCGACGACCCATTTGCGCTCGGCGCTGTCGCGAAAGAGCAGATAGCCGATCGCGGGGCCGAAGGGCGCGGCGATGGCGATGATGAAGGTATAGCCCAGGCTTCTGGTGGTCTCGATCCCGGCGGCGACCAAAAGGGTCGGCACCCAGCTGGCAAAGCCGTAATAACCGGCTGCCTGAAAGACATTGAAGACGATCAGCATCACGGTTCTTCCCAGATAGGGCCGTCGCCATATCTCGAGGAAGCTCCCTGGCCGGGCGGGGCCGGCGGGCACCGCCAGGCCTTCGTCGCCGCGCGCCTCCGGCAATTCATGACCGGCAAGACGGGCCTCGATCTCCCAGGCTTCGACAATGGCTTCCGCCTCATGGGCCCGGCCGTGTGCCGCCAGCCAGCGCGGGCTCTCCGGCAGACGGCGGCGCACGAACCAGACAAGGACTGCGCCCAGCGAGCCGGCCATCACCACGAAGCGCCACCCGTCCAGACCGAACAGGCTTTGGGGCACCAGCAGCCAGCCCAGGAAAGCCACCACCGGAATGGCGGCGAACTGGATGACATTGGAAAAGGCGAAGGCCCTGCCCCGCCAGGCAGGCGGGGACAATTCGGCGATATAGGTGTCGATGGTGACCAGCTCGACCCCGATGCCGATGCCGCAGATGAAGCGCCACAGATTCAGGCTGAAAGCATCCTGCTGGAAGGCCATCACGAATGAGGCGGTCGCATACCAGACCAGCGATCCCATGAAGATCACGCGCCGCCCCAGCCGGTCTGCGATGAAGCCGAACAGGGCGGTGCCCGCAAACAGGCCCAGAAAAAACGCGGCGACAAAGCCCGCGATGCCTTTGGTGCCGAACAGGCCGGGCGTGGTGGCGGTGAGGATCCCCGACTTGACCAGGCCCGGCGCAACATAGGCCGCCAGAAACAGGTCATAAAATTCGAAGAAACCGCCCAGCGACAGAAGCGACAGGCGGCGCCAGAAGCCGCGGGTGGGCGGCAGGCGCTCCAGCCGGGCGGCGATCAGTCCCGCGTCCCTGGCCGATTTGGTGTTGGTCTCCATGACAGGACCATAAGCAGGAAACGCGCCTTTGCGCGAGGCTGCGGCCTTATCACCCCTTCGATGCGCGCGGCCCGCCTGTCATGCTGTCCTGCAGCATTCTTGGAGCCATCACCATGTCCAGCCTCAAGGGCAAGGTCGCCCTGGTCACCGGATCGACTTCCGGCATCGGCCTTGCCATCGCCAGGGCCTTTGCCGCGCAAGGCGCCGATATCTGCATCAACGGTTTCGGCGACCCCGCCGCGATCGAAAAGGAACGCAGCGGCCTGGAGCGGGAGTTCGACATCAGGGCGATCTATTCCGGCGCCGACATGAGCAAGGGCGGCGAAACCGAGGCGATGGTGGGCGAGACCATCAAGACGCTGGGAGCGGTGGATATCCTGGTCAACAATGCCGGCATCCAGTTCGTCTCGCCGGTCGAGGATTTCCCGCCCGAAAAATGGGACCAGATCATCGCCATCAATTTGTCTTCGGCCTTTCACGCCACGAAAGCGGCCGTACCGGGCATGAAAGAGAAAAAATGGGGCCGCATCATCAATACGGCCTCGGCCCATGCCCTGATCGCCTCGCCCTTCAAGTCGGCCTATACCGCCGCCAAGCATGGCATCGCCGGTTTCACCAAGAGCGTTGCCCTTGAAACGGCCCGCTTCGGCATCACCTCCAACGCCATCTGCCCCGGATATGTCTGGACGCCGCTGGTGGAAAAGCAGATTCCCGACACCATGACGGCGCGCGGCCTGACGCGCGAGCAGGTCATCAATGACGTGCTGCTGGCGGCGCAGCCCACCAAGCAATTCGTCACGGTGGAGGAAGTGGCGGCGCTGGCGGTTTATCTGGCCGGCGACATGGCCCGCTCGATCACCGGCAGCATCATTTCCATCGATGGCGGCTGGACCGCAGCCTGACGCCGCGCCAGCGCCCTTGGGCAGAGAACATACAGGCGGCCTCCCCGGCCGCCTGTTTCATGCCAGCACCCGGCCCAAGGTCACCAGGCCCGGATAGGGATGACTGCCATAGGGCGGGATCGGGGCAAATCCGAAGCTTTCATACAGGGCCACGGCGGACTTCATTTCCGGCAGGGTATCGAGCTTGACCTCGCGATAGCCCCGCTCCCGCGCCAGGCTCAGCAGGGCGGAAACCAGGGCCTTGCCCACGCCGGCGCCCCGCGCCTGGGGACGCACGAACAGCCGCTTGATCTCCGCAACCCCTGGCTCGAGGGCTTTCAGCGCAATGCAGCCCAGCAC
>CAYFKU010000002.1:55298-56905 GCA_964343955.1 uncultured Rhizobium sp. | reverse complement strand
ATCGCCGCGCTTGGCCAGCAGCAGCTCGCCCTCCGGCGGCGCGTAAGGACCAGGCAGCGATTTCAGTTCCTGGGCGAAACCCTGCGGCGCCAGATCGACCGGCAGCGTCCTGGCATAGGCGCGGAACAGGGCGGCCGCGGATGTCAGCTCGATGCCGGTTCGCGCCGCCGAGATCGTGAAACTGCTATCTGAGCTGGTCGGCCACAGCATCGATGCCCGCTTGGCTGCAGAGCTCGTCCTTGTCGCCGCCCACCGCGCCGGACGAACCGACAGCCCCGATCACTTCGCCGCGATATTTGATGGGCACGCCGCCCGCCACGCCGGTGACGCCCCGAATGTTGCTCATGGGCGAGCCCAGGGTTGAATTGCGCGCGGTGGCGAAAGCGCCGGATGTGGCAAAGCGCGACGACAGCGTCAGGGCCGTGAAGGCCTTGTCCTGGGCCAGGGTCACGGTGTGCGGACCGGTTTTGTCATCGCGCAGGAAGGCCTTCATGGTGCCGCTGGTATCCACCACCACCATCGTGGTGTGGAAACCCATCTTGCGGCACGCCTCGATGCTGGCGCGGGCGATCTTCTCGGCCAGGTCGAGGGACAGTTCATGGGTGGTGATCACGCCCTTTTCGGCAACCACCGGCGGATAGCTGGCCGGCGCCGGCAGGGGCTGGGCCCAGGCGGCAGAAACCAGCGACGAGGCCAGACAGTAGGCGGCGGTAGTGGCGAAAAAGCGCATGATGTTTCCCCGAAGAATTTTGTGGCGGAAAGCTAGGCCATCACCCGGCCAAGTCAACCGTCCAAGTCATCCGGCCAAGTCAACCGCCACGGGCGCATGGCCGCGCCGGCGCGTGATCTGCCGGCGCGGCCTGTCGGTAACGCTTATGGCCGCTTCGCCCGGAGCATGAAGCGGTCGGATGCAAAGTGGCCAGTTTCCGAATTGCTCGCCGCCTTGTTGTCGGCGGGATTGCGCAGCAGGTCGCCCTCGGCATCGATCTTGAAGCCCGCGGCGGTCAGTTCGCTCTTGGCAACGGCCTCGTCCATGCGATGGAACTGCGAGGTGGCGGCCAGGCCGGCGCCGGCCGCGGCGCTGTGATCCTCGACATAGAAAATTCCGCCGGGCTTGAGATTGTTGAAGACCACCTTGTTGAGGGCAGCGATGTCGGCGGTCGGGCCATTGTGGAAGTCGTGATAATTTTCAGTCGTCCAGAACAGGTCCGCCTTCTGCGGCAGCGCCAGGGCCGGATATTCGCTGGTGACGACGGTGATATTGGGATAGGCCGCCGCCAGCGCATTCAGGCCGTCCAGCACGCCGGGCCGGGCGGCCTGTGCGGGAGTGATGACGGCAAAGACTTTTCCATTGGGACCAACGGCCTTGGCCAGGATGCGGGTGTAATAGCCGCGGCCAGGGCCCAGTTCGCCGATCACCATGCCGGGCTTGACGCCTGCGAAAGCGACCGTCTCGGCCGGCTTGCGCATCGCGTCGCGCTCCTTGTCGGCGGCGGGCCTGGCTGCATCGGCCACGGCGGCGCTGATGGCCATCTACAATGGCGACTCTGCCGGCGGCCGGCGCATTTACCTCGACTGGATGTTCATGCTCAACGGCGGCACGGCAT
>CAYFKU010000002.1:45139-55288 GCA_964343955.1 uncultured Rhizobium sp. | reverse complement strand
ACCTGGGCCAGCGCCGGGGCGCAAAGCAAACTGGTGGCGATCAGGGCGGCGGTGAGCGAGCGGATCATGGCAGTTCATCTCCCGTTGGGTGGCGCGCAGAGCGCCTGTTATGGCTGTCCCAAGCCTAGCACAGGGGAACCGGGCGCGGGAGCCGCCACCGCGACCGCTGCCGGGCCTCAAGGGATGCGGTTCCCAGCCCCGATATCGGCTTTGGCCTGGCCCTGCGCGGCCGATACGCCGGATTCCGTCCGCGATGCACCCATCGTCAATGCCATCACGGCAGCCCCGATGGCGACCAAGCCGGCGATAACGAATGCGTCCAGATAGGAGCCGGTGGCTGTGCGGGTAACACCGGCAAGGAAGGCCGCGGTGGCGGCACCGACCTGATGGCTGGCCGCGATCCAGCCGAACAGCAGCGGCGCCTTTTTGAGGCCGAATGCCTTGTTGGCGATGGCCAGGGTCGGCGGCACCGTGGCGATCCAGTCCAGGCCGTAGAAAATCGCGAACAGGGACAGACCATAGAAGCTGAAGTCGGCGAAGGGCAGATAGATCAGCGACAGGCCCCGCAGGCCGTAATAGGCGAACAGCAGCTTGCGCGGGTCGATGCGGTCGGTCAGCCAGCCCGAGGCCGTGGTGCCCAAAAGGTCAAAAAGCCCCATGATGGCCAGGAGCCCGCCCGCCGCCACCGCCGCCATGCCGTGATCGCTGCACAGCGCGATCATATGGGTGCCGACCAGGCCATTGGTGGTGAAGCCACAGACAAAGAAGGTGATCGCCAGCAACCAGAAATCCCGGCTTTTCACGCCTTCGCCCAGGGCACCGAAGGCCACGGTCAGCGGATTGGTCCGCGCCTGTGTATCGACAGGGTTATCGGCCTGGGCGCCGAAAGGCCGAAGACCGATCGCCGAGGGACTTTCGGGAAGAAGGAAATAGATCAGCGGAACAAGCGCCGCCATCGCGACGGCAACGCACAGCACCACCGCTTTCCAGCCATTGTTTTGGGCGATTGCCGAAAGGGCGGGTATGAAGATCAGTGTCCCGGTGGACGTAGAGGCCGATAGCAGGCCCATCACCAATCCGCGATTGGTGACGAACCAGCGATTGACGATGGTGGCCGACAGGACGGTGGCGATGCAGCCCGAGCCAATGCCCGAAATCACGCCCCAGGTCAGGATCAATTGCCAGGGCGCGGTCATCAACAGGCTGGCGGCGGAGGAAATCGCCATCATGGCGAGCGCCGTCATGACCGTGACCCGGATGCCGAACTGCTGCATGGCGGCGGCGGCGAAGGGGCCCGTCAGACCGAACAGGAAAATGCCGATGGCGGCGGCCAGACTGATAACCTGGCGCGACCAACCGAAAGCCTGGCCCCAGGGCACCATCAGAACGCCGGGCGCTGAGCGCAGACCCGCCGCGGCCAGCAGCGCCATAAAGATGATTGCCACCACTGCCAGGGCGTAGTGCCGGCCGAAGACCCGCTGCGGTATCATCGCGTCAACGCACAGACCATAGGTCTTCCCTTCGCCTGCCTGTCTTCCGGCTCACAGCGGAGCGCCCATCTCGACGCCAAGCGCGGCAAGCGCGACGATGCCTTGCTGCATGTCAAGCCAGCGCGCGGTGCCGAACAATCCAACAAGCCGCGCCTGGGCGTTTTCCCAGTGGACTGTCGCGTCCGCCTGGACGCGCAATCCTCGCCGCGTCAGGCACACGATCTTGGCCCGCCCCTTTTCGGCATCTTTGATGACCAGCCAGCGGGCCCGCACCATGGGCGCAAGGGCCCGGTACAGCGATGTGCGGTCCATGACCATCTTTTCCGCCAGGCGGCTCAATTCCTCGCCGCCACTGCGCTTCACAATCGTCAGGATGGAATATTGGGATACCTTTACACCAGCATTGGCCAGCTCGGCGTCATAGACACGGCTTATCGAGCGAGACGCCTTGCGCAAGGTTCCGCAGATGCAGGGAAGGCGTGCCGGGCTGATTGCATGATGCATACGCATCATGTATATGCATCACACGGGCCACGCAATACCGGCAGCATGGAAGTTGCTTCCGTCGCCGGCTTTCAAGCGGACATCCGGGCCGAAGTTGGTGCCGGAAGGTCCCAACATGGGGAATGGAACATGGGCCGCCGCGCAATTCTTCTGCTTCTCGTGCTTTGCACCCTGATGCCGGTTCGCGCCCTTGCCGCGGATGCGGCTTTGGCCGCCGCCATTGCCGCGCCATCGCGCAGCCCGGCAAACGCGCAGCGTGATGGCGCCAGGCACCCCTTCGAAAGCTTAATATTCTGGGGACTGAAGCCCGGAAAAACGGTGGTGGAAGTGGCGCCGGGGGTCGGCGGCTACTGGTTCGAGATTTTGGCGCCCTATGCCAGGGCAACCGGCGGGCGGTACATCGCCGCCATCCGGGATATCGACCTGAAGGACCGGGCGAAATACACGGCGGGCGACCTTTACGCCAATGTCAGCTTCACTGTTTTTGGGCCAGCAAGCGGCCCGCTGGGTCCGGCCAATTCCGCTGACCTGGTGCTGACCGCGCGCAACATTCACAACTGGATGTGGGTCCCCGGCATGGCGGAAAAAAGCATGCAGGACTTTTTCGCGGTGCTGAAACCGGGCGGCATTTTGGCGGTCGAGGAACACCGGGCCGACCCGCGTGCACAGATTCCGGACGCCCGCGATGGGTATGTGGCGACGGCAACAGTGGTGAACCTGGCCAAAAAGGCCGGGTTCGTGCTGGCCGCCAGTTCGGAAATCAATGCCAACCCGCGCGATACGAAAGACCATCCATTTGGGGTCTGGACCTTGCCGCCCATTCGCAACACCGCGCCGACCGGGCAGCCGCCCAATCCGGCTTTCGACCGCTCCAGGTACGACGCGATCGGGGAAAGCGACCGGATGACCTTGCGTTTCATGAAGCCAGGGTGAACCGGACCCCTTCGTCAGAAGACGACCGGTCAAGACAGGTGTTAGACTGAATGTGGGATGCCCGCACGCACCAATCGCTTCCGCGCGTTCGCGCGGAATGGGTTGGTGCCCCGGGAGGGACTTGAACCCCCACGCCTTTCGGCAACGGATTTTGAGTCCGCCGCGTCTACCATTCCACCACCGGGGCAGGCCGCGCTTGTTAGCGGTTTGGGCCCTTTGCGTCCACCCTTTTAAGGGCGTCGGAACCCCCCTAAACTGCCGCCATGAACGCTCCCGCCCGTAACATCGCCTTCGCGCCGCGCTCCGACTGGACGCGGGACGAAATCGCCGCCCTTTTCGCCCTGCCCTTCCCCGAACTGATGTTCCGGGCGCAGAGCGCGCACCGGGCACATTTCGATCCCACCCAGGTGCAGATTTCCCAGCTCCTCTCGATCAAGACTGGCGGCTGTCCGGAAGACTGCGGCTATTGCAGCCAGTCCGCCAAATACGAGACCGGGGTGAAGGCGACCAAGCTGATGGAGCTGGAAGCCGTGCTGGCCGATGCGCGCGCCGCCAAGGCGTCCGGCGTATCGCGCTTCTGCATGGGCGCCGCCTGGCGCAGCCCCAAGGACCGGGATCTGGACACGGTCTGCGCCATGGTCGAAGGCGTAAAGGCCCTGGGCATGGAGACCTGCGTCACGCTGGGCATGCTGAGCGGCGAACAGGCGGTGCGCCTGAAGCAGGCCGGGCTGGATTATTACAACCACAATCTCGACACCTCGCCCGAATATTACCACCATATCATCAGTACACGAACCTATCAGGACCGCCTCGACACACTGGCGCATGTGCGCGACGCCGGCATCCATGTCTGCTGCGGCGGCATTGTCGGCATGGGCGAGAGCGCCGAGGACCGGATCGGACTGGTCCATACCCTGGCCACCCTGCCGGTGCATCCCGAAAGCGTTCCGATCAATGCCCTGGTGCAGATCGAAGGCACGCCGCAGGGCATGGCCAGGCCGGTGGAGACCATCGATTTCGTGCGCCTGATCGCGGTCGCGCGCATCACCATGCCCCGGTCCATGGTGCGGCTGTCGGCGGGCCGCGAATCCATGTCGGATGAAGCCCAGGCCCTGTGCTTCCTGGCGGGCGCCAATTCGATCTTCTATGGCCCCCGGCTGCTCACCACCCCCAATCCGGTGGCCGATGCCGACCGGGCCCTGTTCGCCAGGCTGGGGCTTTCGCCCATGCCCCTGGGCGAAGAAGCCCCCACCGGCTGATGGTCAAGCTGGCGGGCTACCTGATGATTCTGCTGGCGGGGGCCGCGATTCTGGCCCCTGTCGTGATGGCCCTGGAACTCGAACCCATGCCCGGCGATTTCGCGCTGACGTGGAACAGCCAGCATTACAATGTGCCGGTGCTCTGGTCGCTGTGTGCAAGTGGGGCGCTGACCCTTTTATATTCGCTGTACAGGCGCTAAGAGCGGCGGGCATTTCGAACCCGGTCCCTGCGCCCGATGACCATTCGCAAGATTTCCCGCGCCCTTCTGTCCGTCTCCGACAAGACCGGACTTATCGAATTCGCCAAAGGCCTGGCCGCGCATGGCGTGATGCTTATATCGACCGGCGGCACCGCCAAGGCGCTGCGCGATGCCGGGCTGAGCGTGACCGATGTGTCAGAGATCACCAATTTCCCGGAGATGATGGACGGCCGCGTCAAGACCCTGCATCCGATGGTGCATGGCGGATTGCTGTCCCTGCGCGACAAGCAGGATCATGCCGCCGCCATGACGCAGCACAATATCGCGGGCATCGATCTTCTAGTCTGCAACCTTTATCCGTTCGAGGCGACGGTTGCGCGCGGCGCCGACTTCGAGACCACGATCGAGAATATCGATATCGGCGGGCCGGCCATGACGCGCTCGGCGGCCAAGAACCATGACTGGGTCACGGTGGTGGTGGATGTCGAGGATTATCAGCCGGTCCTGGATGAGATGCAGGCCAATGGCGGCGCCACCAGCTTCGCCCTGCGCAAGAAGCTGGCCCAGCGCGCCTTTGCCCGCACCGCGGCCTATGACGCCGCGGTCTCCAACTGGTTCGCCGGCGAACTGGCCAGGGATGGCGAGCGGGAACCACCGCGCCGCCGGTCGTTTGGCGGCCTGCTGCGCCAGGGCCTGCGCTATGGCGAAAATCCCCATCAGGAAGCGGCCTTCTATGCCGACGGCTCAAGCCGCCCCGGTGTGGCCAGCGCCAGGCAGCTTCAGGGCAAGGAACTGTCCTACAACAATATTAACGACACCGACGCGGCCTATGAGATGGTGGCGGAATTCGATCCGGCGGTCTCGCCGGCCTGCGCCATCATCAAGCATGCCAATCCTTGCGGCGTCGCGCTGGGCAAGACCCTGAAAGATGCCTATCTGGCGGCTCTGGCCTGCGACAGCGTCTCGGCCTTTGGCGGGGTGCTGGCCTTCAACCAGACGCTCGACGGCGCCACCGCCGAGGAAATCTCCAAAATCTTCACCGAAGTGATCATCGCTCCGGACGCCGATGAGGACGCGCGCAAAATCCTGGCGGCCAAGAAGAATCTGCGCCTGCTGACGGCGGGCGGTCTGCCCGATCCGCTGGCGCCCACCCTCACCTATCGCTCGGTGGCGGGCGGCTTCCTGGTCCAGACGCGCGACAATGGCCGCATCACCCGGGCCGAGCTGAAGGTCGTCACCAGGCGTCAGCCGACGGAGCAGGAAATCCGGGACATGCTGCTGGCCTTCACCATCGGCAAGCATGTGAAGTCCAACGCCATCATCTATGTGAAGGACGGTTCGACCGCGGGCATCGGCGCAGGCCAGATGAGCCGGGTGGATTCAGCGCGCATCGCCGCCATCAAGGCGAAAGACGCCGCCAAGATCGCGGGCTGGGCACAGCCCCGCACCGTGGGATCGGCGGCGGCGTCGGAAGCCTTCTTCCCCTTCCCCGACGGACTGATGGCGGTGGCGGAAGCCGGCGCCACGGCGGTGATCCAGCCCGGCGGCTCGGTCAAGGATGGCGATGTGATCGCGGCCGCCGATGAAGCCGGTGTGGCGATGGTCTTCACCGGCATGCGCCACTTCCGGCACTAGCGCGATCCTTCACGAACCCAGAAGGCCGGCGCGCTAACGCCGCGCTAATGCCGGCGCGGCAGTTTGTCGAACACTTCGTCCGCGCCGACGCCCCAGATCCTGTCCTTGGCTATCCAGCCGTCGATCCCCTCGGCGCGCACATGGCAGGCGTTTGGCGCGCAGGCCGTCAAACCGGCGATGGCGCCCGGATCGGCCAGCGCCGTTACCTTGCCGCCATCAGCGGTCTTGTGGAGCTTGGCCCGGCCCTTGCCCGTCACCAGCACCGTGCGCTGGTCGGTGAGCATGGAGGCCGCCATCCAGCCCACGGTGCCGTCCATCGTGCGGACGCGGCGCCAGACATCGAACTGGGCAATCACGGCATAGGGATAGCCGCGATGGCGGTAAACCCAGAGGACCTTGTGGGAAAAGGTTGGGCCTTCGCGCAAATAGGCCTTGTCGGTCCGCTGGCTGACATAGCGCAGGACTTTTTCCCCGGGCGGGGGCGCCGCATGGGCCCCGGCGGAAAGTCCGGCCAGCAGCGCGAATGGAAGAGCAATCCGAATCATGGGGAGAAGGCGCGACCAACATTTAGCGGCAAAGATTTAAACCAGCCGGGCGCTTCCGTCATCCCGAAGCATGCGGTTAAATGCGGGCACGGCTTCCAAGAAACCCCTGGTGATCGTCACCCGCAAACTGCCCGAACAGGTGGAAACGCGGATGCGCGAACTGTTCGATGCCCGCCTGAACCTGGAGGATGCGCCCATGACCGGCGCGCAGCTCGGCGAGGCGATGGCAAGCGCTGAGGTTCTGGTCCCCACCATCACCGACCATATCGACGCCGGTCTGATCGCCAAGGCCGGGCCCGCCCTGAAGCTGATCGCCAATTTCGGCGCCGGCGTGGACAATATCGATGTCGCGGCGGCGACCAGGCGCGGCATTGTCGTCACCAATACGCCCGGCGTGCTGACCGAAGACACCGCCGACATGACCATGGCGCTGATCCTGGCGGTGCCGCGCCGGCTGGTCGAGGGCGTCAAGGCGCTGGAGTAAGACCGGTTCCGCGGCTGGGCGCCCAACTGGATGCTGGGCCACCGGTTGCAGGGCAAGCGGCTGGGCATTGTGGGCATGGGACGCATCGGCCAGGCCGTGGCGCGCCGGGCCCGCGCCTTCGGCCTGCAGATCCACTATCACAATCGCAAACAGGTTGCGCCGGATATCGAGCAGGAACTGGAAGCCACCTATTGGGACAGCCTGGACCAGATGCTGGCGCGCATGGATATCGTTTCCGTCAACTGCCCGCATACGCCGGCAACCTTTCACCTGTTGTCGGCAAGGCGCCTGAAGCTGATGAAGCCCAGCGCCTATATCGTCAACACAGCCCGCGGCGAGGTGATCGACGAGAATGTCCTGGCGCTGATGCTGGAGCGGGGCGAATTGTCCGGGGCGGGACTGGACGTGTTCGAGAACGAACCTGCTGTGAACCCCAAGCTGCTCAAGGCCCGCAATGCGGTGCTGCTGCCCCATATGGGTTCGGCCACCATCGAGGGCCGCATCGACATGGGCGAGAAGGTGATCGTGAATATCCGGACTTTCACGGACGGTCATGCCCCTCCCGACCGCGTCATTCCGGCGATGCTCTGACGGGTTGTCATGGCCGGGCGTGACCCGACCATGACAGGCGGGGCTACTTCAGCGTCGCGTCGAACAGCTCGACCAGTTTCCCGAATGCGCGCTCGGCCTGCAACTCGTTATAGACGGGCTAGTCCGGCACGGTCCAACCATGCAGGGCGCCGTGATAAAATTCACTCTGGAAAGCGCCGCGCCAGTTGCGCAGCGCCTGTTCCAGCATGGCCACCTGCTCCGGCGTGGCAGTGCTGTCTTCCACCGCATGGCCGAAATAGAGCCGCGCCTTCACGGGCGCGATCTGCCTGTGCGGACTGTCCGGCTTGTCCGTCACCAGGAAGCCGCCATGAAAGGATGCCGCCGCCGCCACACGGTCCGGCTCTGCCGCCGCGATGCGCAGCGCCATCTGGCCGGTGAAGCAATAGCCAACCGCCCCGATCTTATGTGATTGCGCTCCGGCTCGCGCCGACGCGCCGCCCGCCCTCACGCCTTTCTGCGCCAGCAGAACATCGACATAGGCCTTGCCGTCGGCGACCATCTGCTCGGCGGTCAGGGTGCCGAACAGCGTGGCCAATGCGCTGGGGATATCGGCTTCGGCCGGCTTCCAGCCATCGGGCCTGATGCGCGAATAGCGGTGAAAGGCATTGGGCATCAGCACGGCGAAGCCCTTGTCGGCCAGTCTTCTGGCCATGGAGATATTGGCGGGCCGGATGCCCCAGATATCGGTGAGGAAGATCACGCCCGGAAATTCGGCGCTGTCGTCGGGACGAAACAGCAGGGCTTCGGCCCCGACGGCGGGAATTTCGATGCGGGTCTCGATCATGTCTTCTTCTCGTAGATGACGGTGTTCCAGTAACGCGCCTGGTGGTTTCCGGTGCGCGCCAGCCCCCGGCGCTTGAGCTCACGGCCGATCATCCAGTTGAAATAGCCATGCGCCACCAGCACGGCAATGCCGCGATCCTGGGCCGCCGCCATCAGGATGTCGGCGGCGCGCACGGCCCGCGTCTTTGCCTGGCGCGGGTTTTCGATGTCCGGATGAAAACCCAGGTGCCAGAGCAGGCGGCTGACCACCGCCCATTTGGGAACCCGCATCCTGAGGATGGGAATGCGCGGACTGGCCAGCGGCGCTTCCACGAACACATCCTGCGCGATCAGTTCGGCATGGGGCGCCAGCGCCGCCGCGCTCTGGTGGCTGCGCGCCCGCCCGCTGGTGAAGACCTGCGTCAGCGCGCGTCCAAGCTCGGCCAGTTCACGCGGCGGCAGGCTGGCCGGCGACAGGCCGGCTGCTTCGTAATCGTCGATATAGCCGGCAAAGCCCGCATGTCCCGTGCTGGGGTCGAGCGCGATGTGGGGCTGGCCATGACGAATCAAGACGATGCGCATGGCCCTATGCTTCACGGAGACGCAAAAAGAATCCCTTCCCACCGATGAAAGATTAAACGTCGATCCATCCCATTCAGGAACTGTTAACCGCGGCGGGACTGCCTAGCGAATTGGCCGTGCGCCCAATAAATAGGCAAACCGCTGTTGCATCGCAACAACGCTGCTCCAAATCCGGCTTTTTCGGGCATCAAAAGCCATCAAAAGGCAAATGGGGCATATTGAGAATGGTCCGGTAAATGCGAACTGTCATATCGATCCGGTGCGCAATTCCAATACCGCTGAACCGGGCAACATGAAGGGACCTTATCAATGAAGAAGATGACCAACCTGCTCTTGGGCGCCGCGAGCCTAGCCGGCCTGGTAGCCGTGACCGCTCCGTCTTTCGCCCAGGATGCTCCCGCGTGGGCCCTGACCGGCTATGTCGCCGTGACCAGCGACTATCGTTTCCGCGGCATCAGCCAGGGCAATCGCGATTTCGCGCCGCAAGGCTCGCTGAATGTGACCGGCCCCGACGGCTTCTATGTCGGCACCTGGGCGTCGCGCGTGGATTTCGATCCGACCAAGAGCGGCAACCCGTACATGGAGCTGGACATCTATGGCGGCAAGCACACCGATCTGTGGGGCGTGGACTGGAATTTCGAGCCTTACTACTATGCCTATCCTGCCGCGAATGTTCCGAAGGGCACGCCCGTTCCGGATTATTTCGAGCTGATTAACCAGTTCACCAAGGCCTTCGGCCCCGTCAGCTTCACCGGCACCTGGGCCTGGTCGCCGAACCTCGCCTTTGACGGCGGCACCGGCAACTATCTGGAAGGCTTGGCCTCCTACACCGTCACCGACTGGCTGAGCGTCAGCGGCCATCTGGGTCACCAGTGGGCCCAGAACGCCAAGTATGTCGGCTCCAGCGACTATACCTGGGGCGATATCGGCGCCACCGCGAGCTACAAGGGCTTTGCGCTGGACGGCCGCTTTGTCGGCACCGACCTCAGCGGCGCCAAGTGCGCGGCTTTCTACATGACCACCACCCATGCCTGCGCCGGTGGCTTTGTGGCGACCCTGACCTACAATGTCAGCCTGTTGCCCTGATAGCCGGCTGAAGAGCTGAAACGGGAGCCCGCGAAGCGCATGCTTCGCGGGTTCTTT
>CAYFKU010000002.1:14472-45129 GCA_964343955.1 uncultured Rhizobium sp. | reverse complement strand
CTCCGCATGCCGGAATCAAAATCCGGTGCCTTACCGCTTGGCGACGCCCCAGCAGGGCGGCCCGGTATAAACCAGCTCAGGCGGGGCGCAAACCCGCCAAATGGCCGGACCGGCAGGCTTTTTTGCCCGGTTGCGGGGCCGGGGGGGCATCGCTATAAGGGCGCCTCCCGAGGCGAAGGGTTCGTCCCTTTCGCACTGGTTCGGAGAGTAGCTCAGCCTGGTAGAGCACTACGTTCGGGACGTAGGGGCCGGAGGTTCGAATCCTCTCTCTCCGACCAATTTTTCTCAAATATATCAGATTGTTATAACCAACGCGGAATATCAGCGCGTTGGCAAAAATTACATTGGGAAGCACATGGGAAGCATCCCGCGCCATTTTGTACTGATCGCAAAGCTGGCCTTAGATGCGCCTGAAAGCGCCGCGAGGCATGAGAATGCGATTTTGGATTGTGATGCTTGCGCTCGCATTGCCGAACATCGCGCTTGCTGATGCATTGCCCGACCGTCGCCTTACTCCCGGCATCGCCACGAGTGCGACGCGATTAGATATATGCGGCACGCGATGGGCCAAGAGCCGACGTCACGTTACAGCCGCCATGCGAAGGCAGGTGTTCCAGGCTTACGGCTTATCTGGCGCAAAAGACCCAGCTTGCGGGCCCAAAGGCTGCACCCTCGACCACCTAATTAGCCGCGAACTCGGAGGGGCCGATGATGTCCGCAACCTATGGCCCCAGCCCAATACGTGATGACGTCCGGTATTACCAGATTAGTGCTGCGGTCCAGCCAGGAAATAGCGGCGGCCCGATGTTAGATATGTCTGGCCATTTGGTTGGAATTATTACTGCTAAGCTTGACTTTAGAGTAGCTGGATTGACAGGCGCGATTCCTGAAAACGTGAACTTCGCCGCTAAGGGCGAAATCCTCAAGCTGTTCCTTCATGCCCACGGGATTGCTTTCCAGGAAGTACAGCCCGGCAAGCCACGAAAAATTGAAGAGGTTGTAGCAGCTGCTCGCCGGTTTACCGCACAAATTACCTGTTCAGCGCCCACGCGGCGCGCAAAGGCGGGGCAGCCCTCATCCAAGCCATCTAAAGTCGTCCCTCGGGCTTCCAATCCTCCAACGGAGAGCTCGACTCTAAAAGGTATGAACCCCGATTGGCTCAAGCCGAGATAGCACTTTGCTGTTGTGCACTGTCCGCCCTACCGCATCACTGTAAGGAGCAGTCTTCCTTTCGGCCGGAGGCGACAATCTGGAGGCTGCCGGCCGGTGGCGGGCGTTGTAGGTCGCGGGCAAATTCCCACGGTGCGGTCATCCAATGTTCCCGTTGTTCCTCCCCTAGCAAGAGAACGGGAGTTGCGTCTGGGTGGATCGGCGCAACATCGGGGCCCGCATCGGAAGTGAGAAAGCTAAAAACAAGATGCTTCCCTATATCGGGAACGGTCTTGGTACCCCGATCCCCTTCCCATTCTCGCCAAATCCCAGCAAAGAACATTAAGGGGCGGGTCTCGTCCTGGGCAAACCATGTCCAGACGGATTTAGGTCCCTGCCTGTTGTCCGGTTCGGAAAAGCTGGTGACCGACAGTTCGGCCATCAGATAGCCGATCGCGTGGTTTCTCAATGTTTGGGGCGCTTAGTGGCTCGCACAAACAGCACGCGGACCAGAAAGGTCTCTCCCGGTGGACGAAGCTCACGCAAACCTGCTCAAGCGCCTTATCGAAATCCAGCATGGCGCCCAGAGCACCTTCTCAAAATCCGTCCGGGTTCATCGCGGAAGAGAAAGCCAGGCCAACTGGGATGGCATGGTCCATATCTTCGAACTGAGCAATCATCCCAGGGCCAAGCGCGCCTTTGCCTGGTCGGCGCCGATCGCGGGCGGCGACAAGCCGCGCTTCTTCGCCGTGCTGCAAATGGATGCGATCACAACCCCGCTTCAGGCCGTGAAGGCCGCCACTGCCGCCATCCGCGAATGGGGTGCCCGCGGTACGCCGGGCGCGGTGCCCGCCGCCGGGCGCTGATCCGCCAGACGGGCGTGTGAGGACATAGACCTCCGATATTCCTGCACCGCGCTCAGTTTTGCGCGGCAAACGGAACGTCCGGGCGAAGGCGTGACGCCAATATCGCTCCCAGAAGAAGCAGCCCGATCGTGACCGCGAATGCCAGGGTCCAGTTGTGGGTCCGCTCGATCGAATAGCCGAAAAATATCGGCGACAGGATGCTCGCAAGACCGAAGCCGAAATTCATCATGCCGCTGGCCGTTCCGGAATAGGCGGGCGCAATATCCATCGGAATGGCCCAGATGGGCGCCACGATCAGTTCCGCGAAGAAAAAGGCCAGCGCCAGGCAGATGGTGGCGACCGTCAGGTTGGCGGTCAGCACCACCGGGAGCATGAAGGCGCAGGCGCCCAGAAAACCCAGAACGATGACACCGCGCCGGGCCACAAGCAGATTTCGTGACCGATGCAGCAGCCAGTCGGTGAGGATGCCGCCCACGGTATCGCCGATGACGCCCGCAAACAGGACCGCGGCGGAATAAAGGGCCGTCTTGCCCAGATTGAGCGAATGGTTCTGGATGAAGTAGCTGGGTATCCAGGTCTGAAAGACCACCAGGAACCAGCCATAGCAAAAATCCACCAGCGTGACGGGGGCAATGCGACGCGCCAGAGCGAGCCACGGAATGGCCGGCCGGGCGCCGGCGCGCGGCGGCGCCAGCCGCGCCAGCATGTCCGGTGTCATGGACGGATGGCCGTGGGGATCGTCGCGGAAATACCAGACCCAAACGCCCAGCCAGACCAGCGTGATGGCGGCAAGGGCAAAAAAGGACGCCCGCCAGGAAAAGACCGCGATCAGGCCGGCCACGATCAGCGAAGTGGCCGCATTGCCAACCCGCGAGAAGGTGTGGGTGACGCCCTGGGCGAAACCCCAGCGCCCCCTGGGCGTCCAGATCGACATGGCGCGCGTTGCGGTGGGAAAGCCGGCGCCCTCCCCTATGCCCAGCAGCAGGCGGGCCAGAAACAGCGAGACCATGCCCGTTGCGGCCCCCATCCAGGCCGTGGCCACGCACACAATGAGGGCGCAAAGCGCCAGCGTCCGCCGCGGACCCAGCCAGTCGCCCAACGCCCCGCCCAGCGGTTGCAGCAAGGCATAGGGAACGCCGAAAGCGGCGAACAGAAGACCGAGATCCTTGTTGTCCAGGCCAAGGTCGCCCTGCATGACTGGGCCGGCGATGGCAAAATTCGTGCGATCGACGAAATAAAGAAAATACATGCCGCAGAGGATCGCCAGCACGATCCCCGGAGGCGAGAGCTTCAACAGACGCAAACCCGAGCCCCCGAACAGCGGCATGTTTCCGTCACAAGGCTAGTTCAGCCCCGGCCTTTGCGCCACCACTTCCCGCCAGACTAAGGGCGAACTGGCGCCTCCCGGATAGCTCCCGGATAGCTCCTTGGCGTGAATCTGGCTAACGTGCCGCCGGCCTTTCGGGCCGCATCCCCATCCGAGGAACCGCCATGCATCTTTCCCGCTTTCCCCGCACCCGCTTTGCCCATCTCAATACCCCGCTGGAGCCGATGGAAAGGCTTTCGCGGCATCTGGGCGGCCCTCGTCTGTGGATCAAGCGCGACGATTGCACCGGCCTTTCCACCGGCGGCAACAAGACCCGCAAGCTGGAATTCCTGATGGGCGACGCCATGGCGAAAGGCGCGGATACGATCATCACCCAGGGCGCCACCCAGTCCAATCATGCGCGCCAGACCGCGGCGGCGGCGGCGAAATTCGGCATGGAATGCCATCTGCTGCTTGAGGACCGGACCGGCAATCCGTCGGCGGACTATACCTTGAACGGCAATGTTCTGCTGGACCGGCTGCATGGCGCCTCGGTCTCCAAACGCCCCGGCGGCGCCGACATGAATGCGGAGATGGAAAGCCTGGCCGCCGGCCTGCGCGCGAAAGGCAGAAAGCCTTATGTGATCCCCGGCGGCGGGTCCAATCCGGTTGGGGCGCTGGGCTATGCCAATTGCGCGCTGGAACTGGTTGCCCAGGCCAATGAGATGGGCCTGAAAATCGCCCATGTGGTGCATGCCACCGGCAGCGCCGGCACCCAGGCGGGACTTGTCGCGGGGCTGGTGGCGGTCAACGCGCAAATTCCAGTTTTGGGCATCGGCGTGCGGGCGCCGAAGGAAAAACAGGAACAGTCCGTGTTCGATCTGGCTTGCCGCACCGCGGCGCATCTGGGCGCTGACGGCATCGTCAAGCGCGAGCATGTCATGGCCAATTGCGATTATGTCGGCGCCGGTTACGGCATTCCGACCCCCGGCATGGTCGAAGCTCTGAAGCTCGTCGCCCGGATGGAGGGAATCCTCCTGGACCCCGTCTATAGCGGCAAGGGCATGGACGGGCTGATCGATCAGGTCACCAGGGGCCTCTTCGCCAAAGACAGCGACGTGGTGTTCCTGCATACCGGCGGCGCCATAGCCCTGTGCGGCTATCCCGATGTTTTCGGCCTGCCCGGTTATGTCTGAACGGCCGAAGGGCGAGAAGACCATTGGCGTCATCGGCGGAATGGGACCCCAGGCCACCGTCGATTTCATGCAACGGCTTGTGGCGGGCACGCCGGCCCGCGACGATGCAGACCATTTGCATGTTCTGGTGGACAACAATCCGAAGATTCCGTCCCGCATCGCCGCCCTGATCGATGGCACCGGCCAGGATCCCACGCCGGTCCTGTGCGCCATGGCGGAAGGGCTTCAGGCAAAGGGCGCGGATTTCCTGGTCATGCCCTGCAACACGGCACACTTTTACCTGCCGGCCATTGCCAGAAGCGTCCGCATTCCCGTCCTGGACATGGTGCAGCTTGCCATCGCAAAGCTGATCCGGGCGCAAGGCCGCCGCGTCGGCATTCTTGCGTCACCCGCTGTGCGCATGGTCGGGCTTTACAAGGCGCGGATGGAAGAGGCCGGGCTGGAGGTTATTTTTCCCGGTCCCCGGGACGAACAGACGCTGCTTGCCGTTATACGGGCGGTGAAAGCAGGCCGTCTCGACGACACCCAGCGTCAGAGTTATGCCGGGGTGGCCGCGGCCCTTCTAGAGGCCGGCGCCGATGCCCTTCTGGTCGCCTGCACCGAATTTTCCGTCATCGGTGCGCCCCCCGGCATCGCCGGCCCCGTCGTCGATGCGCTGGATGCGCTGGTCGAGGCGACAATCGCGACGGCGCGGAACTGAATTTCACAGGGAATTTTGTCATGGCTTATCTCGCGCCGATCGGGCTGCTGCTCGCCTCCAATGTCTTGATGACCTTCGCCTGGTACGGGCAACTGAAATTTCCCGCCGCACCGCTGCTGCTTGTCATTCCGATAAGCTGGGGCATCGCCTTTTTCGAATATTGCCTTGCCGTGCCCGCCAACCGGATCGGCCATACGGTCTATTCGGCGGCCCAGCTCAAGACCCTTCAGGAAGTGATCACCCTGCTGGTGTTCGGCGCCTTCTCGGTTCTCTATCTGGGAGAAAGCCTGCGGTGGAATCACATGGTGGCGTTCATGTTCCTGTGCGGGGCGGCATTCTTCTCCTTCCACAAATGGAGCTAGACGCCGCACTCCGGGCGTTCCCGGCGAACCCGGAATGACCCGCCGATCAGGCGCGAGATAGACAAGCCAACGGATCGACGCAGGTCAGGCCGCGTTCTGCAGGCTGCGCACCTGGGTCAGGAAGCCCGACACATCCCGCCTGAGCCGGTCGCTGTTGCGGGCCAGTTCCTCGGCAGCGGTCAGCACCTGGATGGAACCGGCGCTGGTATCCTGGGATGCGCGGGTGACGCCGCTGGTATTGCTGGCGACTTCCTGCGTCCCCACCGCCGTCTCCTGAACGTTGCGGGAAATCTCCCTGGTCGCGGCTTCCTGCTGTTCCACCGCGGCGGCGATGGCCGTGGAAATATGGTTCACCTGGGCGATGGTTTCGGTAATCGCCTGGATCGCCTCCGCCGACGCGCTGGTGGACTGCTGCATTTCCTGGATCTGCTGGGTGATTTCCTCGGTGGCCCTGGCCGTCTGTGTCGCCAGATTCTTCACTTCCGAGGCCACCACGGCAAAGCCCTTGTCGGTCTCGCCCGCGCGCGCCGCCTCGATGGTGGCATTGAGCGCCAGAAGATTGGTCTTGTCGGCGATATCATTGATCATGGTCACCACGGCGCCGATCTTCTGGGCGGATTCCGACAGGATGCGCACCTTGGCCGTTGTCTCCTGCGCCTGGTTGGCGGCATCGCCGGCAATCCGGCTGGAACTGCTGACCTGAGCGGAAATCTCCGCGATGGAGGCGCTGAGCTGTTCGGTAGCCGAGGAGACGATGTTGACGTTCACCGTCATCTGGGCCGAGGCATTAGCGACACTGCCGCACTAACGGCTGGCTTCCTCGGCGGTGGTCGAAAGGGTGCGCGCCGTGGTCTGCAACTGTGTGGCAGCGGCACTGACCGATTCCACCACTTCCTTGATGACGCCCTCGAAATTGACGACTGCTTCCTCGGTCTTGCGGGCCCGCTCAAGCTGTTTGGCCTAGTCGGCGAGCTGTTCGTCACGCAGTCTTTCGGCCTCCATGCCGCCAGTCTTGAAGACCGCGACGGCCCGGGCCATTTCGCCGATTTCGTCTTTGCGCTCCGTGCCGGTGACCGCGACATTCCAGTCGCCCTTCGCCAACGGCCCCATGATCACAATCAGCCCCTCCAGCGGCGCAAAAAGGGTGCGCCGGGAGAAAAACGGCACCAACAGGCTGGCCAGGATCGCAAAGATGGCGCCGACCAGCGCATGGATCAGAGCCGTGCTGGCCGTGGCCGCCTGCTGGCTTTTCAGCTCGGCGGAATAGGCTTCGACCTTGTCGCTCACCGCGCTCTGTTCACCTTCCAGCACTTTGAAGGTCTTCTCAAATTCCGGCATCAGCAGCTCGGACTGGCTGGTGCCCTTTTTGGCATCCTCAAGCGCAACGGTGATGTAGTTGTTGGCCATCTGGCGATAGGCGCCCAGCGAAGGCTCTTCCTCAACGAACAGGCTGTGCAAATGGGGCGGCAGGTCCAGGGACTGGTTCTTGTGCAAATTGTCCATGAAGCGCGCGCCATGCTCGATCGCCTCCGCTTTCGCCTCCTCGATCATTTTCGCGCTGTCGGCCTTGAGGCCCAGATGGGCTTTCAGCACATCGGCGCGGATGGCATCGTGCATCATGTCGCCGTCCAGATGCTGTCGCAGCATGGTACCGGCCTTCTGCGTCTCGGCAGCCAGAGTCGCGAGCTTTTTCAGGTTGACGTAGTTATCGATCGCGACATAGCCGATGACAGTCACGGCAATGGCGCTGACAATGGTGATTCTGGATTTGATCGACAGCGATTTCATGGCGCATCATTTCCCGAAATATGCGGATTGCCCCGGGCAGACCTGCCGGCGAGGCTAATGCGACAATTTATCTGGGCGCGATTTCACGGCCGTATTTCAGCGGAATTTCGATTTGTGTCGGGGCGGTAAATTTCGCTTTAACCCGTGGCTACAGGCGATAGGCTGATGGGGATTGGGCATTCCGGGGGGACAATATGCGGACATTGTTATGGCTGGGGCTGGCCGCGCTTCTGACCCAGCCGGTGGCGGCGCAGGACAAGAGCCAGGACAGCAAGGCGCGGTTCCGCGCCATCTACCAGGAGCTGGTGGAGACCAATACCGGCCTGTCGGCCGGCAGCTGCACCCTGGCGGCGCAGCGCATGGCGGCCCGGCTGAAGGCCGCCGGCTATCCCGATGCCGACCTGCATCTTTTCGCTCTGCCCGATCATCCCAAAGAGGGCGGGCTGGTCGCCAGGCTGCCCGGCAGCGATCCCAGGGCAAAAGCGATCCTGCTGCTGGCGCATCTGGATGTGGTGGAAGCCAGGCGGGAAGATTGGACCCGCGATCCCTTCAAGCTCGTGGAGGAAGGCGGCTATTTCTATGGCCGCGGCACAGCCGACGACAAATCCGTGGCTGCCGCATGGGTCGATACCATGATCCGCCTCCGCCAGGAAAAGGTGCCCCATCGCCGTCCGCTGAAGCTGGCGCTGACCTGCGGCGAGGAAACCAATGGCGCCTTCAACGGCGCGGAATATCTGTCCAAAAGCCAGCGGCCGCTGATCGATGCCGAATTCGGCATCACCGAAGGCGGATGGGGCCAGATCGACGCCAAAGGCAGGCGCATCGCGCTGAACATCAATGCGGGCGAGAAACTGTCACAGAATTACACCCTGGAGGTCACCAATCCGGGCGGCCATTCCATGCGACCGGTCAAGGACAATGCCATCTATCGCCTGTCCGCTGCCCTGCTCAAGATCGGCGCCCATGATTTTCCAGTCCAGACACTGCCGGTGACGCTGGGATATTTCGCCCGGATGGCGCCACTGACGGGCGGCGAGATGGGCGCGGCCATGGCCGCCTTCGCCAAAAATCCGCAGGACGCCAGGGCGCTGGCGGTGCTGGTGAAAGACCCGCGCTTCAATGCGAGTTTGCGAACGACCTGCGTCGCCACACTGGTCAATGCCGGTCACGCCACCAACGCCCTGCCCCAGCGCGCCACCGCCAACGTCAATTGCCGGATCTTTCCCGGCAACAGCGCCGAACAGGTGCGCGCCAGGATTGAAGAGCTGGTGCGCGATCCGCAGGTGAAGGTGACAGCCCAGCGCGCCCGCAACGAGGCGACCAAGGTGCCGCCGCCGCTGACGCCCGCCATCATGCAGCCGATCCAGGCAATTGCGGCCAGACGCTGGCCGGGCGTGCCGGTGGTGCCCCAACTGGAGATCGGGGCCACCGATGCCTCCTTCCTGACGCCGGCCGGCATTCCCACCTATGGCTTCACCGCCATGTTCTTCGAGCCGGACGGCAGCCGGCTGCATGGCCTGAACGAGCGCATCCGCAGCGATGTGCTCTATGAGGGACGCGATGCCCTGTATGAGCTGGTGAAAATCTATGCCGGTCAGTGAAGCTTCAGCTTCGGGCGGATGATGTGATTGACATGTCCGACCGCAATCAGGGCCAGCCCCTTGAGCCAGCCATGAATGGCGATCAGGTGCATGCGATAGAGCGAGACATAGACAAAGCGCGCCAGCCGCCCCTCGATCGCCATGCGTCCCCCGATCAGGTTGCCCATCAGCGAGCCCACGGTGGAGAAATGGCTGAGAGACACCAGCGAACCGTGATCGTGATAGGCGAAGGACCGCAAGGGCCGGTTCTCTATCAGGGCCCGGATATTGTGAAAGCAGGTCGCGGCCATCTGATGCGCGGCCTGGGCGCGGGGCGGCACCGGACGGCTTTCGCCCTGCGGCACGAAATAGGCGCAATCGCCCATGGCGAAGATGCGATCGTCCCGTGTGGTCTGCAGGCTGGGCTTTACCACAAGCTGATTGCCACGCGTCACTTCAAGGCCCAGTGAGTTCAGCATCTCCGGCCCCTTGACGCCCGCGGCCCAGACCTTGAGATCGGCTTTGATCATTTCGCCGGATTTGGTCAGCATGCCGTCGGCGGTGGCTTCGACCACCTGCTCGCCGGTCAGGACGCGCACGCCCAGCGCTTCCAGTTCCTTGTGCGCCGCTTCGGCCAGTTGTTCCGGCAGCGCCGGCAGGATGCGCGGCCCCGCCTCGATCAGGGTCACTTTCAGACGGCTTTCGTCGAACACTTCCAGCCCATAGTGCCGCAAGGCCGCCGCGGCATTGTAAAGCTCGGCCGCCAGTTCCATGCCGGTGGCGCCGCCGCCCACGATATCCACCTTCACCGTCGCGTCGGCGCCCGGATCGTTCTGCAAGGTGCGCGACACGCGCAGGCAGTGATTGAGCAGCTTGCTGCGAAAGCGGTCGGCCTGAAGCCGGCTGTCCAGGAAGATACAGTGCTGCGCCACGCCCCGGGTGCCGAAATCGTTGGACACCGATCCCACCGCCAGCACCAGATAATCGTAGCGGATGCGGTGACGGCCCATGATCTCTCCGCCATCCTCGTCCAGGATGGGGGCGATCAGCACATGGCGGCTTTCGCGATCGACGCCTTCCATCACGCCATAGAAAAAGCGGTAGCCCCAGGCATGGCCGTGGCTGCGATATCCCACTTCATCCAGATTGGCGTCCAGCGAGCCGGCCGCCACCTCATGCAGCAGGGGTTTCCAGATATGGGGTGGTTCTTCTCGACCAGGATGATGTCGTACTTCTCGCGGCCGAAATGGGCGCCCAACCGCGTGGCAAGCTCCAGCCCGCCCGCGCCACCGCCGACCACAACAATCTGTGTCTTGCGGGGCTTTCCGGATCCGCTCATGCGGCGACAGATAGCATGCCGGCGGTCTTTCCGGGCCGCCTTTTTTCAGCCACCCTGCCGCCGAAACAAGCAGAGACCCCGACCATGAGCGACTTCCGCATCAGCCTGGACAAGGCCAATACCATCATCAGCGCGGCCTTTGCCAAGGGCAGGGAAGCCGGCATGAAGCCCCTGTCCTGCGTGGTGGTGGATGCGGGGGGCCATGTCATTGCCTTCCAGAGGCAGGACGGCACCTCGTTCCTGCGGCTCGATATTGCCCGCGGCAAGGCGGCCGGCGCGCTGGCGCTGGGCGTCAATTCCCGCCGGCTGGAAGAGATGGCCAAGGAGCGGCCGCATTTCATTGGCGCCCTGGCGCATCTGACCCCGGGAGGCCTGGCGCCGGTCGCCGGCGGTGTGATCGTCAAGGGCCCGGACGGCCTTCCCATCGGCGCGGTCGGGGTGACGGGCGATACGTCCGACAATGACGAAGTGGCGGCGCTGGCCGGGATCGCGGCGGCGGGGCTGACAGCACTTTGATGGGCTCCTCTCCCCTTGTGGGAGAGGACACGACCTCACGTCTGCTGGCGGAAGAGCTGCCGCTGGAAGCGGATTTCGTAAAATGGCTTCGACATGCTTCCGTCGGCGCGCGGCGCCGACGGATAGCTGACCACGAAATACATATAGGCCTGGGGCAAGGGCTGATCTTTCTCGTCCAGCTCCTGCAGGATCAGGCTATTGCTGATCATGCCCTGGGTCATGGGCCGGGCATGACCCACCGGCGCCAGCAGCTTGTGCCCGCTCAGTTCGACAAACTGTTTCGCCGCGGCCATCAGCGGCGCGCCATCCAGCGCCTGTTCCGAGATGCGCCGCAGGGTGCAGGTATGGAAAGGCGGCTGCTCCAGCGTCAGCACATATTGCACATCAGTGCCGCCCACCACCCAACCGACACCATTGTCCTTTCGCACCACGGTGCGGACCTGGGCCGGGGAGAGCGCGTCCAGATGATCGCTTTCGGCCTGCTTCAGCAGCGCGCCGTCATCGGGAAATTTGTCCAGGCAATAGGACGAAAACAGCCGTACGAATTCATCGGAGACGGGCCGGACTGGCGCGTCCTGGGCAAGCGCGGCGCCGGCCAGCAGCAGGAAGCTGAAGGCCAGCGCCGTCTTGATCACGCCATGGCCTGTTCAGGAACGTGCAGCCGCCGGTTCGGATTGACGATGAACCAGGGGAACATGCAGACGAAACAGATGCCCGCGGCCACATAGAAGGCCGTCGTCCAGCCGTAATGCACGGCAAACCAGGGCGTCGCCGTTGCGGTCGTCGCGCCGGCGATCTGTCCGGCCATGTTGATCAGGCCCGAGATAATGCCGGTATAGGGCCCGCCATAATCGGCGGCCACCGCCCAATATGTCGCCTGGCCCAGATAGCAGCAGCCCGCACCCAGAGCCAGAACCACCACGGCCAGGGTCGTATCCTGGGCCTGGGATCCAATGATGAGGAATATCGCGGTCACGAACAGCGTACCGGCGCCCCACAGGCTGCGGCCGACATACTGGCCGCGATGCTTGACCAGCCAGTCGCTGATCACGCCGCCGCCCAGCGAGCCCGCCACCATGGCGATGAAGGGCAGCGTGGCGAAGATCGCGCTGCTCTTGAGATCAAGGCCCCGCGCCTCCTTCAGATAGATGAAGAACCAGGTATGGAAGATGAAGGCCACATAGCAGAAAGCCACATAGGCGATGGCGCAGCCCCAGACATCGGCGCTGCCGAAAATACGCAGCCACGGCACGGCCGGCATCTTGCCGGTGATCTTCATGGGCATGTCGGCGGCGATATGGGCCTTTTCCTCAGCCGTCACGGACGGATGCTGGTCCGGCGTATCGCGCGCGGCCCTGTACCAGACAGCGGCCATCGCCAGGCCGATGAGGGCGGAGACATAGAACACCGAATGCCAGCCCCAGTTATAGACAATGAAGGCGACCAGCGGCGGGGCCGTTCCAGAACCCAGGCCGACGCCGCCGAACACCCAGCCATTGGCCTTGCCGCGCTCATGCACCGGAAACCAGGCGGCGATGAATTGATTGGACGAGGGATAGGCGACTGCCTCGCCCAGACCCAGGACAAAGCGCACCGCGATCAGCACCCAAAGCGAATTGGCCATGGTGGGCGGCACCAGGGCGGTGGCGACCGACAAGACGCTCCACCAGATCAGGCCATAGGTCAGGGTCTTGCGGGGACCCAGCTTGCCCACGACCCAGCCGGCGGGAATCTGAAAAGCGGCATAACCAAGCAGGAAGGCGGAGAAGACCCAGCCCAACTGGATCTTATCGATATGATAGTCAGCCGCCAGATAAGTGCCGGCGATCGAGATATTGCTGCGGTCGATATAGACGACGGCGCTGACGAAGAAGATCAGTATGATCAGCAGATAACGGATTTTGTTCGACATGCGTGTCCTTTGCCCCACTCCCGGTTGCAGTGCGGCATAATTCCTCAAAAGGCCGCCTCACCATTTGCGGGCAGCAAAGCGCAAATGCGGCCTTAGGTCAAAGGCTTAGGGTTCGGCTGGTCTCACTTCCCGTGAAACCGATCCCAAATGGGCGGGGAATGGGCATCGAACGCGGCGCGGCCCCGCCGATGGCGGCTGGATGACGGACCCGAACCTGCAGAGCCCATGACGGCCCTAGCGGCAATGCGCCTGACCCGTGGTGCTGGAATTGCACCGGGCCATGGCCCATTATGGCGCCGCGTCCGAGCCATCGGCAGGGCGCGGAAATCCACAATTGAGAGCATAGGAAATTCATGTCCAGGAAGCTTGAGGGCAAGGTCGCGCTGATCACAGGCGCCGCCGCCGGCATCGGCCGCGCCACCACCGAACTGTTCGCCGCCGAAGGCGCGCGGGTCATCGCAACTGATCGCGACCTGAAGGGGCTCGAAGGCCTTCCCGCCGACAAGCATCAGCTGGACGTCACCGATCACGCCGCCATCGACGCGCTGGCCAGGAAGGTCGGCAAGATCGACGTGCTGTTCAACTGCGCGGGCTTTGTCGAAAACGGCACCATCCTGGATTGCGACGATAGCCATTGGCAGAAGTCGTTCGAGATCAACGTTTTCGCCATGGCGCGCATGATAAAGGCCTTCCTGCCCGGCATGCTGGAAGCTGGTGGCGGCTCGATCATCAACGTCGCCTCGGTCTCGGGCTCGATCAAGGGCATCCCCAACCGCTGCGTCTATGGCGCCAGCAAGGCCGCGGTGATCGGCCTGACCAAGTCGGTTGCCGCCGATTTTGTCACCAGGGGCATCCGCTGCAACACCGTCTGCCCCGGCACGGTCGATTCCCCGTCCCTGCAGCAGCGGCTGAAGGACACGGGCGACTATGAAGCCGCTCGCAAGGCCTTTACCGCCCGCCAGCCCATGGGCCGGCTGGGCACCGCCGAGGAAATCGCCGGCATCGTCCTGTGGCTGGCCAGCGACGATTCCCGATTTGCCACCGGCCAGAATTTCATCGTTGACGGCGGTATCACCATCTGAGGATCGCGCCGGCGGCCCTTGGGCGGAAAGCCACTTCGGGTCGCCGGTCGCCCCGGCCTTAAGCGCATCTGCGACATCGGGCTATTTGACTCCCCGATGACGCGGCGCGAAACAGGATCCCATGCAGGGGTTTCTCCATACCGCGCGGCACCTGGCCATCATCGCGCTGCTGTTGCGCGCGATGCTGCCCGCCGGCTGGATGCCCGATGCCCAGGCGGGCCTGGTGATCTGCTCGCTCGATACCCTTGGCAAGGTTCATTCCGACGGCACCCAGAAGGCACCCGCCCAATCCGCGCATGAAGAATGCGCCTTTGCGACCGCCGCGCCTTTGGCTGCCGCGCCCGATGCGCCACTTCTGATCCTTCCCGCCTTCCATGCCTTGGCTGCCACCGTCGATCGCAGCCTGGCCGCTTCCATCGCGGCCCGTTTCACCCCGCAAAGCCCCCGCGCCCCGCCGCTGAACGCCTGACGCCTTTCGTCAGACCGCGCCGCCCAGGCGGCGCGGGCGTTCCACTTCCATTGCGGGGATTCCCATGTCCAATGCCTTGCGCGTCGGCGCATCTTTTGTGGCGCTTTGCGCCGCCTCTACCGCCGTCCAGGCCCAGTCCATCGGCGCCGGCCTGCAGCCGGAATATGTCATCGTCAGCGCTGACCGCGCCGCACGCTCCGATCCCGCCGCACCCGATGTGCAGGTGACCGCCGCCAAGGCGCTGGAGCAGATCAACACCGTCAATACCGAGGATATGCTGAAGTTCGCACCGTCCCTGGTGGTGCGCAAACGCCATTACGGCGACACGCAGGACCCCGTGGCGACGCGCACCTCCGGCCTTGGCGCGTCGGCGCGCAACCTGATCTTTGTCGACGGGGTGATGATCAATTCCCCCATCGGCAACAACAACAGCGCCGCATCCCCTCATTTCGGTGTGGCGGCGCCCCAGGACGTAAGCCGGATCGATATTCTCTACGGTCCCTTTTCGGCGCGCTATGCCGGCAATTCCATCGGCGCCACAATCAACATAACCACGCGCATGCCGGACAAGTTCGAACTCTATGCCGACGCCCTGGGCGCGGTGCAGGATTTTCACCTGTACGGCACCAACGGGACCTTCGGCACCTGGCAATTGTCCGGCGGCGTAGGCGATCGCATCGGCGCCTTCTCTTGGCGCCTTTCCGAAAATCACATGGACTCGACGGGCCAGCCATTGGGCCTTGCCACCCTCACCCGTCCTGCCGGCACGAGCAGCGCGGGGACCGTGCTGACGGGCGGGGTCAATGACTTCAACCGCGCCGGCGTGGCAATCGTCGATATCGGCGGCACAGGCATCGAGCATCAGGTTCAGGACACCACCACCCTGAAGCTGGCCTATGATTTGGAGGGCGGCATGACCCTGTCCTATCTGGCCAGCCTGTTCCATCAGGACAATGATTCCGACGTTGACAGTTGGCTGCGCAATACCGGCGGCACGACAGTCTATAGCGGCAACAGCAACATCAATGGCTACAACTACAACATTGCCGCCAGCACCTTTTCCAATCAGGTTTACAACACCCAGCAGAGCCAGTTGGCCCAGGGCGTCACCCTGGCGTCCGCGCCGGACGGCACCTTCGCCTGGGAACTGATCGCCACCCGCTATGACTATCTGAACGACAAGCAGCGGGTGCCCACCGCCGCCCTGCCCGGCGCATTCGCCGCCGGCGCCGGCACGGTGAACCGCATGAATGGCACCGGCTGGTACACGCTTGATGCCAATGCCGCCTGGCGGGGCCTTGAAGGTCATGACCTGTCCTTCGGCCTGCACCGCGACGCCGAAACTTTCGCGCAAACCCGCAGCAACCTCACCGACTGGATCGCGGGCGGTGTCGGCACAGTGGTGAACGCCGCAAAGGGTCGCACCGCCACCAATGCCATCTGGCTGCAGGACATCTGGACCCTGGTGCCGGACCTGAAACTGGCGGCGGGGCTGCGCTATGAAGACTGGCGCGCCTATCAGGGCAGCAATTTCTCGGCTTCGCCCGCGCTCAATGTCAGCCAGCCGCGCATCTCGGCCAGCACCCTGTCGCCCAAGGCCAGCCTGGCATGGCAGATCTCGGAAAGCTGGAAGATGACCGGCTCCTGGGGTGTCGCCTATCGCATGCCGACGGTAACCGAGCTGTACCAGTCCATCACCACCGGCGCGGTTTTGACAGTGCCCAATCCCAATCTGAAGCCGGAGCGGGCGAGCTCTTACGAACTGGCGGCGGAGCGGCGCACCGGCACCGGCATCCTGCGCGTGTCGCTGTTCGAGGAGGACATTACCAACGCCCTTCTGTCCCAATCGGCCCCGCTCCTGCCCGGATCGACCGCCCTGTTCAGCTATGTGCAGAATGTGGACCGCACACAGGTGCGCGGCATCGACCTGATGATGGATCAGTATGACGCCTTCATGCCGGGCCTGGAGCTGATGGCCAGCCTGACCGCGGCTGACGGCCGCATCCGCGAGGACAAGGCCTTTGCCGCGGCCGTGGGAAAATTCATCCCCGGCGTACCCAAGCTGAAAGCCAATGCGATGGCGACCTATCGCATGGACGACTGGGCTTTTACGCTGGGCGCGCGCTATGCGGATCGCAGCTTCGGCACCATCGACAATTCCGATCCTGTCTCGCAGACCTATCAGGGCTTTGCCGGCTATTTCGTGGTCGATGCGCGCGTCCGCTACACCATCAACGAGAACTGGAACCTTTCGGTCGGCGTGGACAATCTGAACAAAGACAAATATTTCCTGTTCCACCCCTTCCCGCAGCGCACCTTCGTGATGCAGGTGCACTATGCGCAATAGACTTTTTGCTGCGCTGATCCTGCTGGGAATTGGCGAACCGGCCCTTGCCGGGCAGATCGCCGTGAAGGACGCCTGGTTCCGCGCGCTTCCGGCCTCCATTCCCTCCGCCGGCTATTTCACGCTCCGCAACAGCGGACAGAAGCCCGTCACCGTGACAGACGTCGAAAGCCCGGCCTGCGACATGCTCATGATGCACAAAAGCGTCAATGGCGGGATGGACCACCTGATGTCGTTGCCGCTGGCGCCCGGAGAAGTCGTGCGCTTTGCGCCCAACGGCTATCACCTGATGTGCATGGGCGCCAAACCGATGCTGCGGCCCCATGCATCGGTGCCGGTTACATTTGCGCTCGACGACGGAACCCGCACGCGCGTGAAATTCCAGGTGCGCGATGCGCGCGGGAGGGAGTAAGAGAGCGCGTGCAACACGCCCTCGCCCTGTCCCTGCCGGTCATCCTGCTGGCGCTCAGCATGTCCACGGACGCCTTCGCCGCCGCCATCGCCAAGGGCGCGCGGCTGGACCGGCCCAGCATTGGCGAGGCGCTCCGCACCGGATTGATCTTCGGCGGCATCGAGACGGCGACGCCGCTGATCGGCTGGGTCATGGGCAAGGCTGCCAGCCGCTTCATTGCCGCCTACGATCACTGGATCGCCTTCGGCATCCTGGGTGCGATCGGCGCCAAGATGATCTGGGATGCGCTGCGCCGCGAGCCCGATGAGCAAAAGCCCAGCAGCCACAGTCTGGCGGTGCTGGTCTTGACCGCCATCGGCACCAGCATCGACGCGCTGGCGGTGGGCGTCACCCTGGCGATCATCGGGGCCAATATCATCGTCAATGCGCTGGCGATCGGCGCCGCCACCTTCACCATGGTCACGATCGGCACGATGATGGGGCGGAGCCTGGGCGAGCGGCTTGGCCATTGGGCCGAAGCGGCGGGCGGAGTGGCGCTGATCCTGATCGGAAGCGCGATCCTGGCCGAGCATATATGGATGTGACGGTCAGGCCCGGCGGAAACGCGCGTCCAAGCGGACTATCATCTCTTCGGGCGAAAAGCCCAGCGCCTCCAGGCGGCCGGAACGCGCCAGCAGCGCAAGGCCGGTCACGGCGGCGGCAACCAGCACCACGTCGCACTGGCTGTCCCGGCTTTCCAGCTTCAATCCGCTGGCATCCGACAGGACCTTGAGCGCGGCGATCAGCCGGCCGTTGAACAGGCGTTCGGCTTCGTTCAGTTCGCCCGCGCCGTCCGCCAACGCGGCGCTGGCCGCCGCCATCGTCTCGGCGCCCTTGAGCATGTTGAGGGCCGCGGCCCCCGCCGCGGCGAGCCCGCCCGAACCTTTCATCACCCGCGCCAGTTGGGTCAGGTCCTCGGCGGCCAGGGCAAGAAGAAGTTCGTCCTTGTTGCGAAAATAGCCATAGAGGGCAGCCGGGGCGAAACCGGCTTCCGCCGCCACGCCGCGCAGCGACATGTCGCGGGCCCCATCCCGGGCGGCCACCCGCCGGGCCGCATCCAGGATCGCCGCGCGCGATGCCTGGCGGCTCCGACGCCGCTCCCGTGGGAATTGAACCGCTGCCTCGCTCATGGCGCCCACACTATGTGATTCCCCTGCCCGTTCCGGGCGCGTCAAAACGAATCACCCGGCGGGCTCAGGGTACACCTCCCCCAGGCGCGCGTCAGGGCGTTTGCAGGGCGAGGGCAGGATCGACGCTGCGCCCTATTTCAGGTGCGTCTTCTTGTAGACATCGATCGCGGTGTTGATTTCGGTGCCGACCTTTTCCCTGGTTCTCTGGTTGCTGGCCAGCCGCAGCCGCATATCGCTTTCCAGCAACGGATTCAGGGCATGCCCCTGGGCGCCGGCCTGGGTTCTTGCCGCATCCAGTTCGTCCAGCAGACAGCTCTGATAAATCTCCGACTGGGCAATATATCCCTTGGCGGCGGTGACGGCGGCGCGCAACTGATCCGGGCTGACATGGGCGCCGTCCACCGGCGCGGGCAGTTGCGGTTCGGTGCAGAGCGGTTGCGCCAAAGCCGGCGTGGCGCACAAAAACATGGCGGCAAATAATATTCGCATCGCCTCTCCCTTCGATACGAGTGTCGCACAGGGCGCTGACAGAGTGCTACCGATATGCTGGCTTCACTTTGGTACGGAAGAGCGCCGTAAAAGCGCCGGGAAGCGGACGAAATCCTGTCAGGAAATGGGCTGGACCGCCGGCAGTGTGCCGCGATGGGCCAACCAGCGATCCGCATAGCGCAACAACAGCGCCAGGATCATCAATGTTATGCTGATGTCATAAAAGATATCGGGACGATGCGGCCCCGAAATGCGCGCCAAAGCCATCAGGGAATAGCAAAGCCAGAAATAGATAGCCGAAGTGCCCAGCATAACCCGCCGGAATTTGTCAGGCAGGATGGGCCTGTCGCCCAGCCGCACCAGTGGTGCCGCCGTTGCTGCCATCACCGCCACGACCAGAGAACTGCATACAGTCATCAGGGTCGCACCGGCCGACAGACGGATGACATTGGGCAGGAAAACCGACAGAAGATACACGCCATAGGCGGCGCAGAAGCCCCAGACCAGCTTGCGTCCCAAGCTTTCCGGCCAGTTCAGGGTTGGCGCAAGACGTACCGCGATACGTCCCACCGGACCGGCCGCCAGCGCCACGAAAAACACAAAAAAGGCATAGCGCCAGGCGAGCTGGCTTCCCAGGCGAAACCCGTTTTCCGCAAAGCCGCGCGCGATGATTGCTCCGACAACAAGCATCACGCTCCCGACCGCGATGGCGCCGACCAGCGGACCCCATGTCAGCCTGAAACCGCGTCTTTGTCCGAAAATTGCATCCTGGTCGAGCGCGACCATGAGAGACCCTGCTGTCTGTCCCGATGCAACGCGCAAGGCTGGGGAAAGTGCCTTTTGTTAGCTGCGATCAACCCGGCGTCAGCGCGACCGCGAAACCCGGCACGGGCTGACCCGCCTCATGGCGCGGCGTCGCCGCCAGGAGACCGGCCACCATCAGGCCCGCTTCCTCGGCCAGGCGGCGGACATAGGCCTCGCCATGCCGCCAGCGGCGCTTGGGGCCCAGCTCAAATCCCTCTTCGAGCTCCGGCGGAGCCTGCTCCAGGGTGAACAGGAAAAACCCGTCCGGCGCCAGGCGTGCCCGCGCGGCGTTGAACACCGGTTCCAGATCGCCCAGATAGACCAGCGTATCGGCGGCGACGATGAGGTCATAGCCAGGCCCCGGCGAGGCCAGCGCGCTTTCCAGATCGGCGACCTCAAGATGATGATAGATGCCTCGCGCCCGCGCCCGTTCGATCATGGCCGGCGACAGATCGATGCCATCCAGCCTTGCCGCCATGTGCTGGAAGACCGCGCCCGCCAGCCCCGTGCCGCAGCCCAGATCCAGCACCGCAAGCGCCTCGCGACCGGGCATCACCATCGACGCCAGATCGAACAATATCTGGGGCGCGGCATAGCCAAGCTGGCCGATCATGCGAGAATCATAGTCGGTGGAAAACTGATCGAAGAGATGGCGGACATAGCCCGGATCGCTGCGCCGCGCGCTTTTGATGGCCTGGGCGGCGGCGATCATTTCGGAAGGCGCGTCATCCAGCTCCCGCAGGTTTTCCAGGGCCCTGTCCGCTTCGCCGGCCTTTAGCCAGGCTTGCGCGATCAGAAGCCTTGCCCGCTCCAGGCCGGGATCCAGACGCAGGGCGCGCTGCAATTCGGCGATGGCTGTGGGCAGCAGATCGGCGGCCAGCAAGGCTTCGCCCAGGGCGAGCACGGCGACGGCCACCTGGCCGTTCAACGCCACCGCCTCGCGGGCTTCGGCCAGCGCGCCATCCTTGTCGCCGGCCGCCAGCAAGGCCCTGACCAATGTCAGCCGCGCCAGCAGGCCGCCACGGCCGGCCGCAAGCCGCGCGCGCAAACCCTTTGCCGCCTCAACCGCCCTGCCATCCGCAATCAGGGCCTCGGCAAGTTCGATGGGATCGCCCTCTTCCATCGGCGCGTCAGGCAAGGATGCAGAGACCGTTGTTCAGGACCACCGTGCCGGGCCGTTCCTTGACGGAGGCGCGATAGGAGACGGTGGCGCCGTCCTGCCACATCTCGACCACCAGCGTTTCACCCGGAAAGACCGGCTTGGAGAAGCGGACATCGAACTGTTTGATGCGTTCCGGCTGATAGTCCGCCAGCGTGGACAGCACGGCGCGGCAGGCCGTGCCATAGGAACAGAGCCCATGCAGGATGGGCCGGGGAAAACCGACCATCCTGGCGAAAGCCGGATCGCGGTGCAGCGGATTGCGGTCGCCCGACAAGGCATAAAGCAGCGCCTGGTCGGGGCGGGTATCGCATTCCCTGACCAGATCGGGCGCCCGTTCGGGAATGTCATGCAAGGGGGGGCCGCCTTGCGCTTTTCCGCCAAAGCCGCCATCGCCGCGGGCGAAGATGGACGTGACGATGGTGAAGAGCTTGTCGCCGCTGGCGGCTTCCTTCACCACCCGCTCCTGGATCAGCACCGCGCCCTTGCCTTCACCCTTGTCCAGAATATCGAGATAGCGTTCGTCCGCCTGGACGGCGCATCGGGGCGGCAAGGGCTTGTGCACGGTGATGCGGCGTTCGCCATCCACCACCAGCGCGAAATTGATGGAGGATTTCTGCGGCATGCGCTGCCGGTCGGGCGGTGCCTCGCCGCGACCGATCACGCTGGCGAAGGTGGGAACCACTTTCGGGCCGTTATTCTCATAGACAAAGGCCAGTTCCTTCTCGTCCAGCGGATCGCGCCCGAAACCGACCCCCAGCGCATAAAGCATCACGTCCTTTTCATCATAGGACGCGCTGAGGCCCGTGGCGCCGGACTGCATCATGTCGTCATAATCTATGGGCATGGAAATCTCTTTCATGGCGGCTCCGGCTCTCGCCAACGCGGCAGCCTGGCCTCAATCTAAAGCCTGTGCTGTGATGATGCCATGACCCTTGCCCCCTCTTCACCACCGCCCGCCTATACCCAGGCGCCCCGCCGCAACGGCTGTCTCTGGGGTTGCCTGGTCCTGCTCTTGCTGGTGGCGCTGCCGCCGGTGCTGATGGGCGGATATGGCGCCTGGTTCCTGTGGAATGGCTATCGCCGCGATCCGGTGTTGCGGGTGGTGGGCGAGCTGGTGCGCGAGGATGGCATGGCCCAGCAGGCGCTGGGCTTTGGCGCCACGGTGACGGGCGTGGACGGCAACATGTTTTCCTGGATTCCGGGCGGGGCCAGCCATGCCTATGACGTGACGTTGCAGGGCCCAAAGGGTGAAGGCCATCTCGCGGTGACCGCGCACCAGTCCGGCGCCGAAGGCTGGAAGCTCGACAGCGCGATCCTGACCGGTCCGAACGGACGCCAGTATGACCTGCTGAAACACCGGCAACTGCCGTCACCGAGCGACAGACCGGACACGTCGATCTAGGTCGCCACCACGACATGAGGGGGCGGCATGGCCGTACCCTCGTTCATCACATGTGTCAGAGGGATGCCCTTCTTCTCGATACAGGCGCGGGCCGTGTCATAGCCTTCGCGGATCGCCTGATCGAACTTCCTCCAGTCGCGCAGGCCGATATCGGGCATGGGCGGCTCGATCAGATAGTCGCATTGCTCACGGACGATGCGGCGCTGGGCTTCCGAACCCACCGTACCGGACCGCATCAGGATCGAAATGATGCTGGGATTGCCCCGCATTTGCTGGCCCAGCAGCCGCCACCAGGGCCGCTCGCCATAGCGCGGGTCCTGGGCCTTGAGGTCAACCTCGCCAGTGACATCGCAGGCGATGATGGGCCCCGCCCCGCCTGCCTGCTCGCGCATCACATCCACCGGCAGATTGTTCATCACGCCGCCATCGACCAGCAGATGCCCGTGATGGGTGACCGGCGGCAGGATGCCGGGCAAGGCCACCGAGGCGCGCAGCGCCCGCCACAGCTTGCCCTCGCGATGCACATGGATGCGGCCGGTGGTGAGGTCGGAAGAGATTGCGAAAAAGGGCAGCGGCAGCTCCTCGATCGCCACCTCGTCGAAATGCTCGCGCAGGCGCCTGGACACTTTCTTGCCGCGAACCAGCGCGATCAGCGGCAGGGTGAAATCGGAGAGCGGATTGTCGCTCACGAAAACGGCGCGCATCCTTTCGGTCATTTCCTCCAGCGACCATTCGCGCGCCAGGCCGGCCGCGATGATGGCGCCCATGGAAGTGCCGCCCAGTTGATCGAACGGGACACCGGCTTCCTTCAAAGCCTTGATGATGCCGATATGGGCGAAACCGCGGGCGCCGCCGCCCGCCAGCACAAGACCAACCGCCCGGCCCGCGATAAAGCGCGCCACGCGGGCGACATCGGTCTGATGGCCGGCACGCAGATGATGATGGCTGGCGAACAGGCCGCCACGCAGCGAGAAATGTTCGGGCAGCACGGCGCTGGCGCCATCGGGATGCAGCAGCAGGAGCTCGGGCAGACCGGACGCCCGCGCCTTGAAGGCCGGCAGATCAACCGGCGCCAGCGGCAGCGGCCGGTTGGCCCGCGCCAGCAGCAGGATGCGGTCGGCCTGCCGCAGGCAAAGATGTGTCCAGGCGCTGTCGGGCGTATCGCCGCGATAAAACACGATGTCATGCGCCTGTTCGAAACTGTTGAACCATTCGGCGGCCTGGTCGCTGGCCGAAGCATCCAGCACGGCGGCCCTGATGCCCATCTGGGCAAGCGCCTGAGACAGCCGCTGGGCGATCGGCACGTCGGACAGGCCGTCCTGCAGCGGTATGATTGCAAATGTCCTGGGCTGGGATTTGGGGCTGCGGCCGCGATTGGCGTCCTTCAGGCGCCGAACCAGGATCTGCATCAGATTCATCATCACCCGCGGATGGCGGGCGATCAGCGCCTCGAAACCGTCGGGGGAAATCCGCAAAAGCTCGGTATCGCGCAAGGCCACCAACTGCGCGTTGTGACTGGACGAGCCCGCGATAAGCGACATTTCACCCACCGTCTCGCCGGCGGGCACATGCGCCACCATCTGGCGCTTGCCCTGATCGTTCTCGACAAAGACGCCAAGGCTTCCCGTCACGACCAGGAAGAGAGCCGTATTGTTGTCGCCGTCGCGCTCCAGCAGCATGCCGCCAGGCAAGGCGAACCAGTTGGCCTCGCTGAGCAGGTTGCGCAGCGCCGCATCGCCCACATTTTCCAGAAGCGCGAAGCTCTTCAGCCGCTCATGCAGTTCTTCGGGATAGACGGTCTGCTGGCCGATTCGGAAGGAGGACAGGAACGCCATGCCATCTTCCTTACCTCACCAGCCCGTCCAGCCGCCATCTACATTGAGGCTGGCGCCTGTCACAAAGCGCGACGCCGGCGCGGCCAGAAAGAGAAGCGGGCCTGCAATGTCTTGCGGCTGGCCGATGCGGCCCAGCATGGTGCGGCCGGCCAGCCGCTCTTCCAGGCCCGGCGGCATTTTTCCGGGCTGGGGAAAGGGGCCAGGCACCAGGGCATTGACCCGGATGCCGGTCGGTCCCAACTCGGCAGCCAGATGCCGGCTGAGCTGCTCCAGCCCCGCCTTGGCGGGTCCGTAATGAAAAGGGCTCTGCTGTTCGGGCCTGTCATAAAGCCGGCGATCGGGCGCCACCTGGCCGTACATGGATGAAATGTTGATGACGCTGGCATCGCCGCCCAGCGCCACCGCCGCTTTCAGCGCGGGCAGCGCCGCGCGCACGGTTTCAAAGGCTGTGCCCACCGTGGCGGCATAGGTCGCGGTGAAATCCCCGGATTCCAGCGCCGCGAACGACTTCATCTCCATGAAGCCGATATTGTTGACCAGTACGTCCAGCCGGGCCAGACCGCCGAAGAACGCCCGAATTTTAGGCACATCATGGGCGTCAAAGGCCGCGGCCCTTGCCGAATGACCTTCCGCGCGCAACTGGCGCACAAATTCATCCAGCGCGGCGGCATCCCGGCCATTGACGATCACATCCGCGCCGGCCTCGGCCAGGCTGCGCGCCATGGCGGCGCCCAAATGGCCGCGCGCCCCCGAAACGAAGGCGGTTCTGCCGTCCAGACGAAATAGACCCTGCGCCACCGGCGTGCCTCAGCCCGAAAAAGCCAAGCTGCCAGCGCGAGGTAAAGAAGTCTTTATCCTGGGCCGGTGCGCCCCTCGGAACTTGCTGCAACGCAACAAACAGCGGCGGTTCGCCTTATTGGAAACAGGTCTTGGTCACAGTAAAGTTGCAAATAGGCGCACAATAGCTCACCAAGCAGGGGCTTATTTCCGGCCGCCATCTCTTCCGGATGGGACCGCAATCAAAGGGACGAACTTTCCATGAACAGAAAATTTTTCGCCGCCGGGCTGACGGCGACCCTTCTGCTCGGCGCCTCGGTCGGCGCCATGGCGGCGGACCCCAAGACGCTGAAAATCACGCGCGAGGTCGTCAAGAGTCTTCAGGCGGCGCAGACGGCGACCGGCAAGCAGGACTATCCGGCGGTCCTGGCCGCGCTCGAGGAAGCCAAGAAAGTTTCGAGCCGCACGGGCTATGACAATTATCTGATCGCACGCTTCTCTATGAGCGCGCATGTGGGCATGAAGGACCTGGCCGCGGCGGCGCTGGATGCGGAAGCGGCGGCGGACACCGATCCCAGCCAGTTGCCTGATCCGGAAATGCCGATGGTCTATCAGAACGCGCTCAAGCTCGCGCTGAACCAGAAGCATTATGACAAGGCGGTCAAATACGCCAAGCTGTACCAGGGCACCAACCCGACCGCGCCCGAGGATCATGCGCTGATCGGCCAGGCTTATTATCTGGGCGGCGATTATGCCGGCGCGAAAGACCTGGCACAGAAGAATATCGACGCCGCCGTCGCGGCGGGCCGCAAGCCGTCTCGCACGGATCTGGACGTGGTGATGGCCGCCCAGGTCAAGCTGAACGATCAGGCCGGCGCGGCTGCCACGCTGGAGACCCTGGCGGTCAATTACAACACGCCCGAAGACTGGAGCCAGTTGATGGGCGTGGCGCTGACCTCCAAGGGCATGCGCGACATCGACTATGTCTATATGGGCCGCCTCATGCTGCTGCAGGGCGGCAAGATCCGTCCTGAAGACGCAACCCTGGTCGGCTCCGCCGCCAACAGCAACAAGCTGGGCCTTTATGGCGATGCCGAGCAGATGCAGAAAGTGGGCGGCCCGGCGCCGGACTCCCGCGCTGCCGCCGACAAGGCGAGCCTGCCCAAGCAGATCGCCGATGCCGCCAAGCAGGATGGTGAGTACAACATCAAGACCGCGGAAGCGGCCTATGGCTATGGCCGCTATGCCGAAGCCGAGGCGCTGGCCCGCGCCGCCAAGACCAAGCCCGGCGTGAAGGACCCGACCGAGCCCGATACGGTTCTGGCCATGGCGCTTGCCGCCCAGGGCAAATATGCCGAGGCGCTCCCGATCTTCGAGAGCATCAAGCTGTCCAACCCCGCCAGCGCGCGCGTCATTCGCCTGTGGGGCTATGTCGTGAAGATCAAGGCAAGCCCGCAGGGTGGCGCAACCGCCGCCGCGCAGTAGTTCGACCGTACAAGGCCGGGGCGCGCGCCATAGCCGCGCGCCCCGGCTTTTTTTCACCACGGGAGCGGCATGAATCTGGTTGTGGGCTTTGCGCCCTTCATCCTGTTCGCAGCCTTGTCGCGGCTTTCGGCCGACCTCGCCCTGTGGGTGGCCTTCGCCGCCGCCTTTGTCGTCACCATCCGGGACTTTGTCGAAAGTCCGTCGTTGCGCCTGCTCGATGCCGGCTGCCTGGTCCTCTTCGCCCTCCTGGCGCTATGGCGGGGCTTTCTGGATCCCAGCCTGACGCTGGCGATGGTCCGCTTCATCGCCGAGCTGGCGCTTTTCGTGCTTCTGGGCGGATCGGTGCTGCTGCGGCACCCCTTCTCGATCGATTATGCCCGCCTGGACCCGCGCGAGGCGGCATGGCCGCCGGCGCTTTTCCGCAAGGTGAATTACCTGGTCTCGGCTGTATGGGCCGCGGCATTTCTCGCCATGACAATGGCGGACGGCGCCGTCGCCTTCCTGCCGCAACTGGCGCTCTATGGAAGCATCGCCATCAGCGTGGTGGCGCTGGGCGCGGCGGTCACCTTCACCTTGCGCTATCCGGCCCATGCGGCCGCCAATATCGCCTGACGTCCGAAACGATCCTGCCCCATCGCCGTTTCTGTCCGGGGCTGGCAGGCCAAAGCCCGAACCGCTAGGTTCGCCGTCTCGCCGGAAAGCCGGAGCGAAGTCAGAAAAGCGAACAAGCAAGAGGCATCCATGAAACGGGCGGTGATCGTCTCGACAGCCAGGACCGGCCTCGCCAAATCGGTGCGCGGCGGCTTCAACCAGACCCATGGCGCGGTGATGGGCGGCCATGCCGTCAAGCATGCCATCGCGCGGGCCGGCATCGCGGCTGGCGAGGTGGAAGACATTTTCATGGGCTGCGGCTTTCCGGAAGGCGCCACCGGCAACAACATCGCCCGCGAGAGCGCGATATGGGCGGGATGCCCCGTCACCACATCCGGCGTCACCATCAACCGCTATTGTTCCAGCGGCCTGAACGCGATCGCCATGGCGGCGCAGCAGATCATGCATGGCGGCGCCGACATCGCGATCGGCGCCGGCGTGGAATCCATCTCGCTGGTGCAGATGGGCGGCATCAATCTGAAGAATTTCACCGAGGAGCATCTGCTGGCGGTCAAGCCCGCGCTCTGGATGACCATGATCGAAACCGCCGAGATCGTGGCCGAACGCTATGGCATCAGCCGCGACCGCCAGGATGAATATGCCCTGCAGAGCCAGCAGCGCACGGCGGCCGCCCGGGCGTCCGGAAAATACGCGGACGAAATCGTTCCCCTGGCCACCAGGATGAAAAAGATCGACAAGGCCACGGGCGCGGAAAGCCTGGTCGATGTCACCGTTGCCCAGGACGAATGCAACCGGCCCGACACAAGCCTGGAAGGGCTCAAGGCACTCAAGCCCGTGCATGCGGGCGGCCAGCAGGTCGCGCAGGGAAAATATGTCACCGCCGGCAATGCTTCCCAGTTCGCCGACGGCGCATCGGCATGTCTGGTCATGAGCGAGGAAATGGCGGCAAGCAAAAACCTCAAGCCCATGGGAATATTCCGCGGTTTTGCCGTGGCCGGTGTCGAACCCGAGGAAATGGGCATAGGTCCCGTCAAGGCGGTGCCCAAGCTTCTGGCGCTGCATGGCCTGAAGGTGGACGATATCGATCTGTGGGAACTGAACGAGGCGTTTGCCAGCCAGACCCTCTATTGCATGGACCAGCTCGGGCTCGATCCCGCCAGGACCAATGTGAATGGCGGGGCCATCTCCATCGGCCACCCTTATGGCATGACGGGGTCGCGCCTGACCGGACATATCCTGATCGAAGGCCGGCGCCGCGGCGCCAGGCTTGGCGTGGTCACCATGTGCATCGGCGGCGGCATGGGCGCGGCCGGGCTGTTCGAGATTCTGCCGGGCTGAGGCATGACGGGACGGCGCGCTTTTCTTTTTCTGGCGGCATGGACGCTGGCAGGCTGCGCCGCCGAGACGCCGCCGTCCGATCCCGCGGCCCCGCCCGATCCCAGAACGCAGATGGCGGCGCTGGAAACACGCATCGCGGCGCTGGTCGAAGAAGAGCGTCACAAGATCGATCCCAAGGCCCGGCCATTGGCCATCGATCCGGAGCTTTCAAAGGTCGCGCGCGCCAGGGCCAGCGATATGGCCGACAAGAATTATCTGGCCCATCAGGGGCCGGACGGCGCCACCAGCGCCAGCCTGCTGATGAAAGCCGACGCCAAATGGCAGGGCTTGCTGGGCGAAAATCTTGCGGCGCAACATTACACAAGGCAAAGCGGCGTGGCGGTCGATGAATTCGCCCGCCGCTTCCTGGACGAATGGCTGAAAAGCCCCCCGCATCGGGAGAATATGGCCTTCGTGAATTACGATCATGCGGGCGTGGGCGCGGCGGTGAACGACAGCACCGTCTATGTCACGGTGCTGTTTTCCACCGATCTGGGCCTGCCGCCCCCGAAAGTGGATGGGCCGGAAAGCACGGTCACCCGGCTGGAGAACCCGTCCTCGGCCGCCGGCGTTCCCGGCGGCTCCCAGCCCCCAGCCCTTCGCCTGCGCGGCGCGGTTGGGACCCGATAGCGCCGCGATTGCAGCGAACCGATTCAACTAGCTGTACATGGATTTGCGAGATGCCTGTCAACCGCGGCTGGCATATTCAACATTCCTTTACACTATATCTTGCCCCCGCTACTTTCTGTAGCGGGGGCGCGGTGCCAGTGAGTCGAAATGCGTGCAGAGCTTCCCTGGAATGTGGCCGGCATCCCGCCCGAGGCGCGGGAAGCTGCCCGCGCGGCTGTCCGCCGGGAAGGCCTTTCGGTCGGCGAATGGCTGACCAGGCGTATTCTGCGCAGTTTTTCCGGGATGGAAGACGAGGCAGGCGGGTCATTTGAGACCCGGGGGCCCGCCGGCGCCCCCCTGGATAGCTGGGGTCTGCCCCCCGCCGCCGCCAGCCGCCGCGATACCGAAGAGATGATGGCCCGGGTCGGGCGCAGCGAGACCGAATCAAACGAAGCCTGGCGCCGGATCGAGGATCAGTTGCGCGGCCTGTCGCGCCGGCTGGATTCCAGCGAACGCAGCCATGGCGAGTCCAATCGCGTGCTGTCCCGCACCACCCAGGAAATGAACATCAACATTCCAGCGAACGCAGCCATGGCGAGTCCAATCGCGTGCTGTCCCGCACCACCCAGGAAATGAACATCAACGCCCGCGAACAGGCCCAGGCCTTCGACCAGCTCAGCATGACCGTGATGGCGCTGAGCGAACGGCTGGAGCGGCTGGAACGCACGGCCGTCAGTGACGGCATCCGGGAAGCGGTCAAGGCCCTGCATCAGGGACTGTCGCGCCTGGCCGACCAGATCACCGCCACCGCCAACAATGCGGCAGGCCAGGTGATGCAGCTCACCTCCAGCCTGGAACAGCTCGCCGGCCGCGTCGGCCAGGCCCGCATCGAGGCCGAAGATGCCGCCCGGGCCCTGGACGAGCGCATCGACAACAGCGAAGCGGCGGTCACCTATCGGCTGCGCGCCGTGGAGCAAAGCACCCAGGAAGCCGTCAAGGCGCTGGAACTGCGCATCGCCGAAACCGAGCGGGCCCTGGACGAACGCGTCGCGCAAAGCGAGCGCGGTCTGGAACAGCGGATCCCCGCCGCCGAAAAAGGCCTGGACCAGCGTATCGGGGAAAGCGAGCGGGGGCTGGAACAGCGGCTGGCCGAGGCGCAAGCCGGCCTGGATCAGCGACTGGATGCGGCTGAAAAGGCACTAGATGGCCGCCTTTCCGAGGTGGAAAAGACCGCTCAGTTCAATACCAATGCCCTGGACCATGCGCTGGAGAAGATCGAGACAAGCGCAAACCAGCGCGCCGCCGATCAGGTCGAGAACCAGCGCCGCAGCGCGGCCCAGGATGAATCGCTGAACCGGCTGGAAGATTCCATCGCCAGGCTGGAGATGCGCCTGCCCGCTGCGGAGTTCGAGCGCCGCCTGGACAATATCGAACGTTCCGTCAGCGACATGGCAGACCGGATGGACCGCCATGATCCGGCGGAACATTTCGATGCCGGCATGAAGGCCATCTCGCACCGGGTGGAGGCGCTGGAGAAGGACCACAAGGATCTTCTGGGCGAGTTGCGCGCCAAGGTGCTGCGCCCCGTGGAACCGCCGCCTTATGAATCCGTGCCGCTCCGGCATGAAGCGGCGGCCGCGAAAGAGGCCAGGGCTGAACTGCCGGGGAGCGAGTTTCTTCGCCCCGAGCATCGCCACTATGAACCGCCGCCGCAGAGCGCCTTCGACGTTCCGCCGCTGGCCGTCCCGCCGCCCGTTGAAGAGGCCGGGATCGGGATGGATCAGGGCGACGCCTTTGCCGAACCCCATGGCTTTACCTTCGACATTCCGCCGGAAGCCGATGCCGATCCCTTCGCGCCGCCTCCCGATTTCGAGGAAGTCTTCGCCGACGCGCCGGAGCCGGAGAATTTCCTGGC
>CAYFKU010000002.1:4100-14462 GCA_964343955.1 uncultured Rhizobium sp. | reverse complement strand
GCGAAACCTGCGTGCTGTTTGGCGACGCCGCCGCCGAAAAAGCCGAGAGTGAACGCCGGGGACGCTTCGCTGGTTTCTTCCAGAAGGATGCCGGCGCCGAATCCGAGCCGCGTGGCAAGTCGCGCCTGCTGATTCCCCTGGCTGTGGCGCTGCTGGTGGTTGCGGCGGCCTCGGCCGCGCTGATTCTCAACCGCCGCGCCACGGAGCCGCAACAGCCCGCAGTGCCGGTTGCCCCAGCAATTCCGCCGGTATCCCCGCTGCCGCATGCGGGCAAGGATCAGTTCGTGATCGCGCCCCAAGGCGGCGCGCCGGATGCGGCCACCGCCAAGCCTGATGACAAGGCGGGCGACAAGATCGGCGATGCGACCAATTTCGACACCCAGCGTGCCGAGCCCACCCCCGCGCCTAAGACAGCCGCACCGGCGGCTGCGCCGCTTCCTGTCACCAAGGCCCCGGACACAGCGGCGCCGAAGCCCGCAGGCAATACCGCCACCGGCAATCAGGGCGCTGCCACCCGCCCGGCGGCGCCCACGGCCAAGGTGATCCAGCTCGCCAATGCGGGCAATCCCGTCGCGTTGACCATCCTGGGCCTCAAGGCGCTGGACGGACAGCCGGCCAATCTGCCGGAAGCCGTCCGCTTCCTGACCCAGGCCGCCGAGAAGGGCCAGGCCGTGGCCCAATATCGCCTGGGCACCCTGTATGAGCGCGGCCAGGGCGTTCCCGCCGATCCGGCCAAGGCCGCGCGCTGGTACGAGATGAGCGCGACCCAGGGAAACCGCAAGGCGATGCACAATCTGGCCGTGTCCTATGCCAGCGGCGCCGGCCCCCGGAAGAACATGGCGGAAGCGGCGCGCTGGTTTGCCAAGGCGGCTGCGCTGGGTCTTTCGGACTCCCAGTTCAATCTCGCGGTCCTGTATGAGCGCGGCGACGGCGTGCCCCAAAGCCTTCTGGATGCCTACAAGTGGTATTCCATAGCCGCAGCGGCCGGCGATGCCGAATCCAAGCAGCGCATGGGCGTGCTGGCGACACAGCTCAGCGACAGCGATCGGGCCGCGGCCAACAAGTCCGCCGCCACCTTCCATGCCGCGCCGCTGAACCGCGGCGCCAATGTTCCGCCGGAAGCCGCCGATCTCGGCTAAAGCCGCATCCCGCGCGCTAAGCGGCCAGGCTTTGCCCCGTTACGGCATGGCGGTTGCGGGCGATGTGGACTAAAAGGTCCATGAGCGACGCGTGACGACGCCAGAGGCCCCAAGACAGGCGTTCGATGGAGATTTATCTTCCTGTCGCTGAGATGTCAGTCAACTGGCTGGTCATCATCGCGCTGGGCGCGGGCGTCGGCTTTCTCTCGGGCATGTTCGGCGTGGGCGGCGGCTTTCTGATGACGCCGCTTCTGGTGTTCACCGGCATTCCCTCGACGGTCGCGGTGGCGACGACCCTGTCGCATGTGACCGCGTCCTCCATGTCGGGGGCGCTGGCCCAATGGCGCCGCCAGGGCATCGATTTCGTGATGGCGGGCGTGATGCTGGGCGGCGGGGTGGTCGGAACACTCGCCGGCATCTGGCTGTTCGCCCTGATGCGCCGCCAGGGCCAGATGGATCTGTTGGTCTCCCTGGCCTATGTGCTGATGCTGGGCACCATCGGCACCATCATGCTGCGCGAAAGCCTGGCCAGCCTTAAGACCTATCGCAGCGGCACCACGGCACCCCGTGCCCCCGTCCATCGCGGCTGGATCCAGGCCCTGCCCTTCAAGATGCGCTTCCGCCAGTCGCGGCTCTATATCAGCGTCATACCGCCGATCGCGATCGGCTTTGCCGTCGGCGCGCTCAGCGCCATCATGGGCATTGGCGGCGGCTTCATCATCGTGCCGGCCATGATTTATATCCTGCGCATGCCGACAAGCGTGGTGATGGGCACCTCACTGGCGCAGATCATCGCCATTACCGCTATCACCACCGTCCTGCAGACCACGAACAATTATGCGGTCGATATCATCCTGGCCGGGCTTCTGGTCATCGGCGGCGTGGTGGGAGCGCAACTGGGCGTGCGCGCAGGCGCAAGGCTGCGGGGCGAACAGCTGCGCCTGCTGCTGGCGATGATCGTGCTGGTGGTGGCCGCCGGCCTGGCCTGGCAACTGGTGGCGCCGCCCGCCGACCGATACTCCCTCACCGAGGAGACGCCATGAAAAGGCTTTTCCTGGCGTTTCTGCTTCTGCTCACAGTCCCGGCTCATGCCGAAGACCTTGTCTCCGGCATCAGCCAGGACATCATCCAGATCACGTCCAACTATACCGGTACCGACATTGTGGTGTTCGGGGCCATCGAGGACGCTGGCAGGCCGCGGGGCCGCAACATCGTGGTGGTGGTGCGCGGACCGGGCGAGACCATGACCGTGCGCCGCCGCGACAGAATCGCGGGGGTATGGGTCAATCGGGATGCCGCGCACTTCGAGGGGTTGCCGGCCTATTATTACCTGGCTTCCACCGCGCCCCTGTCCCGCATCGCCCCGCGCGAAGCCCTGGCGCGCTATGGTATCGGTCTTCAGGAACTGAGCCCAAGCCAGGTAGGCAGCCATCACGATCCCGAGCCTTTTCGCCAGGCAGCAATCCGCTGGCACCAGCGCGCGGGCCTCTATGCCGAGAACCCCGGCAGTATCGACTTCCTCAGCGAGACCCTGTTCCGCACCCGGGTGCCCGTTCCAGCCGGCGTCACCCGTGGCCAATATAACGTCGAAGTCTATCTCATCCGCGACGGTCAGGTGATCAGCGTCCAATCCACGCCACTATTCGTGGACGCCACCGGACTGGAACGCCGGCTGTTCAACCTGGCGCATAATGCGCCGTTTCTGTACGGCATGGCCTGCGTGCTGATGGCGATGCTGCTGGGCTGGATTTCATCCGAGCTGTTCCGGCGCCCTGCCTGATTTTCGCTGGGCGGATCGAACAGACGCCGGCCGCGGCTTTCAGCGGATCAGACGGCGACCCGCCGCGCAATGGCATAGACGCGCGCATCGCCCAGCATATAGGCGTGGAACGGACCGGCGAAGAGCGAGGCAATCGCGGGAGCGCCCACATCCAGCCCGCCCGTATAGGCGCCAAAGGATGGCAGCACCAATCGCAGCCCGTCACTGACAAAACAGCGCCGCCGCACGCTGCGCCCCCATTTGGCGACACGGCCGCAAGGGTGCAGATGCCCCGCAACCTCGCCGGGCTGGAAGGCTGCCAGCGGCTCATGGCGCAGGCTCAACCCGCCAATCTGCAATGTCTCGCATGTGTCTCCGCCCAGCCATGACGGCGGATGCGGATCATGGTTTCCGGTGATCCAGGTGAAGCGGGCCGCAGCTGCCATGGATTGCAGCAGGCCGCGCGCCTCGTCCCCCAGGCGTTCGCCTGCCTCGCGGTCATGGAAGGAATCGCCCAGCGCCACCACATGCGCCGGCCGGTGACGATCGATCGCGCGGGCCATGCGCAGCAGCGTGGCGGCGGTGTCGTAGGGGGGCAGGAACTGGCGGCCGCGGGCATAGGAACTGCCCTTCTCGAAGTGCAGGTCGGCAAACAACAGCACGGAATGCGCCGGCAGGAAGGCCGCGCCGCAGGCGTCCAGCAGCAGGGTCTCGCCATTGACCGCAATCAGAAGATCGCCGCTGTCACTGCTTCTCCACACGCATCGCATCCCGTATCAGCGCATCTTCATTTTCGCGCAGAATAGCCTCGTCCGCGTCTCCGGCAACCATTTCCCTGGAGATTTCCAGAAGCGCCGGCACCGCCAGGGGCGAGACGCGGTCCAGATGCCTGGTGACGATGCGCTTCTTCACCTGCGCCAGCATGTCGCCCAGCCTGGCAATATCCAGCAATCCGGTTCCTGCATCCTGATAGGTCGCGCGCAACAGGATATGGTCAGGCTCGTGACTTCTGAGAACGTCGTAGATCAGATCCGACGAAAATGTCACCTGCCGGCCGCTTTTCTCCTTGCCCGGAAAACGTCGCTGGATCAGCCCCGCGATGATGGCGCATTGGCGAAACGTGCGCTTGTAGAGATTGGAATCGGCCAGCCAGGCATCCAGGTCGTCGCCCAGCATGTCTTCATCGAACAGGGCATCCATATCGACGCCGGCAAGATCGCGGGCCGCCCAGACCGCGAGCGCATATTCATTGGCGATGAAGCCGAAGGGATGCAGCCGCTGCCGTTCCAGCCGCCGGGTCACCAGCATCCCCAGGGTCTGATGCGCCAGCCGCCCCTCGAAGGGATAGCAGACCAGATAATGGCGGCTGCCGCGCGGAAAGGTCTCGACCAGAAGCTGGCCGGGCTTGGGAATGACGCTGCGCCATTCCTGTATCTTCAGCCATTCCTGCACCGGCTCGGGCAGATGCGCCCAGCGTTCCGGCGCCGAAACCATCTCGCGCACCCGCTGTGCCAGAAAGGTGGAAAGCGGGAACTTGCCGCCGTTATAGGACGGGATTTTCGCTTCGGGATCGTCGGTGCGTGTGACATAGGCCCCGGCTTCGCGCAGCCCTTCGAACCGCAGAACCTGGCCGGCAAAAACAAAAGTGTCGCCGACCGCGAGCTGCTCAACGAAACTTTCCTCTATCTCTCCCAGCTTGCGTCCGCCGGCGCCGGTGGGGCGGCCCCTGCCCTGCAACCGGATCTCGACCATTGGGTCTTCGACGATCACACCGGCATTGAGCCGGTACTCCTGGGCAAGGCGGGGATGGGCCAGGCGATAGCACCCATCGTCCATCCGGCGCAGCCGCGCATAGCGGTCATAGGCGCGCAGGGCATAGCCGCCAGTGGCAACAAAATCGACCACCGCATCGAAATCCTTGCGCGAAACATGGCGATAGGACGAGGCACTGCATATTTCTTCGAAAAGCCGGCCGGCGTCGAACGGCCCGGCGCAGGCCGTGCCCAGCACATGCTGGGCCAGCACATCCAGTGCCCCGGCCTTCAGCCGCTCGCCGTCCAGTTCGCCCGCCAGCACCGCATCGCGCGCGGCATTGCATTCCAGAACCTCGAAGCGGTTGGCCGGCACCAGAAGCGCGGCGCTGGGCTCGTCCAGCCGGTGGTTTGCGCGGCCGATCCGCTGCACAAGGCGGGCGCAACCCTTGGGCGCGCCGATGCAGATCACTTTGTCCACCGCGCCCCAGTCGATGCCCAGATCGAGCGTCGAGGTACAGACCACGGCCCGCAAATCTCCGCGCGACATGGCCGCTTCCACCTTGCGGCGCTGCTCCACCGCCAGCGAACCGTGATGCAATGCGATGGGCAGATTGCTGTCATTGACCGCCCACAATTCCTGGAAGGTGCGTTCCGCCTGGCTGCGGGTGTTGACGAAAACCAGAACCGTCTTGGCGGTCTGGATCGCCGCCATGACATCCAGCATGGCATGGCGGGCCAGATGGCCGGCCCAGGGCACATAGGAATCGCTGGTGCTGATCTCGATCCGCGGTCGCGCACCGCCGGCCGCGAGCACCAGTTCGGACAGCGCTTCCCCGTCCGGCGGTTGCGGCACAAGAAAGCGCCGCAGGGGCGCCGGGTCCTTGACCGTGGCGGACAGGCCCACACGGCGATGACCGGGCGCCAGGCTGCTCAGCCGCGCCAACCCCAGGGCCAGCAGATCCCCGCGTTTGGAATTGAACAGCGCGTGCAGTTCGTCCAGGACCACGGTGCGCAGGTTCCCCAACATCTGCGGCGCACGCGGATGCGCCAGCAGCAGGGACAATTGTTCCGGCGTGGTCAGCAGGATGTCTGGCGGCGCATGACGCTGGCGCTGTCGGCGGGCGGTCGGGGTGTCGCCGGTGCGGGTCTCGACGGTGACCGGCAGCCCCATCTCGGCGATGGGCGCATCCAGATTGCGCGCCACATCCACCGCCAGCGCCTTGAGCGGCGAGATATAGAGGGTATGCAGCCCGCGCGTGCGGCCGCGCCTGGTCCCTGAAACGGAATCCGGGCCGGCCAGATCGATCAGCGTGGGCAGAAATCCGGCCAGGGTCTTGCCGCCCCCCGTGGGCGCCACCAGCAATACGCTTTGCCGCCGCTGGGCATGGCTTACCAGTGCAAGCTGGTGGGCGCGCGGCTGCCAGCCGCGCGCCGCGAACCAGGCCTGGAATTTTTCGGGCAATCGCGCGGCCGGCGCCTGCGCCTGGCTTGTCCGGCCGTCGCCGATGGGTAGCGTCATGGTGAGAACAAACCATGTACCAAGGGGCGATGGCGAGTCCTATTTCAGGATGCGATCCGGTCGGACAGCAGGCGGCGCAACTCCGCTTCCGGCGTGCCATAGAAGCTGCCGGCGATCTGCTCGATGCCGGACCGGTTGACCAGGGTCAGCTGACCGCGCCGCGTCGTCACCAGTCCCCTGCGCTCGAAGCCATGTATCGCCACCGTGACGCCGGCGCGCCGAACGCCCAGTATGACTGCCAGGAATTCATGGGTCAGCGGCACCGCATCGCCGATCATGCGGTCATGCGCCATCAGCAGCCATCGCGCCAGGCGCTGTTCCAGCTTGGCGCGGCCATTGGCCAGGGCCGTATGCGCGGTCTGTATCATGAAACCCTGGGCCCATTTCAGCATCAGGGCGCGCAGACCTGCGCTCTGCGCCACGGCACCGCGCAATATGTCCTGCGCGATGCGATGACCGGTGCCGCCAATCTGCATATAGGTGGAATGTTGCGCGCGATCGTCGCCCATGACCAGCGGCACACCTGTCATGCCTTCAAAACCGATGACACCCACTTCGATGCGATGGTCTTCGGCATCGACCGCGACCACCGATGCAATGCCGGTCTCCACGAAATAGGCATGCATGATCGGCTTGGTCGGGACCTCGATGACCTGGCGATCCTTCAACGTCACCGCTTCCAGATGCGGACCGATCAGGTCCCAATCCTCGAGCGCGATCTTGTGCAGAAGCCGGTTGCGAATACCGGCGCGGGCATGCGCCTCTAACATCTCGAAAATCCGATCTGGATGCGCGGAGAAGGACCAGCGCCGCGGCCATGAGAGACGATGGGATCGGCTGTCACAGCGCTCGCGAAAATAGCTTTAAGTACCGGAACACCTACGCTTTTTTCAGTACCAAATCGTACCCCTGACCGTCCCGTTTCCAGTCGCTTGTGCATAGCCTGTCCCCTGCCGGCAAATGTTCAGTAAGCGGACGAAACATCCGCCACGCCGCGGGTTGAAACGCGGCCGGGCGCGGCAAGCGCCTGGGAAAAGAACGAATGTACGGCGGGGCCGGTTTCGCGCCGCGCGGGGAAATCAGCGGAAAAAGTCGATCACGGCCTGACGGGTATTGCGGTCGCCCACGGCCGACATGTGGTCGCGTCCAGGGATCGTCACCGCCTGGCCATTAGCAAATGTTGCTGCCAAAGGTTCGGGCCGGCCCGCGGTATCGTCCTTTTCTCCATCCACGACCAGGACCGGCCGCTGCAACCGGTTCAAGGTCTCGACCGGCAATCTCGGCGACATGGCGCGCATGCAGGCGGCCAGCGCCATGCGGTCCTTGCCGGGCTGATCGGCGAAGGCGCGAAACATCTTCGCGCGCGGATCGGTGAGCAAGGCGGGATCGGGGGTCAGCAGCGCATCGGCCAGGGCGGCGCGCGCCGCCGGCGCCGTAATGCTGTCGCGCAAATAGGTTTCACCCACCCCGGCAATAGCCAGCTTGGTCACGCGCTCCGGTGCCGCCGCCAGCAACCGCAGCCCGATGAAGCCGCCCATAGAATAGCCGAGCACCAGGGCGGCCGGAAGAGAACAGGCATCCATCACCGCCAGGACATCCTGGGCCATGCGGTCATGGCCATAGGCATCCGGCTCGTGGGGCTTGCCGCTGTCCCCATGTCCCCGGCAATCCATCGCCACAATGGGAAAGCCGGCCGCAGTCAGGCCGCCGTACCAGCCGGTGGATTTCCAGTTCTGCAGCCGGCTCGAACCGAAGCCGTGCACCAGAATGATCGTGGGCCGGCTGGACGCCTCCGGGGGCGCCAGGTGCTCGAAAGCCAGCGCCACGCCGTCAGAAGCGGTCACGAATTCCGGCATGACATAAATTCCATCTGGCCTGTCGCCTGTGCGCCAAACTCGCAAAGCCGCCGCCTCCTGTCTATAAAAGCCGCCATGAAAAAATGGCTCTTTCTGGCGGGCGTGAGCGGGGCGCTGGCTGTGATCGCCGGCGCCTTCGGCGCCCATGGCCTGCAGAGCCGCCTGGAGCCCCGGTTGCTGGCCAGCTTCACCACAGCGGCCCATTACCACCTGATACATGCCGCCGCGATGGGCGTGGCGGCGCTGGCGGGACGAGAAGGAGCCGCTAGGCGCCGGGCGCAGGGTGCGGCCCTGCTGTTCCTGGCCGGTACAGTCCTGTTCAGCGGCTCGCTTTACGCCCTGGCGCTGAGCGGCATCCGGGCCTTCGCCTTCATCACACCGCTGGGCGGCATCGCATTCATCGCCGGCTGGATCATGCTGGCCCTGACCGCCCTGAAGCTTGAGGACCCTCGATGAAAAAACTTGCGCTGCTGATTCTCTTTGCCGCTTCCCCCGCATTCGCCCATGCCCGTCTCGCCGGCAGCGATCCGGCGCCCGAAAGCAAGGTCAAGGCGGTCAAGACGATCAAACTGTCTTTTTCCGAAAAGCTCGAGCCGGCCTTCAGCGGCGCCAGCCTCAGCGAGGCTGACGGCAAACCCCTTCCGGTGCCCAGTAGCGTCGCGGGCAGCACCATCACCCTGCTGCCCATGAGCCTGAAGCCCGGCCGGTACAAGGTCGAATATCACGGCGTAGGTCACGATACCCATCGCGTCGCCGGCAGCTTTTTCTTCGACCTGGTTCCGTGATGATCGCGCTGGTGCGGGGTCTATATTTCTGCGCCACCCTGCTGCTGTTCGGCCTCAGCGCCTTCGGCTTTCTGCTGCGCACAAAACTGCCGGCGATCCCCGCCGCGCGCGATGCCCCGCTGCGCTGGATTTTTCTGCTGCTGGCGATGGTTGCGGGCGGCGCCTGGCTGGGCCTGGCCGCCGCCGCGATGGCCGATGCCATGGACAGTCAGGCCGTGATGACAACCGCCACCGACACGGTGTTCGGCCAGTTTTTCCTGGCCCGCATGACGGCCCTTGCGACGATCGCGCTGCTGCTGGTGCTGCGGCGCGGGCAGGCATTGATCGTGCTGCTGTCCACCCTGGCGCTAATCCTGCCGGCCGCGACCAGCCATGCCGCCGCTGCCAGCCCCGCCGGCTTTGCCGCCATCGGGGCGGTCACCGACGCGGTGCATCTTTTGACGGCCGGTTTCTGGCTTGGAGGACTGGTCCTGTTGCTGCTCCTGTTCCGCCGCGGCGAGCCGCACATGCTGCCGGCTCTGTCGCTCTTTTCCGATTGGGCGATGATGGCGGTTTTGCTGCTGGTGATGAGCGGCATGATCAACAGCGCCTCGATCCTGCTGGGACAGCAGGGCCGGCCCTCGCCGGTCTATCTGGGGGCGCTGGGCCTGAAACTGGCGCTGGTGGCGGGGATGATCGGTCTGGCCCTGGTCAATCGCTTCCGCCTGATGCCGGCTGGGCGCGCGGGGCGCATTGCGTACCATTCGGCCCTGGAACTGGGCGCCGGTCTTGCCGTGGCACTGATCGCCGGTCTGCTGGGCCAATTGCAGCCCCTGCAATAGGCCATTGCGGGGACCGGCCAGGCTGTACGCCGCCACGCCGCAAGCCATGTCCGCGTCAACGCGCCTTCCAGGCGAAGGCCCCGCCCTGCATGCCGGCATCGTTGGAGACGATGCTCACATTGGACGGCAGTTTGAATTTGATCCACCTGGAGTTGCCGCCGCCAAGATAGAGATGGTCGAAGTTAAACACCGTTTCCAGAACGCCGATCAGCTTTTTGACGCGGCGGTTCCAGTGGGCATGACCAATCTTGCGTCGCGCCCGGTCGCCAACGAACACATCCAGATCGTATTTCTTCCGCACTGTCAGGTGCGCCAGGTCCATATGCGGCATCAGTTCGCCATGGCGAAACCAGGCGGTCCCCAAGCCGGTGCCCAGGGTACAGACCAGCTCCAGCCCCTTGCCCTCGATCACGGCCAGCCCCTGGACATCGGCATCGTTGAGCAGCTTGACCGGCTTTCTCCAGACCTTCCGCATGGCCGCGACAAGGTCGAAATCCTTCCAGTCCCGCGTGCCGAGATGCGGCGCGCTAACGACAATGCCGTCCTTGACCATGCCGGGAAAACCGATGGTGACATGGTCGAATTCTCCCAGGGGCATGACCAGATCCGTCAGGGCCTGGACGATATCGCGCGGCTTGCGCTGCTTGGGGGTCTTGATCCGCACCCGCCCGGTCAAATAGCTCCCGCGCGCGGAAATGACAGCCGCCTTCAGACCCGATCCGCCCACAT
>CAYFKU010000002.1:0-4090 GCA_964343955.1 uncultured Rhizobium sp. | reverse complement strand
GCGGCGGGGCTTGACGGTGGGGGCGGCCGACGCTGGTGCGCGTTTTTTCCTTTTGGCCGTCATGGGTCATCAGGTCCGTGGCTGTTTTGATCAGGGCGAGGTGACGGAAGGCTTGGGCAATCTAGCCGGCATGCGCGTCCCATCAGGGTCATGTTCCGAGACATAAAGACCCAACCCGATGCGAAACGTCAAAAGCCATAACCCTGATCTTCCACCCCCGCCGCTGCCCTGTCCACCAGCCAGAGCACATCGCCCTTCGGACTCAACCCCCCTGCCGGCAGAGCGCCCCCGCGCGCCTGGGCCAGCGCATCGCGCTTGGATGCGCCCGACACCAGGAAAAGAATTGTTTCGCTGGCTTCCAGCGCCGGATAGGTCAGCGTGATCCGGGGTTCGCCCCGGCCATGCGGCACGGCCGCGGCCCAGCGCTCGCGCTCCCGCAGCACCGGCTGATCCGGCAAAAGGGATGCGGTGTGACCGTCTTCGCCCAGCCCCAGCAGTGTCAAATGAAAGAGCGGTGCGCCATCTTCCAGCGTACCGGCGCCATATTGCTGGCGCAGCGCCTCGTCATAGCGGTCGGCGGCGCTTTGCAGCGAGCCGTCGGTGGGCACAGCGAATATTTTTCGAGGCCGGACCTTGGCGCCCGACAGCAGATTCTCGCGCACCATGCGATAGTTGGAGTCGGGATGATCGGGCGGCACAAAGCGCTCGTCGCTGAAAAAAATTTCGCAACAGCTCCAGTCGATATCCATCGAAGACAGCAGGCGATAGGTGGCGCGCGGTGTCGATCCGCCCGACAGCACCAGGCGGAAGGGATAGCTGGCGGCCTTCAGGCGGGCTGCGACGATTTCGGCCGCTCGCGCCGCCAGCGCACCGGCATCCTTCACCAATTCCAGCCTGCCCGCGACCTTGCTGTCCGACCCAAGGCTCATTTGCCGCCCAGGATCCGGATGGCGCGCCAGGAGCGCCCATCCTTGGCCAGCAGATCGTTGGCCGCGATCGGACCTTCGCTGCCCGCGGTGTAATTGGGAAAATGGCGCGGGTTGGTGCTTTGCCAGCCGTTCAGAACCGGCTCGACCAGGGACCAGGCGGCTTCCACCTGGTCAGCGCGCTGGAACAGGGTGGCGTCGCCGATCAGGCAGTCATAGATCAGCGTTTCATAGCCGACCGCCGGCGCCTCCTGGAAATAGTCCTTGTAGTTGAAGCGCATCGAAACGCTTTCCAGGGTCATGGCAGGACCGGGCCGCTTGGCATTGAAGCGCAGGCGAATGCCCTCATCGGGCTGAATGCGCAGGATCAGCCAGTCCGCATCCAGCTCTTCCACTGGTGTATCGCGGAACAGCGCATAGGGCGCCTGCTTGAAGCGGATGGCGATTTCGCTGGACCGGATGTTCAACCGCTTTCCCGTGCGCAGATAGAAAGGAACACCCGCCCAGCGCCAGTTGTCAATCTTCAGCCGCATGGCGACATAGGTTTCGATATTGGAATCAGGTGCCACATACGCCTCGCGGCGATAGGCGGGGACAGCCTGGCCCTGCACCGTGCCGGCGTCATACTGGCCGCGCACCACATCGGTCAGGCCGATGGGCTGAATGGCGCGGAACATCTCGGCCTTCTTGGCGCGGATATCCTCCGCGTCGAAGGACACTGGCGGCTCCATCGCCGTCATGGCGACGAGCTGAAACAGATGGTTGGGCACCATGTCGCGCAACGCGCCGGTCGCCTCATAGAATTTTCCGCGGGTTTCCACCCCGATGCTTTCGGCAACCGTGATCTGCACATGATCGATGCGGTCGCGGTTCCAGATCGGCTCGAACAGACCGTTGGCGAAGCGCAGCGCCATGATGTTCTGCACCGTTTCCTTGCCCAGGAAATGATCGATGCGATAGATCTGGTCTTCCCTGAGATATTTCAGCAGGCAGGCATTCAGCGCCTTCGCGGATGCCAGGTCGTGGCCGAACGGCTTTTCCACGATCAGGCGGCGGAATCCGGTGGAGTCATTCATCAGCCCGGCTTCGCCGAGCTTGCCGGCGATGGTGCCGAAGAAGCGGTCCGCCACGGCCATGTAGAACAGGACATTGCCGCCCAGCGACTGATCGCTGTCCAGCGTCGCCAGAAGATCCCTGAGCTGGGAATAGGTTTCGGGCTTTTCGAAATCACCGCTGAGGAAGGTCATGGACCGGGAAACCTTGTCCCACAGGCCCGCGTCCACCTCCTCGCTATTCTTGGCCAGCACCACCTGGGTCAGGAAATCCTTCAGCGACGCCTTCCATTCCTCGCTGCTCTTCCGGTTATGGTCCACGCCGATCAGCGCAAGCCGCGATGGCAAAAGCCCCGTGCGCGCCAGATTGTAAAGCGCCGGAATGATCAGGCGCTTGGTCAGATCGCCATTGGCGCCGAATATCACGATGGCGCATGGCGGCGGCGGCGCCTTGTGGGACAGGCCGGTCATCGATCCTCGTCCCTCGCCTTGTGAACCGGAACAGTGCTTTCGATATGGCCGCCGAATTCCTTTCGCATCGCCGACAGCAGCTTCTCTCCAAAGCTGTTTTCGATGCGGGAACGGAAGCGGGTAAAAAGCGCCGCGGTGATGACAGGCGCGGCAACGGCTTCATCCACGGCCGCCTGCACCGTCCAGCGCCCTTCCCCACTGTCATCGACCTTGCCGGAAAATTCCTCCAGCGTGCCGGACTTGGCCAGCGCGATGGATGTCAGGTCCAGAAGCCAGGACGCCACCACGCTGCCCCTCCTCCAAACCTCCGCCACATCCGCCACATTGATGTCGAAGCGCTCGTCTTCCGGCAGCTTGTCACTGTTTCTGCCGCGCATGATGTCGAAGCCCTCGGCATAGGCCTGCATCAGGCCATATTCGATGCCGTTATGGACCATCTTGACGAAATGCCCGGCCCCGGCGGGACCGGCATGCATGTAACCCTGGGTGACACGCGGATCGCACCGCTCCCGTCCCGGAGTCCTGGAAATCGTGCCCTCGCCCGGCGCCAGCGAACGGAAGATGGGATCGAGACGGTCCACATGCTCCTTTTCACCGCCGATCATCATGCAATAGCCGCGCTCCAGCCCCCAGACGCCTCCGGATGTTCCGACATCCAGATAGGCGATGCCCTTGTGCCGGAGGGTATGGGCGCGGCGCACATCGTCCTTGAAAAAGGTGTTGCCGCCATCGATGACGCAGTCCCCTTTGGACAGGAGGTGGCCCAGCCGGGCGATGGCATCCTCGGTGATCCTGCCGGCGGGCAGCATCACCCAGACGGTGCGCGGGGCGTCCAGCTTCTGGACAATCTCTTCCAGGGAGGCGGCGGGCACCAGCCCTTCGATCGTCCCGGCCACCCGCGCGTCCGCATCGAAGCCCACGACCGTGTGGCCGCGGCTCATCAGCCGCCGGCCGATATTGGCCCCCATGCGGCCCAGGCCAACTATCCCTATCTGCATGGCATCTCCCGCTCGGCCGGAATCGGCACTGAATGGGACGCAATATCAGTCAAATCCAACGTCCTGGAAACGCCTTCCACCCGGCCCCCCGGCCGGCTTCTCGGTCAACGCCTTTTGCGGCAGGCCGGTTCTGGCGCGATGACCGGGAAAAGCCGGTCAAAACAGGGAGAAAGGATTGATTTTACCCCCCCTTGCTGCCAAGTAGCCCCTTCGCAGAACGGGCGGGTCATGGACGAGGATTTTCGCAAAAGCGCGCTGGCCTATCACCGCCTTCCGCGCCCGGGCAAATTGTCGGTGGAAGCCACCAAGCGCATGGCCAACCAGCGCGACCTGGCCCTGGCCTATTCCCCTGGCGTCGCGGCGCCCTGCGAGGCGATTGCGGCCGACCCGTCCCTGGCCCGGGAATATACCGCGCGCGGCAACCTGGTGGCGGTGATCACCAACGGCACCGCCGTGCTGGGTCTGGGCAATATCGGCGCCCTGGCATCCAAGCCGGTGATGGAAGGCAAGGCGGTCCTTTTCAAGAAATTCGCCGGCATCGATGTCTTCGATCTTGAGGTCGATACCCATGACATCGACCGTTTTGTCGATGTGGTGGCGGCGCTGGAGCCCACCTTCGGCGGCATCAATCTGGAAGACATCA
>CAYFKU010000001.1:65658-90623 GCA_964343955.1 uncultured Rhizobium sp. | reverse complement strand
ACGTCAGCTTGTTCCCGCAGATTCTGGTCCAGCGCGTTGACGTTGTGACCGGCGGTGCGTCGGCCTCCTGGGGCTCGGACGCCGTCGCCGGTGTCGTCAACTTCGTTACCGACAAGCGTTATGAAGGCTTCAAGACCAACGCGCTGGCCGGCGGCACCGGTTATGGCGACATGGGCAACCTGCTGCTGCAGTTCGCGGCCGGCACCTCCTTCTTCGGTGGCCGCGGTCACGTCCAGATCGCTGGCGAATACAGCTACAATGACGGTCTGCTGCCGCGTTATCCACAGAACGTGTTCCAGCACACGGCGCTGCCCGGCAATATCGGTGGCCGCACCCTGTCGCGCCAGTCCGGTACCTCCTCCTATTCCAGCGATGCGACCACGCTGCGCCCGGACGGTACCGCTTGCCCCACCGGCGCGACGACGGGTTGTAATCCGCGCTCGGTCTATGGCCCGCTGCGTCAGCAGTTGAACTTCGCCGCGTATGGCTTGGTCACCGCCGGTCCCAAGGCCGGCTACACCTTTGGTCAGAACGGCGCGGCCTATCCGCTGGCTCTCGCCGGCTCTTGCACCAGAAATGCCAACGGCACCCTGGTGGGAGCGATCAACAATGCCTGCTTCGGCACGCCGGCGCAGCCGGGCGACCAGATCAACACCCACGAATTCACCCAGGGCCTGATCAATCCGCTGACTCGCGGTTCGCTCTATGGCCGCGTGTCTTATGACCTGGCCCCGGATACTGAAATCTATGCCACCGTCCTCTATTCGGGCTCGCGCACGGAAAATACCCCGGCCCAGGGCAACTCGGACAAGTCGGGCTACATCCATTGCGATAACGCCTATCTGCCCCAGACCGGCCTGTTCGGTCAGGGTCTCACCCAGGCTGAAACGGAGGCTGCCTGCTTGGCCGCCTATCCGATTCCCAGTGGTTCGTGGATCGGTGCCTCCAATGCTGGTGTTCCCTTCGGCAGCAACTGGGCCAACATCCTCACCAACCAGAACATGCACATCTTCCGTCAGACCCGCCGTTATGTGGTCGGCGGTAGCGGCGGCTTCGATCTGTTCGGCAAGAACTGGCGCTGGGACAGCTATTTCGAGCATGGCGAGTCCGACACCAGCATCAAGATTTACAACATGCCGCTGTCGAACGCGCCGAACGTCAATCTGCCCGATCCGTTCACGGGCAAGAATGTCGGCGTCAGCCAGGCCTATTCGCGCTTCAACCTGGCGCAGGACGCGGTGTACAATTCGGCCGGCAACATCGTCTGCCGCAACACCATCGCCCAGTCCTTCGGTTGCGTGCCTTACAATCCGTTTGGCTCGGATCCGATCAATGCGGGCGCCCAGGCCTATTTCGACAACCAGAACACGGTTGGCGGCAGCACCAACGGCAACAACGTCATCATGACCAACCGCCAGGATGCGTTTGCCTTCTCGGTGAACGGTTCGCCGATCGAGAGCTGGGCTGGTCCGGTAGCTGTTGCCTTCGGTTACGAATATCGCGAAGAGCATTATTCGCAGCGTGCCGATCCGCATGCCGCGGGTATCAGCAATTCCACCCCGCCGACCTTCACCGAACCCTGCCTTGATCCCTTCGTGGATTGCGGCCTGACCACCCTGTCCCTGGTTCAGGGCGATTATCACGTCGGTCTGGGTGCCTATAACGCCGGCAACTACCACAACGGCCGCGGTACCTTCCACGTCAACGAAGCCTATCTGCAGGTCGGTATCCCGCTCTTGAACGACCAGTTCTGGGGCAAGATGGACATGGAATTGGACGGCCGCCACGCCCGTTACAACACGGCAGGTGACGCCAATACCTGGAAGGTCGGTGTGACATGGCAAACCCCCATCCCCGGCATCCGTCTGCGCGCCTTGCAGTCGCGTGACATTCGCGCTCCCAACCTGTCGGAACTGATCCCGCCGTTGCAGGGTGCGAACGGTAGCTTCCTGAATGAGTTCACCAACAACCAGACGCCGCAGAACATCATCGGCGCGACGGGTGGTAACCTTGGTCTGAAGCCTGAAAAGGCCCAGACGACGGAACTCGGTATCGTGTGGCAGCCGGATTACATCCCCGGCTTCCAGATGTCGGTTGACTACTACCGTATCGCGGTCAAGGGCGCGATCATCTCCCTCAGCTCGCAGCAGATCGAACACAAGTGCTACGAGCAGGCGGTGCTTGGTATTTCGCAGGGCAGCGATGCCTGCAGCGTCAATATCATCCGCACCAGCAACAACCTGCCGCAGAGCGTGAGCAATCCGGGCGGTCCGCTGACCGGCGCCGGCATCGTGCCCAGCCAGGTGTTCGCTATCGTGGCCTCGCCGTTCAATGCCGCCAGTATCGTCACCGACGGTATCGACATCGAAGCCTCCTACCAGTTCGACCTGGAAAATTACGACATTCCGGGTGCCTTCGTGTTGCGCTCGCTGGTCAATCACACCAGCAAGTACATCCTTGACCCGGCGCTTTCCGGCGTTATGCGCAACCAGGAACTGGTCGGCAACGTGTCTGCCGGCAGCAACGGTTCGACCTATAACGGTTATGGCGGCGCCATCCTGAACTGGAAGCTTCAGGAGATGCAGTCCTACTCCAATGATGTCTGGGGCTTTGACCTGACCGAGCGTTGGCTGTCGGGCGGTATCACCACCAACCGTAATACACTGGTCTGCGCGCCCGGCACCTGCCCGGCGCCCACGGTCCAGACGCCGACCATCAACTACAACCGCGTCTCGTCGATGTTCTACCTGGATCTGGGCGTGCATTGGGATTACAGCCCCAAGACCCAGTTCTATATGAAGGTCGACAATCTGACGAACATCCGCCCGCCGGATATCGGCTCCCAGGACAACAACCAGGTTCTGTACGATGTGATCGGCCGCATGTTCCGCTTCGGCGTTCGACTCAACTACTGATCCGAGGCCGGTCATCAAGAAATCGGGCCCCGCGCGAGCGGGGCCCTTTTTCTTTGCGCATGACCGCAAAATCGAGACCATGGACAGCATGGGGGCCAACCGTCGATGCTGGGGCCGCCGGAGCATAGGGCGGAGGGAAGCATGAGCAGCAAATCGGGCCGCATCGCCACCATTCTGGTCCTGTTAATGGGGGTGCTGCTGGCCGCGGTGCCTGTGCAGGCGCAGCCGGCGGGCGGCGCCTACAAGGCCATCAAGCTGGAGGGGCGGGCGCCTCGCCCCGTTACCAGCGAAGGCATACTGGCGGGCCGGACCCTCTATATCGCCGCGCAGGACGGCCGCAACGCCGATGGCACCCTGCCGGCCGCCTTTGCCCAGGAGGTGAAACAGTCCCTCGACCATGTTCACGAGGTTCTGAAAGCCGCGGGCATGGATATGGGGAGCCTCGCCTGGGTGCAGGTCTATGTGACGCGTGGCGAAGACGTTGCCGCCATGAATGACGTCTATTGGAAGACCATTGGCGCTGCCGCGCCCGCCCGCACGGTTCTGGTGGTCGCGAACCTGCCGAATGGACAGCGGGTTCAGGTCAATGCCACCGCCGCGATCGGCAAGCGCCAGGTCATCACCCCGCCAGGTTGGCCGCGTGGCCCGCGCATCGATCCCGCAGGTGTCCAGATTGACGATGTGCTGTACATCTCGGCCCAGAGCGGCGCCGACCCCGCCACGGGCAAGCTGCCATCCGATTATGAGACGGAAGTGAAACAGAGCTTGGACAATGTCGGCGCCGTGCTGAAGGCCGCGAAGATGACCATGGCCCATGTGGTCTGGACCAACCCCTATATGGCAAGCCCGGACGGTTCGGGACCGCAAGGCGCCTCGCAGGTCATCGCCCATAACGGGCAGCCGCAGCAGATGCGGGCGACGGTGATGAACAAGGTCTATGCCAGCTATTTCGAGTTCGGCAACACGCCAGGCCGTGGCACGATCGAGGTCGCGGCCCTGCCGGGCAATGCTCGCATCGTCTATACCGCGATTGCCGGCGCCGACCTTTCCCAGCGCAAATCCATCCGGCCCAAGAACATGCCGCCCAGCCCGACGGCCAGCCCCGGCATCCTCTATCGCGATACCTATTACACATCCGGCAAAAGTGGCTTCATCCCCGATCAGGGCATCGTCACCCAGGACGTGGAGTTGCAGTTGCGCCAAACCATGCGCAACCAGCTCGACAATCTGCAGGAAGCGGACATGGATTTTTCCGATGTCGTGCAGACCATCGTCTATGTCCGCAACATCCCCGATCTGGACAAGGTGCAGAAACTCTATGGCACCTTCTTCAAGGGCGACCTGCCGGTCCGTACCAGTCTGCAGAACAGTTTCGACCAGACCACCGCCACGGGCGAGCAGATATCCCTTATTGCGGTGCGGCAGCCCCGCCGCTAGCGCCCTGTAAAAATTGCGCAAAGGCCGTCGCCGGCGGAACTTCCCGCATGTCGCTGGATGGCAGGCGTGTTAGTCTGCCAAAAAAGGACTCGTCCCAAGGGAGGCCGGCATGATCCTGGGCAAGCGTCTTCTGATTTCCACCATCCTGGCCGCGGGCGCCGTGCCCCTGGCACAGCCCGCGATGGCAGCGCCCTGGGTAAGGGGCTATGTGGTCGGCGCGCACGAATATGCCTTTCGCTATGGCGGCCGCGCCGGATTTGCACGCAAGGGCGAAATAGAGCCGGGGGTGGATTGCCTCCATGGCAGCACCATCCACTTCGCCAATCCCGATCAGACCCGCAAGGCGGTTGCGCGCCAGAAATGGCGCCTGCCGCAGGAAGCCGTCTGGGTCGCCGAACCGCCGGGGCTGGAGGATGTCCGCTCTCCGTTGGGCACCCGCTTCAGCATATGGGTCCGGGCGCTGGCCTATCGTGCCTACAGGCGCGGCATCGAGACGTATGTAAATCCCTGGGCCGCCGAAGATCCCGGCCAGCCGCAGGTCACCGGTCTGATCGGGGATGGCTTCAACCTGGACGGCAAGGTCAAGGCAGACGATTTCATCAGTCCCGCCGGCGAGAAGGGGATCGACAACAATCTTTATCGGGCCTGGGGCTGCGACGCGCCATGGCGGGGTAATGGCAATGCGACCCTGGATCTTCGTGCCAACGACAAGATGCAGGAGGGGCTCTACACCATCGTCGTGCGCGTCTCCGGCAATCAGTCCCCGATGAACGATTCCGACGCGACCATCGAAATCGGCTATTCGCCCGACAAGATCGTGCGCGATGCGCGCGCGGGCATCGCGGCGGACTATTCCTATCGCATCCTGAAATCGGCGCAGTACACCAGGATGAAAGCCGTCATCCGCGAAGGCGTGGTGGAGAGCGAGCAGGTGGCGGAGCTGCACAGCCCACGCATCGCCTGGTTCTATGACCAGACCGGCGACACCAATTTTCGCCAGGGCCGCCTGCGCCTGACCATGGCGCCAGATGGGCTGACCGCCACCGGTCTGATCGGCGGATACCGCGATTGGCGCGACCTCTATGCCGAAAACACCTTCGCCCAGGATGGCGGCCAGCAAGGTGTGCGCGAGCATGAGGACCATGTCGCGCTTTATTACGCCCTGCGCCGCAATGCCGATGGCCTCTACAATGAAAAGACCGGCAGCAATGACGGCATTTCAAGCGCCTATCGCCTGCGCCTAACGTCTGCCTTTGTCGTCGATCCCGACAAGCCCATGGATATTCCCGTCCTTGTCGGCGACCTCAAGCGCAAGAAGGTCTTCGAAGCGATCAAGGCCAACACGATCCGGGGCGCGGAAACGCGCATCCCGCAGGATGTGCCGCCCGGCACGGGCGAAGCTGCCTATCCCGGCATGGAACGCAGCATCGTTGAATTGCGCAGCAAGGATTTCTTTCTCAAGACGCTGGATCGGCCGCACTATCCCGACGGCGTGGGCATGAACAACCGCGGCGATCCGATCGACGACCAGGGCAATGTCATCGAACAGCCCAAGGCGCCGCCGCAGCAGCAGGTCCGCAACCGGCTGTCCTTACGCTAGGCTGGTTGCCGGATCGCGTCGCGGCGGCCAGCCCCGTTCAGGCGAGCTGTGTCTGATACAGTTTGGTGAGTGCCGCCCATGCCCGCTCGGCCTCGGCCTCGTCATAGACCGCGCCGCCCTTGACGCACCAACCGTGGTTGGCGGCATAGACCTCCACCGTCGCCGGCCGGTTGGCGGCCGCGAAGGCGGCTTTCAGGTCTTCCTTCATCTGCGTCTGCGCCATGTCATCATTCTGCGCCTGGCACACCAGATAGCTGGCATTGGTCTTGGGTATCAGCAAATGGGGGCTGTTGGGTTCCTTGGTGACCAGACCGTTGCCGCCATGGAAGCTGCCGACCGCGGCTATTCGGCCGGGCAGGGCGGCGGCGGTGCGGAAGGAGAGGGACCCGCCCATGCAGTAACCCTGCACACCGGCCTTCTTGCTCTTGTTGGTCTGTGGCTGGGCATCCAGGAAGGCCAGATAGGCCAGGGCGTCATTGTCCACGCCAGCATCTGTCATCGCGGCGCGATAGCCGAACAGGCGCTGGCGCTGCTCCGGATTGTTGAAGTCGAAACTCTCACCGATCACGGGTGCGCGCGCCGATCGGTAGAAGGGATTGGGAACCAGAACCACATAGCCCTGACGGGCCAGCCGCCTGCCCATATCACGGAAGGCGGGGCGCAGGCCCATGATGTCGGGCCAGATCAGCACGGCGGCGTGTGTTCCCTGACCGGCGGGATGGAACAATGCGGCATCGCAGGTCCCGTCGAGAGTTTTCACGGTCACGTCCTTTTCGACCACATTGGACTGGGCCATGGCGACCACGGGCGCGCCGGCAGCGGCCGCTGTCATCAGGCCGAAGCTGCGCCGCGACAGCCGATGATCCTCGACCAGGCCGGGATGAATGAAGTCATCGCACATGTGTCTTCCCCTTGCAGTCGATAGCCTGTTTCCGGTCGGGATGAGAAAATCCTGTCCACGCCCTGTCAAGGCGAAAGGCAGAATAAAAATACTGGTCCGCCGTCACTGGCTGGCTGCGGCGGATACGGGCTTACGCAACAGGGCGAATATTCGCTTTTCCCGCCGGTTCAGGGCCGCGGTCTAGCGCCCGCGCACAAAGGCCAACATGTCCTGGTACAGAGTGGCGCGGCTGCGAAAACCGGGGGCCAGCGACAGCAGAATGCCGATATGGCCCAGGCCGGGATAGTGTTTTTCCTCGACACTGTTGCCAAAGCCGCGCAGCCTGGCCGCCAGGCGAGTGGTATTGGACGGCGAAACCGTGCTGTCCTGCGTGCCGGTGGCCAGCAGCATGGGCGGGCGTGGGCCATCGACATGATGCAAGGGCTGGGTTTCCCGCCGGGCCGCTCCGCCGAAGATCGTGATCAGGACCTTGTCCTGGAGCGGAAGGAAATCATACGGGCCTGCAATCCCGATCACGCCGCGTACCGATGCCGGTTCGGCGCCGGCCGCGCGCAGCCAGGCGGGATCCGCCGCCAGCATCACCGCGATATAGGCGCCGGCAGAATGACCGGCCAGGAAGAGGCGGGCCGGGTCCGCGCCATAGGACGCACCATGGCCGCGCAGCCAGGCAAGGGCCTGGGCGCCGTCTTCCACAAAGGCGGGATAGCGCACCTGCGGATACAGCCGGTAATCGGCAATCGCGGTGACAATGCCCTGGCTGGCAAAGACCTGGCCGAAGGCGCGATAGAGCGACTTGCTGCCGTTCTGCCATGAGCCACCATAAAAGAAGAGAATAACAGGCGCCGGGCCCTTGAGCCCGTCAGGCAGATACAGGTCGAGCTTCTGTCGGGGATCGTCGCCATAGGGCAGGTCCCGCCGCACCTGATAGCCCGAACGGGGCACCACAAGATCGAGCAGCGTGGCGGGCGAGCAGGCCGCCAGCAGTTCGGCCAGACCCAGCATCCAGCCGAGGCGCCAAAGCCTCATTGCGCAGGATGAATCAGCGCCGCTTGGCTTCGGGCCGGGCTGTGCGGATGCCGCCGGATACCCTTGAGCATCAGCCGCACCGCCTCGAAATGGATGGCGACGATCACTTTTAACGTCATCAGCGGATAGCGAACGGCCATGCCAAGCAGGGCCCGGTCGCTCAATGCCTGCCGCCGTCCCGCGAAAGTTGCTTCCAATACCGGATGCCCGCGCTCTTCTTCATGGATCGCCACGGCCACCGTCTCGTCCGGCGGATGGATGCGGAAGCGGTAACGGCAGTCAGCGGAGAGAAACGGCGAGACATAAAAATTCTTGCGGCATTCCTGGGTCACCAGCCTGTCGCTGCCTTCGGCCGGAAGGACATAGACATGCCGCTCCTCATAGGTGTTGTGCACCTCATGGATGACGGCTTTCAGCACGCCGGCGCGGTCATGGCAGAACCAGACGCTGAGCGGATTGAAGACATAGCCCAGTATTCGGGGATAGCAGAGAGCGCGGCGCGCCCCATCGGCCTGGATTCCGGCCTCCTTCAGCAGGGCGTCTAGCCACTCTCCCAGCGGCCTTCCGTCACCATGGTCGCGGTCGTGGAAGCTGAAAAGGCCGAACCTGTTCCAGGAAAAGAATTTCAACTCGCGGTCCAGACTCGGCAACTCGTCCAGGTCCACCAGCAGCGAGAAGACGCGATAGCGAAACTGGTGCATTTTAGGCCACAGCCGCCGGTGCATCACCCAGCCGGTGTAAAGCCCGGATGCGGTCATGATTTCATGGCCAGGCCGGCCAGGGCACCCGCCGTGGCGGTAACGCCCGTCAGCACGGCGCCCCAGGCCATGTCCAGCAGCGACACTTTCAGGGACCAGGCCTTCAGGGTAGCCAGGTTGGTCAGGTCATAGGTCGCATAGGCGAAGAAGCCGAACAGGCCGCCCATCACGAGCGCGGTCCGCCAGTTTCCGTCGGCCAGGGCCGGCCGGACGGCGAAGATCACGACACCAGCGAGATAGACCAAATAAAAGGCAATGGCGGCGCCCATATTGGGTTTGTCGGCCAAAACGGCCCCAATTCCGGGACGATAGACCGAATCCACCATGCTGCGCAGCCAGATAAAGTCCAGGACGCCCATCACAAGGGCCGCGGCCAGATAAGACGCTGCAATCACGGGCATGACGTTTCTCCCTTTCCCGCTTATACGGCCCAGCGTTCCTGTTGGATCAAACGGCAACTGCCGCCTGGGCTGATCCAAACTGCATTTTGTTCCGTAACAAATGGCAAAAGGGCGTTAAGATGGCAAAAATCGCGATTATCGGGACCGGCATCTCCGGGCTGGGGGCTGCATTTCTGCTCCATCCCCGCCATGAGATTACGGTTTATGAAAAGGCGCCGCGGGTCGGCGGGCACAGCCGTACCGTCTCGGTGAATTATGACGGCCGGTCCATCCCGGTGGATACGGGCTTCATCGTCTTCAATCCCCCGAACTACCCCAACCTGACAGGCCTTTTCCGGCACCTGGGCGTGCCGGTGCACGAGAGCGACATGACATTCTCGGCCTCGATCGCGGACGGCTGGCTGGAGTGGTGCGCCCGGGACCTGGGCGCAGTCTTTGCCCAGAAGCGCAATATTCTGCGGCCGCGCTTTGCCCTGATGATCCGCGATGTGCTGAAATTCAATGCTCGCGCCGAGGCGGCGGTCGAGCGCCATCCACACTTCACCCTGGACCAGCTTATCAGCCATCTTGGCCTGGGCGACTGGTTCCGTCGCTTTTATCTTCTGCCCATGGCGGGCGCGATCTGGAGCTGTCCCTTCAGCGAAATGATGCGCTTTCCGGCCCGCACGCTGATACGATTTTTCGCCAATCATCATCTTCTGTCGGTCAACGGTCAGCCGCAATGGTACACGGTGACGGGCGGCTCGCAGGAATATGTGTCGCGCCTCACCGCATCTTTCGCACCGCAAATCCGCACCAATTGCGGCGTGGTGGCCGTGACCCGCAGCGAGGGCCGGGTCCAGGTCCGCGATAGCCGGGGCGAGACCGCAAGCTATGACCAGGTTGTGATGGCCTGTCACGGCAATGAGGCGCTGTCCCTGCTGAAGGATGCTAATCGTGGTGAACAGGCGGCGCTGTCACCCTTCCGTTATCAGAAAAACATCGCCGTCCTGCACCGGGACGAAAAACTGATGCCGCGCCGCCGCCGCTGCTGGGCAAGCTGGGTCTATACCTCCGATGGCGAGGCGTCCCATCCCAATATCACTGTCAGCTACTGGATGAACCAGCTCCAGGGGATCGATAACCAGTATCCCCTGTTCGTCAGCCTCAATCCCAAATGCGCCATTGACGAAAAGCTCGTCTTCGACACGGCCGAATTCGAGCATCCGGTGTTCGACAGCGCCGCCATTGCCGCCCAGGCCGATGTCATGGCCCTTCAGGGCCAGCGCAATACCTGGTTTTGCGGCGCCCATCTGCGCTACGGCTTCCATGAGGACGGCCTGGCCAGCGCGGTGCATGTCGCGCGGCTCCTGGGCAGCCCCATTCCCTGGGAGAGCGCGCAGGCCACCCCGCTGGCCCCCAGCGCCAGGCCTTTGCAACCCGTGGCCGCGCTGGCACCGGCGGAATGACGGACTGATCCGGGGAGGCGACAAGGTCGTAAAAGCGATATGATGGCTTATGCTTCCTGTCTTCGCGCCCCCATACCGCAATTTAGCCCGCCAGCGGCCGGGTCATTTTTAATGGGGCAGCCGGGTGAGTTCGACGTCCTGCTCCGCCAGGTCGCAGATTTCCGCGACCGCGCCGCCTTCCAGGCCCTGTTCGGACATTTCGCGCCGCGGGTGAAATCCTATGCGATGCGGCTGGGGGCCAGTGCCCAGGCTGCCGAGGATTTGGCCCAGGAGGCCATGCTGACCATGTGGCGCAAGGCCGCCCTGTTCGATCCCGATCGGGCGTCGGCCGGGACATGGATATTCACCATCGCCCGCAATCTCAGGATCGATCAATTGCGCCGCGACCGCAGGGCAAACGCCGATGTGGGCGACCCATCCCTTGCCCCCGAGATGGAACCGGATGCGGGCGAGGGATTTGACATCCGTGAACAGGAGGCAGCCCTGCGCCAGGCTTTGCGTTCTCTTCCCGCCGAGCAAAGCCAGATCGTGATGATGTCCTTCTTCTCAGACAAGCCGCATAGCGAAATCGCCTCGGAACTGAATATTCCGCTGGGGACCGTCAAGTCCCGCCTGCGGCTCGCCATGGCGCGCTTGCGCGTCCGGCTGGGAGAGGTGTCATGACCCCGCGCCACCATCCCGATGATGCATTGCTGCTGGCCCATGCCGCGGGCGGGCTCGATGGCGCCATGTCGCTTGTCATTGCCACGCATCTGGCTTTCTGCGGCATCTGCCGTCAGGCGGTGCGCCGCCAGGAACGGATCGGTGGCGCGCTGCTGGAAGATCTTCCGCCGGTCGCGATGGAAGAAGGCGCTCAGGAGCGGGCCATGTCGCGGCTTCGGGCCATGTCGCGGCTTGACGAACCCTTCGAGGCGCCCCTGTCCCAGCCCTCCAACGACAATATGCCCTTGCCCCTGCGCGCGGCGATGGGCGGCGACCTGTCGCAAATCGGCTGGCGCAAGATGGGCTCCCAGCTCGGTTATGTGACCCTGTATCGTCGCGGCCCGGTCGCGGTGCGGCTGCTCAAGGGGGCGCCCGGCGCCGACACGGGGCCGCATAGCCACCGGGGCATGGAATATACGGTGGTGCTGCGCGGCGGCTATACCGACGAAACCGGCAGTTATGGTCCGGGCGATTTCCAGGCCGCATCCGCCGATATGTTCCACAATCCCGTCGCCGATCCGGGCGAAGAGTGCATCAACCTGGCGGTCACAACCGGGCCGCTTCATTTCCGGGGCCTGGTGCAGAAGGTCGTGGGCCGCCTGTTCGGCTTCTAGGGCCGGCGAGTCTGGCGGCTTTTGTCCCGCCATGACAATATTCCACCTGGGACGAGACCGGGCGGGCGGACATGATAAAAGGCGGGATAATCGCGGCCATGCTGTTGCTGCCGCTGGCGGCCGATGCCGCGGCGCCGGAAGAAAAACTGATGCTGCCGCAGCTCAGCCAGCCCGTCGAAATCTACAAGGACCGTTGGGGCATATCGCATATCTATGCCCGAAACGAACAGGACCTGTTTTTTGCACAGGGATTCAACGCCGCTCGCGACCGGCTGTTTCAACTGGAAGTCTGGCGCCGCCAGGCCACCGGCACACTGGCGCAAATACTGGGGCCAAGGGAACTGAAGCGCGACATCGCCAACCGGCTCTTCCGCTATCGCGGTGACGTGGACCAGGACCTGAACTGGTACCATCCGCATGGCGCGGCCATCGCCCAGGCCTTTGTGAACGGCATCAATGCCTATATCGCGCAGACTGAGAAGAACCCGTCGCTGCTGCCGCCGGAATTCCGGATGCTGGACATCAGGCCGGGAAAATGGACCCCGGCGGTGGTGATATCCCGCTTCAATGGGCTGCGCGCCAATCTGGACGAGGAGATGAATACGGCGCTGGCCGTGCGCGCCATCGGCGCTGATGCGGTGAATGACTTGCAACATTATCAGCCCACCGATCCGGACCTGCGGATCGATCCGGCAATCGATGCCGCGCTTCTGTCCAAGGATATTCTTGAACTTTACGACATTCATCGTTCGGAACTGGCTTTCACACCCGACGAACTGTTGCCCGAATATCGCCGCCAGGGCGGCGCGGTCCCTCAGCCCCGATCCTATGCGCCCAGCATGGAAGATATGGCCCAGCGCCGCGCCGATATGGGCTCCAACAACTGGGTGGTCAGCGGGCGGCTGACCCAAAGCGGCTGGCCGATCCTGGCCGGAGATCCGCATCGCATCCAGGAAATTCCGTCGCTGCGCTATTGGGTGCATCTCAATGCCCCCGGCTGGAATGTCATCGGCGCGGGCGAACCGGCCATACCGGGCGTCTCGCACGGTCACAATGATGCGGCCGCTTTCGCCTACACCATCTATGGCGCCGATACCGAAGACCTTTATGTCTATGACATCAATCCCGACAATCCCGACCAGTACAGGTATGCCGGCGGCTGGGAGACCATGCGTGTGGAACGGGAGACGGTTCCGGTAAGGGGCGAAAAGCCCGTTTCCACGCTTCTGAAATTCACGCGCCATGGCCCGGTGATTTTCGAGGACAAGGTCCATCACAAGGCCTATGCGGTCCGTGCCGCCTGGCTGGAACAGGGCGGCGCGCCCTATCTGGGGACCTTGCGGATGGACCAGGCCCAGAACTGGCAGCAATTCCAGGAAGCGGTCTCGAAGGCGCGGATGCCCGCGCTGAATTTTGTCTGGGCCGACCGCAATCGCGACATAGGCTATCAGGCGGCAGTGGTGGCGCCGCGCCGCGTGAATTTCAGCGGGTTGGTGCCTGTGCCCGGCGACGGACGGTACGAATGGCAGGGTTTCCTGCCCATTCTCGACCTGCCGCAGTCCTTCAACCCGGCAAAGGGCTTCTACAACACGTCCAACGAATATCAGGTGCCGCCCGGCTATTCCCACTTCGAAGCCATCCACCGCACCTGGACCGATCCTTATCGCGGGCAGGCGGTCGCCGAAACATTGGGATCGGGCCGAAAATTCACCGTCGCCGATATGGTGCAGCTCCAGAACAGCGACCTGTCCATTCCGGCGCGCAGCATCACACCCCTTCTGAAGGACCTGGACTATCGCGATCCGGCCACCGGCCGCGCGGCGGCGCGGCTGCTGCACTGGAATTTCATCCTGGACCGCGATTCCGTCGAGGCGGGCATATATGAAATGTTCCAGCGCCGGCTGTTGGCGAATTTCCAGGCCGTCCTGCCGCCGGCGGCGCGAGGCATTGTCGCCAATCCGCCCATGGTGCGGATGATCGCGCTGCTGCATGCGCCGGATGGACGCTTCGGCGCCGATCCGATGGCGGGCCGCAACGCCCTGCTGGTGAAAAGCCTGGACGAGGCGGTGGTGGAACTCACCAAACGCTTCGGACCCGATATGGAGAAGTGGACGCTGGGATCCTATCACTATGCCCGCATCTTCCATCACATGACCGGCGCGCTGCGCCCCGACCTGCAGGCGAAGTTCGATGTCGGGCGGCTGCCGCGTGGCGGGGACGCCTATACCATCACCGCCACCGGCGGCGCCGACAACCAGAATGCCGGCGGGTCCTTCAAGATCATTTCCGATCTGGAAGACTGGGACAATTCGGTGGGCCTCAACAATCCCGGTCAGTCGGGGAATGTGGACGATCCCCACTATCGCGATCTGTATGAATTGTGGGCCAGGGGAAGATATTTCCCGATTCTCTTCTCCCGGACGAAGGTCGAATCGGTGACCGAAAAGAAGCTGACCCTGTCGCCGCGCTAGTCCGGGCCGGACCCCGTCTGGGCAAGGCGCAATCGCCGGCGCCGGGCCCTGATTTTCGCGGGTTGAACCGCGCGGTCCGGGGGGGCAGGATGGCCCCCCAACAAGCGGGCAGACAGGGGTTTTCCAGATGGAGGAGGTGCGTGAAGCGGCGGTGCTGCGCCAAATCCGTCTGCGCATCCTGCCCCTGCTGTTTGCCGGCTATTTCGTGGCCTATATCGACCGGGTCAATGTCGGCTTTGCCGCCCTGACCATGAATCCTGCCCTGGGGCTGTCAGCCGAGCAGTTCGGGCTGGGGGGCGGCCTCTTTTTTGCCGGTTATGTTCTTTTCGGGATTCCCAGCAACCTGATCCTGGCGCGGCTTGGCGCGCGCGTGTGGCTTCCCATCATCATGGTCTGCTGGGCGCTGGCCTCCATGCTGAATGCCTGGGCCACCGGACCTCTCACTTTCTATGCCATCAGGCTCATCCTGGGCGTGGGCGAGGCGGGCCTATATCCCGGTTTGCTGTTTGTCCTGACCGAATGGCTGCCCGGCCGCTATCGCGTCCGCATGATCACCCTGCTGGTGCTTTCGACGCCGGTCTCGATCATGCTGGGTTCGCTGATCTCACAGCCCATTCTGCGGCTCGATGGCCTGGGCGGATTTGCCGGCTGGCAATGGCTGTTCATCCTGCAGGCGCTGCCCACCATCGCGCTGGCTGTCATTTTCTATCTTTCCCTGCCGGACGGACCGGCGAAAGCATCCTGGCTGTCTTCGGACGATCGCAAATGGCTGGTGGACAGGCTGGCGCATGAGCGCGAGCAGCGCGAACAGGTCCAGCGCTTCGGCGTCAGGGATGCGCTGACCAATCCCATCGTCTGCCTGATCGGCATCGCCGGGCTGGGCATCAATGCCGCAGCCTATGGCCTGATCCTCTTCCTGCCGCAAATGATTCATGCGCTGGGCGTATCGACGGCGCTCACCCCGCTGGTCAATGCCATTCCCTTTGCCGTGGCCGCGCTGGTGATGGTGCCCTGGTCGGTACATTCGGACCGGCGCATGGAACGCAACTGGCATGCCGCCATTCCGGCCGCGATGGCCGGCCTGTCGCTGATCGCCTGTGCCACGCTCAGCAATCCCGTTCTCGTGCTGCTGGCCCTGAGTTTGGGTATCACCGGAATCTTCTGCTACGCCGCGGTCTTCTGGGCGGTGCCATCGTCCATGCTGACGGGCGCGGCGGCGGCGGCCGGCCTTGCCCTGGTCAATACCGTCGCCAATGTCGGCAGTTTCGCGGGGCCTTACGCGCTGGGCCTGGTCAAGGACGTCACCGGCAGTTTTTCGGCCGGGATCGTGGCGCTTGGGGTGGGGCCCCTCGTGGCGGCCGTCATCGCGCTGTCGCTGCGCTCGGCGACGCGCTTCGAGCAGGCGGGCGTCAAATGATTCCGCTGTCCATTCTGGATCTCACTCCTGTCCGCCAGGGCGGCAGCATCGCCGACACCTTCCGGGAGGCGGTGGAACTGGCCCGGGCTGCCGAGCGCCTGGGTTTTCATCGCTACTGGCTGGTCGAGCATCACAATACGCCGGCGGTGGCCGGCGCCGCGACCGCGGTTTTGATGGCCCATATCGCGGCCCACACCAGCAGCATCCGCATCGGCGCGGGCGGCATCATGCTGCCCAATCATGCGCCCTTGATGGTGGCCGAACAGTTCGGCACGCTGGCGGCGCTCTATCCCGATCGCATCGATCTGGGGCTTGGCCGCGGCATCAACAACGATCCGGATACCTTGAAGGCGCTGCGCCGTCAGCCGAACGACATGGCGGAATTCCCCCAGGACGTCGAGGAGCTGCTGGCCTTCCTGCGGCCCGCCGCACCGGGACAGAAAGTGCGTGCCATTCCGGGCGCGGGCACCGATCTTCCGGTCTGGATTTTGGGCTCCAGTGCGGGCGGCGCCGATCTGGCGGCGCGGCTGGGATTGCCCTTTGCCTATGCCTCGCACTTTTCGCCGGATGCGCTGGACGTGGCGCTGGCGACCTATCGCGGCCGGTTCAAGCCTTCGGCCTATCTCCAGAAGCCGCGGGTCATGCTGTCGCTGACGGTGGTCGCCGCCGATACGGATGAAGAGGCGCGGCTGCTCTTTTCCAGCGCCCAGGCGGCAACGGATGCGCCACTGCCGCCGCCGGTCGCCGGATTTGAAAAGCGTCTCGATCCCAAAAGGCTGGCGCTGATCCAGAACCTGTTCCGCCATTCGCTGGTCGGCGGGCCGGCCACCATCGCCAACGGCCTGGCCCAATTTGTCGGCCGCTATCGCCCGGATGAAGTCATTGCCGTGACCCAGATTTTCGATCCGGCGGCGCGGGCCCGGTCCTTCGAGTTGCTCAGCGCGGCCGCCGCGTCGGCATCCCGCCCCGCATCGGCGCCGTGCCCGGCATAGGCGCCGCGCCAACCGGGGGCATGTTCAGGGATGAGGCCGGCGTGATGGCCACCGCGCTATATTCCATGTCCGCGAAGGGCTTCGGCGCAGCATAGGGATCATAGCTCACGGTGCTGACCATCTGCGGCTGGACCGCGATCGTGCCGCCGGGCTGATCGGCATAGGGCTGGTTGTTGGGATTGCCGTTCGGTCCGTGGGCGCAGGCCCCCAGGCCGGACAGGGCCAGAATGGCAACGGTCATCGAATATCGCATCTGATCCCATTCCTTTGTTCGAGGGGAAAGCATGACATGGCCGGATCGGTTCCGGCTAGTCTGGGCGCGCGGCTTTTGCCTTTTTGGGGGCTTGCCGCTTAAATGGCAAAAAAACAGCAGGGGGTTCCGATGAAACGCCTTTTGGTCACGCTGGCTGTTGCCGCGCTGCCCGCTTCCGCCTTGTTCAGCCATCTGTCGGCCCAGACGCCAGGGACCGCCGCCCCCGCGCAAGCGCGCCCGACCGGGGCGACGCCGGATTACAATGCCGGCGGACTGCCCCGAGTCCCCACCTATGGAGCGGTTGAGGGCCAGCCCATCGATGCGCGCACGCCGGAAAAGAAGGCGGATACGCGCCAGTTTCCGGAACAGACCCGCGCGCCCTATCACCACGCCACCGACTTCAAGCTGACGGTCCTCACCAACAAGCTGCATGCTGCATGGGCCAGCGCACTGTTGCCCAGCGGCAAGCTGCTGGTGACCGAACGTCTGCCCGGCGCCTTCCGCATTGTTGGTGACGGCAGCCTGTCCGAGCCGCTGAAGGGGCTGGAAGGACTGAAGGTCTCCACGCCCATGGTGGGCCTTCTGGATGTTGTGCTGGATCCGGATTTTGCCCGCAACCACACCATCTATTTCACCTATTTCGAATATCACGACAAAATCGTCTACAACACGGCGGTAGCCCGCGCGGTTCTGGACGAAGCCGGCGGCGCCATCACCAATGTGCGCGTCCTGCTCAAGACCTCGCCTTTCGCACCCAACGACCAGACCCTGGCAGCCGGCACCAAGACCGGCGGGCGCATCGCCATCGGCGCCGACGGGTTCCTCTATGTCACCACCGGCGATCGCGACAATGCCGGCAATCGTCCCTGGCCCGTGGCGCAATATCTCGACACCCATCTCGGCAAGGTGCTGCGCATCACCAGGGACGGAAAGCCCGCGCCCGGCAATCCCTATATCGGCCAGGCCGGCGCCTTGCCCGAGATCTGGGCCAGGGGCCTGCGCAGCCCGGAAGGACTGGCCTTTGCCCCCGATGGGCAATTGTATGAGGTCGAGCACGGTCCGCGCGGCGGCGACGAGTTCAATCTGATCAAGAAGGGTGCCAATTACGGCTGGCCTGTTATCAGCCACGGCATCGACTATCGCGGTCAGCCGATCGGCGACGACAAGGTCGCGTTGCCGGGCATGGAGCAGCCGGTCTATTTCTGGTCGCCGTCCACCGCGCCGGGAGGGCTGGCGTTCTACAAGGGAAAATCCCAGGCCTGGGCGAACAGCGTCTTTGTCGGCATGCTGAACGGCCACATGCTCGATCGCTTCAAGCTGGTGAACGGCAAGGTGGTTGAGGAAGAAGCGCTGCTTACCGATCTGAAGGCGCGCATCCGCGATGTACGCATGGGGTCTGACGGCGCGGTCTATCTTCTGACCGATTCCGGCGGCACGGCCATCACCGAGACAACGCCGGCCACCGGCCAGCTCATCAGGCTGGAGCCGGCGAAGTAGGCCGCTGCGATACGATTTGTCCCTTATGCCGTTCCAGCCATGCCTGGGAGCGGAACTGCACCCAGTTCTCCGCATCCCAGGATGAGGGAAAGCGCGCGATCTTGATCCTGCGCCCGTCAGGCAGGCTGGCGAAGACGTACCAGCGTAGCGAAAGAAATTTCTTTCGGATGGTGAAGTAGGGCAGGTGCTGATCCGTCGGCATGGTGACAGGATAGCAAAAGCCTCGTGGCCAATTCCGTTCCGCGCCGTGAAACCTCTTTCATGAAGCCTTTGCAATCTCTGCTGCAGTGGCGTCGGAAGATCAGTTTCGGCCAGATGCAGCGCCGCCCGGCAGCCGGAATGCGATGAACTCGGAACTGAAACCGCGTCCGCCGATGGCAAGCACGATATATTGCCGTCCTCCCAGCATATAGGTCATGGGCGAACCGGACTGTTCGGCCGGCATGAACACCGCGCCCTTCTCCTCGCCCGTGGCCTTGTCATAGGCGCGCAGGCGCGCGCCCTTGCGCCCCGTCTCGTCGGTATAGGTCATGGGATCGCCGCAGATCACCAGACTCTTGGTGGTAAGCGGCGCGATCTTGCCGATCATGCCGGTGCGCGGAATCTTCACGCCCTTCAGCGCCGGATGGTTGCGGATCGCGTCCGGCGTCTCGCCATGGGCGACCTGCCATTTCTGGGTGCCGCTGGACAGATCAGTGGCGGTGATGCGGCCATAAGGCGGCTTGATCAGCGGCAAGCCGTCCACCGTCAGGTCGCCGACCCGCACGCCGTTCTGCGGCGGCAGGTTGGCATGGACATAGTCGAACTCGCCCTGGCGATGTTCGGGATTGGGAATGATGCCGCCGATGGTCAGCGGATTGGTCTGGGAATAGGTGTAGACCGTGAACGTCTCGGGGTCATAGGAGCCGCCCGGCCAGTTGATGCCGCCGATATAGCCCGGCAGGTTGATGATGCCGAAGGGACCTTCCTTCTTTTCCATGATGGGCGCGGTATAGAGCGGACCAAGCTTGTAGTGGCCGGCCACCTCCAGCGCCTTGGCGCGCAGCTCCGGCGTGAAGTCGATCAGATCGTCCGGGGTGACGCCCTGGCGGTCGAAGGCCGGCGGCCGTGTGGGGAAGGGCTGGGTCCTGGAATACCATTCGCCCGGCACATCGCCGGGAATGACTTTCTTCTCGACGATCGGCCAGATCGGCTCGCCGGTCTCGCGGTTCAGCACATACAGAAAACTCTGCTTGGTCGGCTGGGCCAGCGCCTTCACGATTTTGCCGTTGTGCGGGATGTCGCACAGTATGGCGGCGCAACAGACGTCATAGTCCCACAGGCCATGATGGATCATCTGGTAATGCCATCTGCGCTTGCCGGTGAGGATGTCCACCGCCACGATGCTTTCGCTGAACAGGCTGTTGCCGGGATGATAGAAGCCCATCTGGTCGCCGGTGGGCAGCTCGATGCCCAGATAGGCCAGGCCCAGTTCTTCATCGGCCGAGATCTGCGCCCAGTCACCCGCATTGCCCGCCGCTTCCGCGCTGCCGGGCTTCAGCCAGGTGTCATAGCCGAATTCGCCCTTCATCGGGATATTGTGGAATATCCAGAGCCGCGTGCCGTTCCTGACGTCAAAGCCCCGGACATAGCCCTTGGCATTGTTCTTCACCCGCGGCGTGTTGCCGGCGGTATGCGCGGCGCCGATGATGACCACGCCCTTGGCGATGGTGGGCGCCGAATGAAGGCCGATATCGGCGCTATCCAGGTCGAGTTGCTGGTCGTCTTCCAGCTTCAGATCGACCCAGCCATTCTTGCCGAAATTGGGATCGGGCAGCCCGGTCCTGGCATCCAGCGAGACGAGCTGATAGCCGATGGTGACATACAGGATGCGCTCTTCATTTCCATCGGTCCAATATCCGACGCCGCGGCCGGAAAGCTGGCGCGGGGCATTGCGCGCGCGCGGGCCTTCATCGCGTGTGCGATGCAGCCACAGGACTTCGCCGGTTGCCGCATCCAGGCAGACCACGTCGCGGCGCGATCCGGCCGTGGCGAAAAGCCGGCCTTTTATCACCAGCGGCGTGCATTGCAGGATGAATTCCGGATGGCTGCCCAGATTGTCGGTCTTGAACTGCCAGGCCACTTCGAGCTGGTTGAAGTTGGAGGCATTGACCTGGTCCAGGGGCTGATAGCGCCAATAGGAAAGATTGCCGCCATAGGTCGGCCAGTCGGTATCGGGTGGCGGGGTCTGCGCGCGCAGCGGCGTGATGGCCGCGGTAAGGCCGGCGGCGGTGGTGGAAAGCATCAAACGACGGGTAAGCGCGCGCATGAAAAATCCTGTCTGAAGCCGCGTCACGCTGGACGCGTTCGCGAAAGCGCGCCGACACTAGCCCAAGGCCCCAGGCGCACGAAGCCATTTTGCCGACGAAGAAAATTTGAAGGATGGCCCAGGGGCCTTACCGGCCGCTCAATTCCGGCGGTAATCCTTGCGGCGGGATCGCGGTCGGCACGTAATTCCAGGGCACCGGCGGCAAAGGCTGCTGCGGCTGCTCGCGCTCGCTCTTGAGACGCTGGGCAAGGCCGTTCAGGCCCTGCACCGGGCTGATGACCGGGAATGGCAGGCGCGGGCCGTTGGGGCATGGCTGGGCGGGCGGACAGGCGCCCTGGGCCAGCGCGGGAGCCGCCGGAAAGGCGAACATGGCGACGATCAGACTCGCCTGGACCAGTTTCATTTTCACTACAACGTTCAAGGACCCTGCCGGTGCCTCAGCGTTCGGTGAAATGGAACTGGGCGCCGCTGCGAATGCCGGCGGGCCAGCGCGATGTCACCGTTTTCAGCCGCGTATAGAAGTGTACCCCTTCCGGGCCGTAGACGCCATGCGCCCCGAAGACCGAGACTTTCCAGCCGCCGAAACTGTGAAAGCCCACCGGTACCGGGATCGGCACATTGATGCCCACCATGCCGACCTGAATCCTGTCGGAAAATTCACGGGCGGCATCGCCATCGCGGGTGAAAAGGGCGGTGCCGTTGGCGAAGGGGTTGGCGTTGATGAGGTTCACCGCCTCATCATAGCTGGCGCTGCGAACCACCGACAGCACGGGGCCGAAAATCTCGTCCCGATAAACGCTCATCGCCGGCGTCACGCGATCCAGAAGGGTGCCGCCCAGCCAGAAGCCCTTTTCATAGCCCTGAAGCTTCAGTCCGCGGCCATCGACCACCAGCTCGGCGCCTTCCGCCTGGCCGGCATCGATATAGGACGAGACCTTGTCGCGATGCGCCGCCGTCACCAGCGGACCCATTTCCGCGGCGGCATCGTCGGCAGGACCGATTTTCAGCGCCTGTACCCGCGGCTTCAATTTGGCCACCAGCGCCTCGGCGGTCTTTTCGCCGACCGGCACCGCGACAGACACCGCCATGCAGCGTTCGCCCGCCGACCCATAGCCGGCGCCCATCAAGGCATCGGCGGCCTGGTCGAGATCGGCATCGGGCATCACCACCAGATGATTTTTCGCGCCGCCCAGCGCCTGCACCCTTTTGCCCGCGGCGCAGCCGCGCGCATAGACATATTGGGCGATGGGCGTCGAGCCGACAAAACTGACGGCGGCGATCCCCTTGTGGTCCAGTATGGCATCGACAGCGTCCTTGCCGCCATGCACTACATTCAGGACGCCCTCCGGCAGACCGGCCTCGCGCCAAAGATCGTGCAGCAGATTGGCGGCGCTGGGATCGCGCTCGGACGGCTTGAGGATGAAGGCATTGCCGGTGGCGAGCGCCATCGGGATCATCCACAGCGGCACCATCACCGGGAAATTGAACGGCGTGATCCCGGCCACCACGCCCAGCGGCTGGCGGATATCGTGGCAATCGATGCCGCCGGAAACCTGGGCGCTGAAGCTGCCCTTCAGCAGATGGGGAATGCCGCAGGCAAATTCCACCACTTCCTGTCCGCGCGCCACTTCGCCCAAAGCATCGATATGGGTCTTGCCATGTTCGGCGCTGATGGTGCGGGCCAGCTCATCCTTGCGCGCTTCCAGCAGCCGGCGCATCTCGTACATCACCCTGGCGCGCCGGGTCGGCGGCGTGGCGGCCCAGGCGGGGAAAGCGGCCCCGGCCGCCGCCACGGCCGCATCGATTTCTGCGCCGCCGCCGCTGAAGACACGGCCGCTTTTCTCGCCGGTGGCGGGATTGAATATGGGCGTGTGCCGTGAGCCGGTGACCGGTTTTCCGGCGATGATATGGCCGATCTCTTTCATGCCGCGCTCTTACCATGCGGCGGGACAATGGCGCATCTGCTTATTGCTGCGGCGCGGCTGCGTGGTGAACGGCAAGCGTGCGGCGGCGGGACGGTGGCGGGACGGTGGCGCGCCGCCGCCGATCTTGCGGGTCGTGCCCTGCCGGCATCGCCTCGAAATGGCCGGTCCGGAAGGGCTGCGGCCCCGCCCCAGCATGCCGGTAGCAACAGGCGCTGGGCATGCCGCCGGACCATGGCGGCAGGCAGCCGGTAGCCGGGTCCGGCGCCCGGTCCGGCCATGGGGGCGCCGAAGGCCGGGTCCGCCGCCTCTGCCGGATGGGGACCACAAGCGGCAAGCGAAGGTCGGGCCCTGGGGATGGTAGCCGTCGAGGCAAGCATTCCGCTTGCCGATCCGCCCTGAATCCGGCCAGTGTGCTTACAGATTGAGCAAGACCGGGCCAACCGGTCTGCACAAAAAGGGGGCATTTCAGCATGATCGACGCCGCGGACACCGCATGGATGCTGACATCCACCGCGCTGGTCCTTTTCATGACCTTGCCGGCGCTGGCGCTTTTTTATGGCGGCCTGGTCCAGGCCAAGAATGTCCTGTCCGTGCTGGTGCAATGCACGGCGGTGGCCGCGCTCTGCTCGGTATTGTGGTTCGCGATCGCCTATTCGCTCTCCTACAGCGGCGATGGCGCCTGGATCGGAGATGGCGCCGCCCTGTTCCTGGCGGGGCTGCAGCGCAATGCGGCGCATCCCGGCACGCATATCCCCGAAAGCGTCTATGTCATGTACCAGATGACGTTTGCGGTCATTACGCCCGCGCTGATCATCGGCGCCTATGTCGAGCGCATCCGCTTCGCCGCCGTGCTGTTCATTTCGGCCCTGTGGCTGCTGATCGTCTATGCGCCGGTCACCCACTGGGTGTGGGGCGGCGGCTTCCTGGCCAAGAAGGGCATCATCGATTTCGCGGGCGGCATCGTGGTGCATGTCACCGCCGGCGTTTCGGCCCTGGTGCTGGCCTGGATGCTGAGGCCGCGCCAGGAATTCCCGCATGGCATCCGTCCGCCGCACGCGCCCTGGATGGTGATGGTGGGTGCTTCCATGCTCTGGGTGGGCTGGTTCGGCTTTAACGCCGGCAGCGCCCTGGGCGCCAATGCCGATGCCGGGGCCGCCATGCTGGCCACGCATCTGTCTGCCGCCAGCGCCACGCTGGTCTGGATGGCGATCGAATGGATCAAGTTCGGCAAGCCTTCGCTGGTGGGCGCGGTGACCGGAACCATTGCCGGACTGGCCACCATCACGCCGGCCGCCGGCGTTGCCGGGCCGCTGGGCGCGGTGCTGCTGGGCGCCGCGGCCTCCTGCGTCTGCTATTTCGCCGTCTGGATCGTGAAGCGCGTCATGGGAGTTGACGATGCGCTGGACGTGCTGGGCGTGCATGGCGTCGGCGGCGCGCTTGGCACCCTGCTGGTGCCGGCAATGGCGCTGATCGGTTCCGGAGCCGGCCATCTGAACCTCGACCCCGGCGCGCAACTGGGCGTGCAGGCGCTGGGTGTCGCCATTGTTGCCGTTTTCTCGGCGGTGGCGACCTTTCTCATCACCAAGCTGGCCGATATGGCGGTCGGGCTGCGGGTGGACCGCGAGCATGAAACCCAGGGCCTGGATTTCGCCACCCATGGCGAGACCGGCTATCATGTCAACCGCTAGCTATTCAGCGCCCCGGAAAGGAACGGAATCATGAAACTCCTTGTCGCGATCATCCAGCCGCATCGTCTCGATGCCGTGCGCCAGGCGCTCACCGAAATCGGCATCAGCGGCATGACGGTGACCGAAGTGCGCGGCTATGGCCGCCAGAAGGGCCATACCGAAATCTATCGCGGCGCCGAATATACCATCTCCTTCATGCCCAAATTGAAGATCGAAGTGGCGCTGGAGGACGGCCGGGTCGAGGATGCCAGCGGTGCGATCACCCGGGCGGCACGCACCGGCAAGATCGGCGACGGCAAGATTTTCGTGCTGGATCTGGAATCGGCGCTTCGGGTGCGGACTGGCGAGACGGGCGACTCCGCGCTCTAAGCTTGCCCTGGTGGCGGGCCTGTGCAATCCATCCGTCGTGCAGGATCCGCATCAGACTGTGCTGGACGGGCTGGCCGCCAAGGGCCGGCTGCGCGCGCTGAAAGGCCGGCGCGGCCAGGACTTTACCTCCAACGATTTTCTGGCCCTGGCCGAGAGCCAGGCCTTGCGCGACGCGGCCGCGGCGGCGCTGGCGCGGATGCTGGCATGGATCAGGGCGTCATAGACGATCATGTCGCCCGGCCG
>CAYFKU010000001.1:59015-65648 GCA_964343955.1 uncultured Rhizobium sp. | reverse complement strand
TCGCCATCCAGGTGCCGCATAACGATGTCGATGCCATGGATGGCATTATCAGGACCTGGCGCGCGGGCGGAGGAAACGGCCGCGTCTGGATCGCCGTCGAGACGCTCTATTCCATGGACGGCGACCGGGCGCCTCTGGACGATCTGGTGGCGCTGGCGGCGCGTCATGACGCCATGCTGCTGCTGGACGAGGCGCACGCCACCGGCGTGCATGGCGACCGCGGCAGGGGGCTTGCCGCGGCTTACGAGGGCGCGCCGAACATCATTTCGCTGCATACCTGCGGCAAGGCGCTAGGCGCCGCGGGCGCGCTGTTGCTGATGCCAAGGCTTTATCGCGACTTCATGGTCAATCGCGGCCGGGCGTTCATCTATTCCACCGCGCCGTCGCCTTTGATGGCGGCGGTGGTGCGCGAGGCCCTGAAAATCTGTGCCGGCGCGCAGCAGGAACGCGCGCAGCTTGCCGCCCTGGTCCGTCATGCCGGCGAGGGTATCAGGCGGCTGGGACTACCGGTGTCCGGCTCTCAAATCCAGCCGGTCATCGTTGGCGAGGACCGCCGCGCGGTCGCGCTTGCCGAAGCCTTGCAGGCGCGCGGCTATGACATCCGCGCCATCCGGCCTCCCACCGTGCCGGAAGGCACGGCCCGGCTGCGGCTGGCGTTGACACTTCATGTCACCGCTGCCGATCTCGATGCGCTGTTCGCCGACCTTGAGGCGGAGATGACAAAGCAATGAGATTTGTCGTCACCGGTACGGATACCGATATCGGCAAGACCGTGTTCGCGGCCGGGCTCTGCGGCTTTCTGGGGTCGCGCTACTGGAAGCCGGTGCAGGCCGGGGTGCCGGGCGATCGCGAGACGGTGGCGGCGCTGTCCGGCGTGGAAACCTTGACCGAAGTCTATCGCCTGAAGCTGCCCGCTTCGCCGCACCAATCGGCGGCGGAGGAGGGCATCACCATCGATATCGATCGTCTTGTACCGCCAGACGACGACGTGGTGATCGAAGGCGCGGGAGGGCTGATGGTGCCGCTGACCCGCCAGACCCTGTTCATCGATGTCTTCGCGCGCTGGCAGATACCCGTGATCCTTTGCGCCCGCACGGCGCTGGGGACCATCAATCACACGCTTCTCTCCATCGCCGCCATTCGCGCCCGTTCCATCCCGCTATGCGGGGTCGCATTCATCGGCGCAGCAAATGACCCAAGCGAATCCATCATCGCCGAACTGGGCCAGGTGAAGCGGCTGGGTCGGCTACCCCCGGTCAATCCTCTGACACGGGACGAATTGCAGAAGGCCTTCGCGGCCAATTTCCGGCGTGAGGATTTCGCCCAAACCCTCCCATGAGCGGCTCAACTGTCTGGCATCCCTTCACCCAGCATGCACTGGCTCCCGATACCACCCTGGTTTCGGGGGGCGAGGGCGCATGGCTGGAGACCGGACAGGGCAGGGTGCTCGATGCCATTTCCTCCTGGTGGGTGATCACCCATGGCCATCGTCATCCCAAAATCGTCGAAGCCATCAAAAAACAGGCGGACGAACTGGATCAGGTGATCTTCGCCGGTTTCACGCATGGCCCGGCGGAAGAACTGGCAAGGGGCCTGACCGGCATCGCGCCCAAAGGACTTGCCCATGTCTTCTATTCCGACAGCGGCTCGACCGCGGTGGAGGTGGCGCTCAAGATGGCGCTGGGCTTCTGGAAGAACCAGAACATATCCCGCAGCCGCATCATCGCGCTGGAACACGCCTATCATGGCGACACCATCGGCACCATGTCGGCGGGCGCGCGCGGTATCTTCAATGCCGCCTATGCGCCGCTGCTGTTCGATGTGGTGCGCCTGCCATTTCCCGCGCCGGGCCGCGAACGGCAGACTCTGGAAGCCCTGGAAGCCGCCGCGCCGGAGGCCGCCGCGCTGATCGTGGAGCCGCTGATCCTGGGCGCCGGCGGAATGCTGATCTATGGCGCCGATGTGCTGGCGAAGATGGCGGCGATCTGCCGCCGCCACGGCACGCTCTGCATCGCCGACGAGGTGATGACGGGGTTCGGCCGCACCGGCACCCTGTTTGCCTGCGAACAGGCGGGTATCGCTCCCGACATCCTGTGCCTGGCCAAGGGGCTTTCCGGCGGCAGCCTCCCGCTCGCCGCCACCCTGGCAACGGCCGAGATATTCCAGGCGCACTATTCGACCGACCGCAGCCGCACCTTCTTTCATTCCAGCTCCTTCACCGCCAATCCGATCGCCTGCGCCGCGGCTTGCGCCAATCTTGGGATATGGCGGGACGAACCGGTCGGCGCGCGCCTTGCCGCGCTCGGCGCCCTGCAGGAAGAAAGGCTGGCCCCTTTCCGCCACAATCCGGCTTTTGCCGATGTGCGGCGGATGGGCACCATTGCGGCCCTGGACCTGAAAGTGGCCGATCCCGGCTATCTGGCCGGCATCGGCCCGCAACTGATGGCCTTTGCCCTGGCAAGGGGTATCTTGCTGCGGCCGCTGGGCAATACCATCTATGTGATGCCGCCCTATTGCATCACCGGGCCGGAACTCGATCTGGTATATGATGCGATTGCACAAGCCGGGGCCCGTTTTGTAACCGGGACGGCCCCATAGGCGAATAGCTTTACGTAAAAACGGTTTTGCGAGGCCTATCATGTCGATCAAGCCGCTCTATATCGTGATGCTGGCCGCAGCGGCCGCGGTGCTTGCGCCCGTGCTGGATCTGGGTCCGGCTTCCGCCGGGGATCTGAACAAGCAGATTCCGGCCCCCACCATCGATCCCGTCAACGGCGCCGAGACGGAAGTGGCGGTTCTGGCGGGGGGCTGCTTCTGGGGACAGCAGGGCGTCTTTGCCCATGTCAAAGGCGTGACCAAGGTGGTGTCGGGCTATTCCGGCGGCGCGAAGGAAACCGCCGATTACGACCAGGTATCCAGCGGCCGGACCGGCCATGCGGAATCGGTCCAGATCACCTTCAATCCCAGGGAGGTCAGTTTCGGGACCCTGCTGCGCATCTATTTCTCGGTCGCGCATGACCCCACCGAAGTGAACCGCCAGGGCCCCGATCGCGGCACCCAGTATCGCACCGAGATTTTCGCCGCCAGTCCGGCGCAGGAAGAGACGGCCAGGGCCTATATCGCCCAGCTCGATGCCGCCGGGATTTTCGCCCGTCCCATCGCCACCCGGGTCGAGCCCCTGAAGGGCTTCTATCCGGCCGAGGACTACCACCAGGACTATCTCTTCGATAATCCGGATTCGGCCTATATCCGGATCAACGACCTGCCCAAGATTGCCGCCCTGGAGCGGGTCTGGCCGCAATATTTCCGGGCCAAGCCAGTGCTTTTCTCGGAGAGCTAAGGGGTTACAGGGCCGTCACTTTCACCAAATTTGGCCTTTCGGGCCTCGGCACCGTTTTCTTTACCTTTCCGATCTGGTAGGTCACCCCCCGGCTTTCCGTTTTAGGCCGTCAAGGGCGGTTTTGCGGGCAAATCCGAAGAAAATTAAAGAGCACGGACCATGAAAATTGAACGTCTGACTGTGGGCGTAGGCGTTGGCGCGCTGCTGCTGGGCCTTTTGGTGGGCTGGATGGTGCGCGGTGTCGTCACCTACAATATTCACGCGGCCGAAGTGGCGGTCTATGACGACTGGCGCGTCGCCTGCCCGGCGGCCGAGGCCAAGGACTCCAACTGCGAAATGAGCACCGACCTGGTGGATCGCAACCAGCCGGGCGCCACCGCGCTGGCCCGCATGTCGATCGCCACCGACAAGGACGGCAAACAGGTCGTCGGCTTCACCATGCCCTTCGGCGTGGCCCTTGAAGCGGGCATGGGCCTTCGCCTCGGCAAGGAGCCGGTGAAGGTCTATCAGTACCGCACCTGCAACCAGGTCGGCTGTATTGCCGTCACGCCGTTCGACGACAATCTCAAGTCCGCCCTCAAGGGCACCGATGACGCGGCGGTGATGTTCGCCGGCCTCGACGGCAAGCCGGTGGCCGTGCCGGTGTCGTTCAAGGGCTATCAGAAATCGCTTTCGTCCTGGCGCTGGGCGGACTCGCGCCGCAAGTCGTGGTTCTGGAGGCTCTGGTTGTGATCTTCTCCCGTATCTTGATCGCCGGCTTCGCTCTGGCGGTGTTGGGATCCGGCGCGGCCTTCGCACAGGACGCGCAGGCGCCGCTTCCCCGTCCAGAGGTCAAGCAGGTCGAAGACTGGCAGGTTCGCTGCTATCCGGTTCAGAGCATCAGCCCCTGCGACATCTTCCAGGAGCAGGCGGTGCAGCAGTCGGGCCAGCGGGTGCTGTCGATCTCGCTTGCTTTCGTTCCCAGCATGAACCGCCACATCATCCAGGTGACCGTGCCGCTGGAAGTGTCGATCGCCAAGGGAGTGGTGATTAAGACCGACACCTACACGTCGCCGGTCCTGAAGTATCGCATGTGCACCCGCGAGGGCTGCTTTGTGCAGACGGCCCTGGAAAATTCCGTGGTCGAGTCCCTGGCCAGGTCCAGCGGCGCCGGCAAGGTCAATATCGTGGCTGACGGCGGCAAGGCCTTCGCGCTGAACTTCTCGCTCAAGGGGTTTGCCGCTGCCCATGACGACATGGCCGCCCAGGCCCGGGCCAAGGCCAAGGCGCCGGAAAGCGGCACGCCGCCCGCGGCGCCTTCTGCGCCTGGCGCCACGCCTTGAGCATTGGCCCAAACCTGTTTTGGAGAGTAACGCGATGAAGTTCTTTTCCCCCAAGGCCCGCATGATGCTGGTTGGGGCCTGCGGCCTGCTCCTGTCGGGCGCGGCCCTGGCGCAGCAGGCGCCGGCTTCCGAAACGGCGGGCCGGCCCGAGGTCAAGACCATTGGCGACTGGGCCGTCCGCTGCTTCCCGATCCAGAGCCCCAGCCCCTGCGACATTTTCCAGGAGCAGGACTATCAGAAGACAGGCCAGCGGGTTCTTTCCATCTCGATCGCCTATGTTCCCAGCCTGGACAAGCATGCCCTGCAGGTCAGCGTGCCGCTCGACATCGCCATCCCCAAGGGGCTGGTCATCCAGACGGACGGCTATACCTCTCCGGTGATGAAATATCGCCGCTGCGACAGGGGCGGCTGCTATGTCGAGCTGCCCGTGGACAATGGCATGGTCGCGGCGCTGGCCCGCTCGGGCACGGAAGGCAAGATCAACATCGTCGCCGACAGCGGCAAGGCCTATACCCTGAAATTCTCGCTGAAGGGCTTTTCCCAGGCCCATGACGACATGGCGAGCCAGGCGCGGGCCAAGGCCAAGCCGGTCCAGCAGTCCGCTGCTCCCGCCGCACCCGCGGCGCCTTGAGCCGAAATTTTTTTCAGACTGAAAAAGCCCGTCGAACAGACGGGCTTTTTTTATGCCTTGCGGGGCCACACGATCCGCCACAGGACCAGCGCCGCCATCAGCAGCGCCCAGACCAGGCTGGCATGCACCGCGGCGTCCCAGAATTTGTCCTGCGGCGCCTCCTTCACCGGCATGAAGGCAAGGCCTATGGGCGGCTCGCCGCTGACGCAGAAGGAAAGCGCGGTCAGTGTTTCCTGGCACATGTGGGACGGCGCCAGGCAAAAGAGCGCGAACAGCGCCAGCCAGGCCAGCAAGGCGATTCCCCCTTTGGCGCCGGTTCGGCGGCCGGCGGGCATCGCGCCTGCCTATGCCGCCTTGAAGGTCATCGCCACGCCGTTCATGCAGTATCTCAGTCCCGTTGGACGCGGGCCATCGTCGAAGACATGTCCCAGATGGCCGCCGCAGCGCCGGCAATGGACTTCCGTCCTGGTCATGCCGAAGCTGCTGTCGGTCTTGGTCCCCACCGCATTGGGCAGGGGCTTGTAGAAACTGGGCCAGCCGGTGCCGCTGTCGAACTTGGTCTCCGACGCATAAAGGTCCAGGCCGCAACCGGCGCAGGCGAAGATGCCCTTGCGATGTTCGTTGTTCAGCGGCGAGGTGAAGGGGCGCTCGGTCGCTTCATGCCGCAAGGTTGCATAGGCGGCCGGCGACAGAAGTTTTTTCCACTCCTCGTCGCTATGGGTAACTTCGAAACCCGTGGCTCTGGCGAGGCTGACGGAACCGCCGGTCAGTGCCGCGCTTGCGCCGCCCAGAAGAAGAAATCCCAGAAGGTTGCGTCTTTGCATCATCGTCTCCTTGGCCGCGCAAGGGAACCGGCAGGCTCGGCCCCCGTTATTCCATCAGCGTTTCGCGCCACAATAAACCCCTAAAATTGGAGCAATTTAATGGACAGGGATCGGATGGATGGTTCTGCCAATCAGGCCAAGGGCGCCATCAAGGAAGCAGCCGGAAAGATCACCGGCGGCGCCAGGGACGCTCTGCGGGACGCCCCCAGGCACTAAGGGCTTCGTTGCAGTCCGCGAAGGGGCCCGGTCCGCTGGGACCGGGTTTTTCGCATGCCCTTTCCGCCTGCGGGCGCTTGTGGGATTATCGGTTTTCCCATGCCCCGAGGATGTCCATGGTCCGTTTTCTTTCCTGGCTCAAAGCTGTTCTGCTGTCCGTGGTCAATGGCCTTGCCCGGACTGTGATGGCGCTGCTGCTGGTGATTGCGGTGCTGCTGATCGTCGGTCTTGTGCGCGGCGACGGTCTGCCCGGCAACATGGTGCTGGCGCTGGATCTGCGCGAGCCCATGGATGACAGCC
>CAYFKU010000001.1:28572-59005 GCA_964343955.1 uncultured Rhizobium sp. | reverse complement strand
TTCCCCGTGAAAACAAGTCTTCGATGGCCGGATCGTCGAAGCCGAAATTCCGCGCGAAGGCGAAGAAATAGTGGCAGGTCGTTTCGGTTTCCGGCGTCGGCGGTGGCGAACTGTTCCTGCGCGGCACTTTGGACAAGCTCAATGCCCAGCCGCAGATCGCCAAGCGCGCCGAATATAAAAGCGCCGCCGACATGTTCATGGAAAAGCAGATGTCGCCGGCCGACCGCGAGCAGCTCACAGTGCTGATGCATTCGGTCTATGGCGATGCGATCGGCCAGATGGCGGAAGGACGCCGCATCGGGCGCGAAGAGGTGATCGCGGCGCTGGAGGCCAGTCCGCAATTTGCCGAGGACGCCCGCGCCCGAAAACTGCTGGACCGCACCGGCTATGACGATCAGGCGCGCGACGCCGCCATCGCCAGGGCGGGCGACGGGGCAAAGTCCGTCAAGTTCGGCGAATATGTCAGGAATACCGAAAGCAGCTTCGGTTCGGCCAATATCGCCCTGGTCGAGGCGGCCGGCGAGATCCGCGACGGCACCGCCGGGAATTCGCTGCTGAACACGTCCGGCGGTATCGCCAGCGACGATCTTTCGGCGGCCATCGCCGAGGCCGCGCGCGACAAGGACATCAAGGCCATTGTTCTGCGGGTCGATTCACCCGGCGGATCGGTCACCGCCTCGGACCAGATCCTGCATGCCGTGAAGGAAGCCCAGGCCAAGGGAAAGCCGGTGGTGGTCAGCATGGGCGGCGTCGCCGCTTCGGGCGGCTATTACATCTCGCTGAGCGCCGATCGCATTGTCGCCCAGCCGGGCACCATTACTGGCTCGATCGGTGTCCTCACCGGCAAGGTGTCCTTTGGCAAGACGCTGGGCCTGGTTGGCGCCAATGCGGAAACGGTGGCGGTGGGCAAGAACACGCTGATGGATTCGCCGCTCCAGCCCTTTACCGACGAGCAATGGGCGAACCTCAACCACCAGGCCGATGTCATCTATGACGACTTCACCCGCAAGGTGGCCGCGGGCCGCAAACTGCCCCTTGAGAAAGTGCAGGGCGCGGCCAAGGGGCGGGTCTGGTCCGGCTCCGATGCCAAGACCCAGGGGCTGGTGGACAGGCTGGGCGGTTTCTGGACCGCGGCAGGGGAGGCGGCGGCCCTGGCCAAAATCCCTGAGGACAAAATGGTCTTTCGGGTCTATCCGAAGCCTGAGGGAATTCTTGCCCGGCTGAGTTCCCTTTCCAGCGGCCTGGAGGCCAGCCTGGGCCTCTTCGGCCGTATCCAGGCGCTTCTCAACCTGCCGGTCCTGCGGGCCATGACAGAGGGCGTGGCGGCGATTCCCGGCCAGTCTCCCGGCGGCATGATGCAGCTCAAGGCGGCCGATCTGCCCAAACCCTGAATCTGTGTCACGGCGAAGGGCGAAAACTTCTTTTTCCACCAAGGGGTTGGTTTATAATTTGCCTGTGCGGGGGCACGAGGCTGGCTTGGCGGGACCATAATTGCGATTATGGTCCGTTGCAGTTTCGGTATCACCGGGCCGAAAAGAATAGCTGGAGCTTCGTCATACCTTCGCCGTCTTCCAAAGGGGCCTTGCCGCCGATCGATGAATTGAGCTTTGAGGTCGCCCTCAAGGAGCTCGAAGTCATTGTCGCGCAGCTCGAACGGGGCGAGGTCGATCTGGAAGATTCCATCGCCCTGTACGAGCGCGGCCAGGCGCTGAAGACACATTGCGACAAAAAGCTGAAATCGGCCGAGGGCCGTCTGGAAAAAATCGTCCTGGGCGCCAATGGCCCGGACGGCATCGAACGCATGGAGACGGCGTGAGCCGCCGCTTCTAGGAAAGACCTGCAGGCATGAACATCCCCAATACCAAGACCCCGCTGCTGGATCAGGTCGATCTGCCGGAAGATCTGCGCAAGCTCGAACGGCACCAGTTGCGCCAGTTCGCCGATGAACTGCGCACCGACCTGATCGATATCGTGTCGGTGACCGGCGGGCATTTCGGCGCGGGGCTCGGCGTGGTGGAGCTGACCACCGCCCTGCACTTTGTCTTCAATACCCCCAAGGACCGGATCATCTGGGATGTCGGCCATCAGGCCTATCCCCACAAGATCCTCACCGGCCGGCGCAGCCGCATGCGCACCCTGCGGCAGGGCGGCGGTCTTTCCGGCTTCACCAAGCGCAGCGAAAGCGAATATGACCCCTTCGGCGCGGCCCATTCCTCGACCTCGATCTCGGCGGGCCTTGGCATGGCGGTGGCGCGCGACCTCAAGGGCGGCGACAACAATGTGATCGCCGTGATCGGCGACGGTTCGATGAGCGCGGGCATGGCCTATGAGGCCATGAACAATGCCGGCGCCCACAAGAACCGGCTGATCGTGATCCTGAACGACAATGACATGTCCATCGCGCCGCCGGTCGGCGCGATGAGCGCCTATCTGGCCCGGCTGGTTTCCTCGCGCTCCTTCACCGGCATCCGCAATGTGATGAAGCGCGCCGCCCGCAAATTCCTGCCGCGCGGCCTGTTCAAGGTCGCGCAGCGGACCGAGGAATATGCCCGCGGCATGGCGATGGGCGGCACCCTGTTCGAAGAGATGGGCTTCTTCTATGTCGGCCCGATCGACGGGCATAACCTGGAACATCTGATCCCGGTGCTGGAGAATGTGCGCGACACCATGAAGGGCCCGGTGCTGGTCCATGTCGTGACCAAGAAGGGCCATGGCTATGCCCCGGCCGAGGCCGCGGCCGACAAGTATCATGCCGTCGCCAAATTCACCGTGCTGACCGGCGAACAGGCCAAGTCCACGCCCAAGGCGCCGGCCTATCAGAAGGTCTTCGGCGAAAGCCTGATTGCGGAAGCCAAAAAGGACGACCGCATCGTCGCCATCACCGCCGCCATGCCGTCGGGCACGGGCGTCGATCTGTTCGAGAAGGCTTTCCCGGAACGCACATTCGATGTCGGCATCGCCGAGCAGCATGGCGTGACCTTCGCGGCCGGAATGGCCACCGAGGGCATGAAGCCCTTCTGCGCCATCTATTCGACCTTCCTGCAGCGCGCCTATGATCAGGTGGTGCATGACGTGGCGATCCAGTCGCTGCCCGTGCGCTTTGCCATGGACCGCGCAGGCCTGGTGGGGGCCGACGGCGCCACCCATGCCGGCAGCTTCGATATCGCCTATCTGGCCACCCTGCCGAACTTCGTCATCATGGCCCCGTCTGACGAGGCGGAGCTGACCCACATGGTCGCCACCTGCGCCGCCATCGACGACCGGCCCAGCGCCATCCGCTATCCGCGCGGCGAAGGCACGGGCGTGGCCCGGCCTGCCGAGGGCGTGCCGCTGGAAATCGGCAAGGGCCGCATCATCAAGGAAGGCAACAGCATCGCTATCCTGAATTTCGGCACCCGCATGACCCAGGTGCTGCTCGCCTGCGAGCGGATGGGCGGTTATGGCCTGTCGGCGACGGTCGCCGATGCCCGCTTCGCCAAGCCGCTGGATACCGACCTGATCCGCCGCCTGGCCAAGGAACATGAAGTGCTGATCACCATCGAGGAAGGCGCCGCGGGCGGCTTCGGTGCCCATGTGATGCATTTCCTGGCCCATGACGGTCTGCTGGACCGGGGCCTGAAATTCCGGCCCATGACCTTGCCGGATGTGTTCCAGGACCAGGATACGCCCGAGAAGATGTATGCCCAGGCGGGCCTGGATGCCGACGGCATCCTGCGCACGGTGCTGAACGCTCTCGGACGCGGCAATGAGGCGCTGCATCTGGCGCCTGGCAAGCTCGCCTAGATATCATTGTCATGGCCGGGCTTGCCCCCTGGCCATCCAACTATATCCTCATCCGCATGGACTGCTTGGAGGCACCGTCATGCCAAGAAAGGTCAAGGGAGATCCGTTTCTTCCGATGCTGGGTTTGGGTATTGGTTTGGCGGTGGCGGCAATAGTCGTCGCGCTGGTGGGCGTCTTCACTCTACCTTCCGATATTTGGGGCTGGCCCGCCGGCATATTGTGGAGCGCGGCTTGGCTGTGCTTTCTTCTGGCGGGGCCTGTTACCTTTTTTTGGCTCAAATGGGGTAGATGAATTTTTGTCCCCACTTCGGCGCCTGCGGGGGCTGCGCCCTGCAGGATCTGCCGCCGGCGGATTACGCCGCGGCCAAGCGCGCCGCGGTCCAGAATGCGCTGATGAAGACCGGTGTCAGTGCCGAAGTCCTGCCCCCCATGATCGTGCCGCCGCGCACGCGCCGCCGCGCCGTGTTCAAGATCAAGAGCCTGCCGGAAGGGCTGCATATCGGTTTTCACGCCGCCAAAAGCCATACCGTCATCGACATGCATCAGTGCGATGTGCTGACACCCGGCCTCTTTGCGCTGGTGAAGGCGCTTCGCCAAAAGCTTGAGCCGCTTTTCGGTGTCGGCGAGGCGGCCGAGCTGCATGTCACCGAAACAGAAACGGGCTTCGATGCCCTGTTCCGCTGGCGCGGCGGGCTGACCCCGGCGCTCACCGCCTCGCTCTCCTCGGCCCTGGGCGGGCTTGGGATCGCGCGGCTGACGATGGGCAAGGAAACCGTGTTCGAAACCGCCGTTCCGACCGTGAATCTGGGGGGCGTGAAAGTGGCGCTGCCGCCGGGCGCCTTCCTGCAGTCCACCGCCGAAGGCGAGGCGGCGTTGCAGGAGGGCGTGCTGAAAATCGTCGGCAAGGCGAAAAGGATCGCCGACCTTTTCAGCGGCGTCGGCACCTTCGCCCTGCCGCTGGCGCGCAAGGCAAAGGTCCATGCCGTCGAGCAGGACAAAGGCGCGCTGCTGGCGCTGGGCGCCGCAGCCAGGGCTCCCGGCCTGAAGCCGGTCACCACCGAAGCCCGTGACCTGTTCAAACTGCCGCTCACCCCGGCCGAATTGGCACCGTATGACGCCGTGGTGCTGGATCCGCCCAGGGCTGGGGCCGAAGCCCAGGTTCGCGCCCTGGCCAAGTCCCCGGTCCCGGTCATCGCCTATGTCTCCTGCGATGCCGCCAGTTTCGCCCGCGATGCCGCCATCCTGGTCCAGGGCGACTACCGGCCGGGGGCCATCACGCCGGTAGACCAGTTTCTCTGGTCGTCGCATATTGAGCTGGTGGGCGGCTTCCGCCGTCCCGCAAAGAGTTAGGACGGGACGTCAGGGGCGGGGCCTTGAAACGGACGCTGATCTGGGTGGCAGCGGTGCTGGTGCTGGCGGCAGCCGGAGCGGGAGCTCTGCTGCTGCATCAACCCGGCCCGGCCAAGGCTGTCGAAGCCGCGCCCGCATCCAATCTCACCGATTTTTCCACCTGGGCCGTCATGCTTGTGGCGGGCGACTATCGCGCCCATTCCGGCGCGCCGTCCAAGGTGTTCGACAATGGCCGCCGCGACCTCGCCACCGCCTTTTCGCTGCTGGGATTCAAGCGCGCGAACATGGTGCAGTTTTCCGTCGATTATGATGAAGGCACCGAGCATGTCTCGATACCCGATCTTGCCACCTCGCTACAGAATTTGACCAAGCGGGCCAAGGGCGGCTGCCTGCTCTATTTCACTTCGCACGGCGCGCCCGAGGGCATGGTGATGGGCGATACGCTTTTGTCGCCGGCCCAGATGAAGGAAATGGTCAACGGCGCCTGCGGCAACAGGCCCAGCGTGATCGTGATGTCCGCCTGTTACTCCGGCCAGTTTGTCGAACCGCTGCGGGGCGAGAACCGCATCATCATGACCGCGGCGCGTCCCGATCGCACCAGCTTCGGCTGCGGCGAGATGGATCACTATACTTTCTTCGACGATTGCTTCCTGCGCGCCCTGCCGATGGCGGGCGACTTTCCCAGCCTGGGTGGGCTGGTGCAGCAATGCGTGGCTGAACGGGAAGTGCAGATGAAGGCGACCCCGCCGTCCGAGCCGCAAGTCAATGTCGGCCCCCAGACGATCTTCACCCTGCGTTGGCGCGAGGGGCCGGCGGCGCCGCCGGGCGCCGATTTTGGCGCGCCGCCCCCGAGCGGGTTCCCCGGTCAGCCGACCTGAGGTTCAGCAAGCGTGGCTTCGGCTTCGCCGCTGCCGAGCTGGCTCTCCCATTTGCTCACGATCACAGCCGCCACCGAATTGCCCACCACATTGGTGGCGCTGCGGCCCATGTCCAGCAGGTGGTCCACGCCGATGATCAGAAGCAGGCCGGCCTCCGGCAGGTGAAAGACGGGCAGGGTTGCGGCGATCACCACCAGCGAGGCGCGCGGCACACCGGCGATGCCCTTGGACGTCACCATCAGCAGCGCCAGCATGGCGATCTGCTGGCCCAGGCTGAGCTGGATGCCATAGGCCTGGGCGATGAAGAGGCTGGCAAAGGTGCAATACATCATCGAGCCGTCAAGGTTGAAGGAATAGCCCAACGGCAGGACGAAGCTGACGATCTTGCGCGGCACGCCGAATTTCGGCAGGCCTGACAGCAGATAGGGATAGGCCGCTTCCGATGTGGCGGTGGAAAAGGCCAGAAGCAGCGGCTCGCGGATGTTCTTCAGCAGATTGCCGATCCGCCGCTGCACCGCCAGCGCCGAGGCGGCGATCAGCAGCACCCACAGCAAAAGCAGCGAGAAATAGAATCCGCCGACGAATTTGGCATAGACGACGATGATGCCAAGGCCGGATGTCGCCACGGTGGAGGCCAGGGCCGCGAACACGACCAGTGGCGCCATCACCATGATATAGCCCGTGATCTTCAGCATTACCGCTGCCATCTGCTCGCAGGCCGCCAGCAGCAGCGGGGCCTTGCCGTCCAGCGCCGCGACCGCTGTGCCGACGAATACCGAAAAGACCACGATCTGCAGGATCTCGTTCCTGGCCATCGCGTCGAAGATCGAGGCCGGCACCAGATGCGAGATGAATTCCTTCAGCGAAAAGCCCGCGGTTGCGACGCCCGCCGAGGCATCGGGCGGGGGCAGCGCCAACCCGGCGCCCGGCTGGAGCAGATGCACCATGATCAGGCCCAGGGTCAGCGATGTCAGCGATGCCAGCAGGAACCAGGCCAGGGTCTTGATCCCGACCCGGCCGATGGCGGTGGAATCCTCCATATGGGCGATGCCGACCACCAGGGTCGAAAAGACCAGGGGCGCGATGATCATCTTGATAAGCCGCAGGAAGATGTCGGTGATGATCGAGAGGTTGCCCGCTGCCTCCTTGGCCTGTGCCGGCGGCAGGCTGCTGTTGATGAGAAAACCCACCAGCACGCCCAAAATCATGGCGCCGACAATCAAGGCGGGAAGAAATCGCTTCAAACAGGCCCCCGGGAGCTATCGCGTGCCCCATGACAGCATCGGCGGGGCGTCAAGTCCACCGCCGCGAGGCAGGACGCTGCCATTCTGGACCGGCCGGATCTATGCTAGCGTCGGGTGAATGGAACGGGCGTCGGTCAAAGGAACGCCCCGCACACAAGGGCTTCGGGGATGGCAATGAAGAATCGTGCAGGATGGATTTTGGCGTTGGCCGGCATCGGCCTGGTCGGCGCCGCGAACGCGCAGCCTCCTTCGGGCGCCACCGAATGGAAGGACTGGGGCGGCAGCAGCGCCCGCATGAATTATTCGGCCCTGAACCAGATCACCGCGACAAATGTCGCCGGACTGAAGCCGGTCTGGGTGTGGGACAGCGGCAAGTTCGGACGGACCTGGGAGACCAGGCCGCTCCTGATCGGCGGGCTGCTCTATTTCAGCGAAAGCCAGACGGGCGACATCATCGCCATGGAGCCGGAAACCGGAAAGCTGGTCTGGCGCACCAAGCCGCCCGTTACGGTGGGGGCAGGGCTCAACCGCCGCTCCTTTGCCTATTGGGCCGGCGATGGCGCGATGAAGCCGCGTCTGGTCGCGATCTGGGGCCATGCCGTATTCGGCTTCGACCTGAAGACCGGGCAGCAGGTAACGGATTGGCCCGCCACCGGGCTTGAGATCGGCCTTCCCAACCCGGCCCAGGGCGGCAAGATCGGCGGCGGCGTGCAATCCAATTCCCCGCCCATCATCTACAAGAACATGATCATCACCATGGGCGCGACGGGATTTCTGCCGCCGCCGGCCCAGCCGGCCGATCCGCATGCCAATGACCTGCGCACCGGCAAGCTGTTATGGACAGCGCGCATCGTTCCCGGCAAAGGCGAGCCGGGCGGCGACAGTTGGGGTCCGGAGACGCAGAATGTCGTCAGCATGGGCGGCTGGGGCCATATAACCCTGGATGAAGCGACCGGCACGATTTACGTCCCGACCGATTCACCCAGCCCCGATTATGTCGGCATCTGGAGGCCCGGCGACAATGCGGGATCGGGCTCCACCGTCGCCATCGATGCGATGACCGGCAAGGTCAAGTGGCGCTTTCAGGAGATGCATCACGGCATTTATGACCTTGATACCAATGCCGCCCCTGCCCCGGTGGAAATCACCAAGGACGGCAAGCGCATGAAGGTGGTGGTGCAGCCCACCAAGCAGGCCATGATCTGGATTCTCGATGCCGCGACCGGCAAGCCCATCCATCCCTGGGAGGAACGGCCCGTGGCGCAAAGCCAGATCCCGGGCGAGAAATCTTCCCCCACCCAGCCCTTCACCATCAAGCCGCCGCCGCTGATCCCCGCAACCGTGAAGCGCGATCAGCTCAGCCAGCTCTCGCCGCGCGCCAATGAGGAATGCAAGGCGCTGTTCGATGAGCGCAAGCTGTCCGATGTCGGTCCCTTTTCGGTGCCTGTCGGTGGCGGTGTCTGGGCGCTGAACAGCATCGGCGCGATCGGCGGCATGGATTGGGGCGGGGTCTCGATCGATCCGGAACGCGGTTACGCCTTCGCCAATGTGGACAATATGCCCACCATGGTGACGGTCACGCCGACCGCCAATGGGATCAAGGGCAATGGCGGGCTGTGGTCCAATGTCGGCAATGTGCGCTTCCACGACAAGGGTGGGCGCAGTTGCAATGGCGGCATGCAGGGCCAGCTTGTTGCCGTCAATCTGGGATCGGGCGAGATCGAATGGCGCGTGCCGCTGGGTTCGCTGGAAGACGAATATGGTCCCGGCGCCAAGGGCATGGGCGCGGCCAGTCTGGGCCCGACCCTGGCGACGGGCGGCGGTCTTGTATTTGCCGCGGCGTCCGACGACCGTTTCTATGCCTATGACTCCCGTCGGGGGCGTCTCTTGTGGCAAACCAGGATGCCGGCGTCGTCCGATGCGGGGCCGATGACCTTCATGGGCAAGGATGGCCGCCAATATGTGGTGATTGCCGCCGGTGGGCCGGGCAATGCCCATCGTCCCTCGCCGCGCGAGAATGCGCTTTATCACCAGGTATTGATTGCCTTCGCGCTGCCCCGGCCCGGCGAAAAGCCGGTGGATATCATCGGACCCTTTCCGCGCCGCGAGGGCGGTCCCGGGCCCTGGCCGCCGAATTAAGGATCGACAGGACAACGCGCATCGAGCACGTGTCCGCTTATGGACCCCAAGCGGACATCGACCTTTAGAATTTTTCAGAGAATCCTTAGCCGACCTGGCCTCTGTGCCGCAGCGCCTGGTCGGCCAGGACGATGGCCATCATGGCTTCGCCCACCGGCACGGCGCGGATGCCGACGCACGGATCGTGGCGGCCCTTGGTGACGATCTCGGTTTCCGCGCCGGCCTTGTCGATGGTGCGGCGGGGCGCCAGGATCGATGATGTCGGCTTGACCGCGAAGCGGGCCACCACCGGCTGGCCGGTCGAGATGCCGCCCAGTATGCCGCCCGCATGGTTGGACAGGAACACCGGCGCGCCGTCGTTCCCATGCCGCATTTCATCGGCATTTTCTTCGCCGGTCATGGCGGCGGTAGCGAAGCCATCGCCGATCTCGACCGCCTTCACCGCATTTATGCTCATCAGCGCCGAGGCCAGCTCGCTGTCCAGTTTGGCGTAAAGGGGCGCGCCCAGGCCGGCCGGAATGCCTTCGGCCACCACTTCGATCACGGCGCCCACCGAAGAGCCGCCCTTGCGGATGCCTTCCAGATAGGCTTCCCAGGAGGACGCGGCCTTCGCATCGGGGCAGAAGAAGGGATTGTTGTTCACTTCGTCCCACGACCAGTTGCCGCGCACGATCCGTTCGGTGCCCATCTGCACCATGGCGCCACGGATGGTCACCTTGCCATAGAGATGATCCAGAACCTTGCGCGCGATGGCGCCGGCCGCGACGCGGCAGGCGGTTTCGCGCGCGCTCTGGCGACCGCCGCCGCGATAGTCGCGCACGCCATATTTGGCTTCATAGGTATAGTCGGCATGACCGGGGCGGAACTTGTCGCGAATATCGCCATAGTCCTTGGAACGCTGGTCCACATTTTTGATCAGCAAGCCGATCGGCGTGCCTGTCGTAAGCTGCTCGGGCATGCGCTCGTCCCGGAAGACCCCGGACAGGATCTTCACACTGTCGGGCTCCTGGCGCTGGGTGACGAATTTGGACTGTCCCGGCCGGCGCTTGTCCATGAAGGGCTGGATGTCGGCCTCGGTCAGGGCGATGCCGGGCGGGCAGCCATCGACCACGCAGCCGATCGCGGGACCGTGGCTTTCGCCAAAGGTGGTGACGCGGAACAGGTGGCCGAAACTATTGTGTGACATAGGCTGCCATTACAGCGATTTGGCTTATGGGTCCAGAACGCAGCCCCGGCGCGGGCCTCAGTCCAGCCGGACCACGTCGCGGCCGCGCACCCGGAAAACAATCCCCTGCGGTTCGTCCAGGCTGCTCATCGACCGCCAGTCCAGCCCCGCCAGCAGCCCGCGCAGGATGCGGGTGGTGGCGCCATGGCTGATAGCGATGGTGTCGCTTTTCAGCTCCCGCAGCCAGTCGCTCACCCGGGCCGCCACTTCGGCGTAGTTCTCGCCGCCCGGCACCCGCACATGCCATTTGTCGTTGCTGCGCTGTTCGAACAGCACGGGGCTGACCGCGCGCGCCTGCGCGTCGGTGAGCTGGTCCCAGGTCCCAAGATCGATCTCCTTGAGCCTGTTGTCGGTGGCAAAGCCTTGCTCCGGCAGTCCCATGGTCCGCCGCGCGATTTCCATGGTTGTCACTGCCCGCGCCAATGGGCTGGAAATGAAATCATAACCCGGCGCCGTTCCCAGCTCGCGCTTCAGGATATGGCCGACCTGCGCCGCCTGCCACAGCCCCAATTCGGTCAGGGGCGTGTCCTTGTAGCCTGAGAAGCGCTTTTCGACATTGGCCTGGGTCTGGCCGTGACGCGCGAAATAAAGGGTAAGGCCGTCGGGAAGCTCAAGCCCCATCCGTCTTCTGCACCACCGAAATGTCCGGCGCGTCCTCGGCCTTCATGCCGACGACATGATAGCCGGCATCGACATGCAGGTTTTCGCCCGTCACCGCGCTGCCCAGATCCGACAGCAGGAACAGCGCGGCATTGCCGACCTCGGTCTGGGTGACGGTGCGGCGCAGGGGGGAGTTATATTCGTTCCACTTCAGGATATAGCGGAAGTCGCCGATGCCGTTGGCGGCCAGCGTCTTGATCGGGCCGGCGGAAATGGAATTGACGCGGATCTGCTTCTTGCCCAGGTCCTCGGCCATGTAGCGCACGCTGGCTTCCAGCGCCGCCTTGGCCACGCCCATCACGTTATAGTGCGGCATGTTGCGCTCGGCGCCCAGGTAACTCAGCGTCACCATGCTGCCGCCACGGGGCATCATCTTTTCGGCGCGCTGCGCCACCGCAGTGAAGGAATAGCAGCTGATGTCCATGGTCATGCGGAAGTTTTCCGCCGTGGTGTCGACATAGCGGCCCTTGAGCTGCTCCTTGTCTGAAAACGCGATGGCATGGACCACGAAATCCAGGCTGTCCCACACCTGGCCCAGCGCCGCGAAAGCGGCATCCAGCGAGTCCGCCCTGGAGGCGTCGCAATCGAGCAATGCGGCAGGCTTCAGGGGTTCGACCAGTGGCACCACCCGCTTCTTGAACAGGTCACCCTGATAGGAAAATGTCAGCTCGGCCCCGGCCTGATGCAGCACCTGGGCGATCCCCCAGGCGATGGAATGCTGGTTGGCCACGCCCATGATCAGGCCGCGTTTGCCCTTCATGAGCCCTTCGAATGACATGCTTTCCCCGTATCGCTGGTATCGCTTGTGAACTCCCGTCATTTACCCCGGATCGGCCAGCCGCCAAACGGGATTTTCGGGCTCACAAAAGTTAATATGTTTCAGGTATTTAACGGGTCCGAAGGCGGGGGTCATAGTCGGTCCCCCATCCGGCGGCGAAGTTCTTCAGCGCTTCGTCCGGCTTCTCCGGCAATGTGACCACCAGCCTGACATACAGATCCCCGTCGCCGCTGGACCCATGTGCGGCAATGCCCTTGCCCTTCAGGCGCAGGACCGAGCCTGTGTTGGAATTGGGCGGGACCGACAGGGCCACGGTGCCAGTCAGGGTGGGAACCGGCACTTTGCCGCCCAGCACGGCCTCTTTCAGGCTGATGGGCAGGTCCATGCGGATGTCGTTGCCGTCCCGCGTCATGAAGGGGTGAGGGGCCACCGACACGGTCAGCAGAATGTCGCCATTGGCCGCGCCGCCACGTCCGGCGCCGCCCCGCCCTTTGACCCGCACGACCTGGCCGTCCCTGACCCCGGCCGGGATTTTCACGTCGATCTGCTCGCCGTTCTGCAGCGCCACCCGGCGGGTGCCGCCCCTGGCGGCTTCCTCGAAGCTGACTGTCACCTGGGCGGTGAAATCCTCGCCGCGGGCCTGGCGGGGACCACCACGGCCGCGCCGCCCGCCACCCATCAGGTCGGCGAAAATATCTTCAAAGCCCGCCGCTCCACCCGGATCGTCGCCAAAGCCGAAGTGGAATTCCCGGCCGCCGCCCTTGCCGCCGCCGAACCCCGCGCCGAAGGGATTGCCCTGGAACCCGCCGCCCCCGAATCCGCCCTGGCGGGGATCGAAGCCCCGCGGATTGCCATCGGGCCCGATCGCGCCGGCGTCAAACTGGGCGCGCTTCTGCTTGTCGCCCAATATGTCGTAAGCACCTGAAATTTCTTGGAATTTCTTTTTCGCCGCGGCGTCCCCGGCATGCTTGTCGGGATGGTGCTTCTTGGCCAGGGACCGGAAGGCCTTCTTGATCTCGGCCTCGCTGGCGGTCTTGGGGACGCCCAGGATTTCGTAGGGATCTTTCATGACGTTTGTCGGGCCTGTATCCGGCGGGATTCGCCTTTAGGTGGGTCTTTGTATCATGAATTCCAAGGGCTTGGCCTGGGCAGGCGCCCACCTGTCCGGGCGCATCCAGTGGCGTCGCTCTTCACGGCGCGGGAGTGGGAGCCGGTGCCGATGCCGATGCCGAAGTTGGCGCCGATGCGGCGGTATCGGGCATCGGGGCAGGCGCTGTCGCCTGTATCGTCGTTGCCGCCGGAGGCCCGACCACGCGCAGCCTGTCCGCGGCTTCCGGCATGCCGCGCTCGGCGGCCGCGGCATATAGCTGGCGCGCCACGTCCAGATTCTGTGGCACCAGCGGCGGAGCGCCGGTTTCGTACAACTGGCCCAGTTCGAACTGTGCGATGGGGTGATGGGCGGCCGCGGCGGCCTGCAACAAGGGCAGCGCGGCTCCAAGATCGGCCTTTCCGCCTTCGCCTTTCAGCAGCATGTCGGCCAGATCGGCCTGGGCGGTGGGCAGCCCGGCGCGGGCCGCGCGCAAAAAAAGATCCCTGGCCTGTGCGGCGTCCTTGTCCACACCCTGGCCCTTGCGCAGCATCATGCCCAGGTTGCGCATGGCGGCGATATCCTCGTAGCGCAGGTCCCACCAGATCTTGAAGGCTTTGGGAAAATCGCCCGCGTCATACGCGGCGACACCGGAATCGAACAGGGCTGCGATTTCCTCGCTGGTGCGGGCAAAGGCCGGCTGAATCGCCACGGGGTGCAGCAAGACAAGGCTTGCCAGCGCCGCGACCGCTATTCCATGCAATCTGGACATGACCAGCCAAGGCTACCCTGACAGGTGCCAAACTGCTAGGACGCGCTCCATGACGATGGAGACAGGCGGACCATTGGACGATGGCGGCATCACGCCGCGCACCGATCCCATTGTCCTGTTCCAGGAATGGCTGAAGGAGGCGGAGGGCGCCGAGCCCAATGACCCCAACGCCATGGCGCTGGCCACGGCCGATGGTGACGGCGTGCCCAATGTGCGCATGGTTCTGCTCAAGGGCGTGGATACGGCGGGTTTCGTCTTTTATTCCAATGCCGAAAGCATCAAGGGTCGCGAGCTGGCCGCCAATCCCCGCGCCGCCATCAATTTTCACTGGAAGAGCCTGCGCCGGGCGGTGCGGGTCAAGGGCACGATCGCTCAGGTCAGCGAAGCGGAGGCCGATGCCTATTTCGCCACCAGGCCCAAGGACAGCCAGATTGGCGCCTGGGCTTCCGCCCAGTCCCGGCCGATGGAAGGGCGCTTCGTCTTCGAAAAGGCCATCGCTGAATATGCGGTGAAATATGGCCTGACCAGGGTGCCGCGCCCCCCTTACTGGACCGGCTGGCGGCTGACGCCCCTGCGCATCGAATTCTGGCGCGACCGGCCTTTCCGGCTGCACGACCGTCTGGTCTATGCCCGCCAGGCGCCTGGCGTTTCCTGGGCAACCGAAAGACTCTTTCCGTGACACACGGCGCGGAACATCTGAACCAGTCCAGCCATATCGAACGGGCGGGGCATCTGATGCGGCGGGCGGCGATCGCCTCGGTCAGCGTTTCGCTCTTTCTGGTGGCGATCAAGGGTGTGGCCTATTTCGCTTCCCATTCGGTGGCCATGCTGGCCTCGATGGCGGACTCCGCCATGGATCTTTTCGCATCGTCCCTGAATCTGTTCGCCATCCGCCACGCACTGACCCCGGCCGATGCCGAGCACCGCTTCGGTCACGGCAAGGCCGAGCCCCTGGCCGGCATGGCGCAATGCGCCTTCATCACCGCCAGCGCCCTGTTCCTGGTGATCGAGGCGGTGGGCCGCATCATCACACCACAGCCGCTGGACCACAGTGTCGCGGCGCTCGCCACCATGTGCGTCGCAATCGGCTGCACCATTCTGTTGGTTATCTATCAGCGCCGTGTCGTGGCGCGCACCGGCAGCCTGGCGGTTGAATCCGATCAGTCCCATTACAGCAGCGATCTGATCACCAATCTGGGCGTGGTCCTGGCGCTGATGCTGAGCGCCTATCTGGGGTGGAGCCTGGCTGACCCGCTGATCGCCATAGCGGTGGCGGGCATCATGCTCTATTCCGCCTTCGGGGTCGGCCTGAAGGCGCTGCACCAGTTGATGGACCGTGAGCTGCCGGCCGAGGAACGCGCCACCATCCGCCGTATCGCGGAAGCCCATGCGTCGGTGCGCAATGTTCATGACATCAAGACGCGCATGGCGGGATTGAGCACCTTCATCCAGCTTCACCTGGCGCTTGACCCGGACATGACGCTCAAGGATGCGCACCAGATCAGCGATGCGGTCGAAAGGGATATCCAGAACGCCTTTCCCGGCGCGGAGGTGATCACTCATCAAGATCCGGCCGGTCTGGAGCCGTTGCCGCCGGACTATCCGGCCTGACAGCAGGGGCCCGTCATTTCACCAGGCATAGGACAGGCGCGCCATGCCGCCCTCCGGCGATACCGACAGGGACGTGTCGATATTGTGGCGCGCCTTGTATCGCGTGCCCAGAAGGGCGCTATAGCCGATCGCGATGCCGGAGCTGGCGAGCGTGTCGTACCAGCGATGCTGATGCGCCTGGATGCGGCTGTAGGAGACGAACTGGGTGAGGGCCATGGCGGGCAGGCCATATTCCCAGCCATAGCGGTGCCACAGAAAGGAAGATCCGGACGCTGACAGCGCCGTGGTCTCGGACGGAAAGGAACGGAAATCCATGCCGTTGGGGCGTTGTTCGCGGACGATGCTCTTCAGCGCATAGACGGTGCCCACCGTCAGGGTTGTTTCCACCAGCAACTGCGCGACGCCGACGCGGTCATGCTTGTAAAGCGCGATGCCGCCCGCGGCCAGGGGCAGGGCGATGGCAATGCCTTTGCCCAGAGTCTCGATATCCTTTTCGGTCGCGGACAGGGGCTTGTTGTTGACCGTGAATCCGAAAGCGGGGACAGCGGAAAGAATAATGGCCGACACGGCCGCGAGTGCGGGACGAATGTTCATGGCCGCAGCATCCGCATATCGCTGCCCACCGGAAGGCGGCGGATCGTCACTTCTCGCTGCTTTAATGCGTTACTGCGAATTACTCGCACCAACATTCCGGGCGCTGGTCTATCGTGAGTCGAAAGGGAGACGCACATGGCGAACAATCTGCGGCCGGGCACCTATGGGATGACGGCGAAAATCTTCCATTGGGCGATCTTTGTCCTGCTGGCGGCCCAATATGCCGTGGGTTCGATCATGCCCCATATCGGTCGCAAGACCCTGAACGAGGGATGGGTCAACTGGCATCTGTCGCTGGGCGCGGCGATCCTTGCGGTGATCCTGGCCCGCTATGTCTGGCGTCTGCTGAATCCGGTCGCCTTGCCCGACAATATGCCCGGCTGGCAGACCGCCCTGTCGCATATCACTCATCTGGCGCTCTACCTGCTGGTTTTCGTGATGACCATACTGGGCTGGGCGGCGGCCAACTCGCGCGGATGGACCGTATATATCGCCGGCATCATCCCGCTGCCCGCGCTGGCGCCCACCGGCTCGGCCTGGGCCCATGAGGCGGGCGACATCCACAATTTCCTGGTCTATGTGCTGCTGGGCTTCATCATCCTGCATGTGGCGGGGGCGCTGTATCACCAGTTCATCCTGCGCGATCGGGTGATGCAGCGAATGATGCTGGGATCGCGCTAAGGGATCGCCCTAAGGCAGGCTTGCCGAAGCGCCGGCGACGGGCTTTGCCAGCCGCGCGCTCTGGGCCTGGTAATAGCCCAGGAAGCGTTTGGGCTCGAAGGCGTTATAGGCTTCCAGATTGTGCGCCCAGCGATAGCCGATGCTTTCGTAGAGCAGCTCCGCTGAGACGCGCAGGGGGCCGTGTCCGGCCGGAACCGGCATGCTATAGCCGGTCGTGGCCGCGCCCGCGGTGAAGCGCGCATCGGCTCGGGCATCGCCCACCACCGCGATGGAGGCATCCGCCGTCTCCTTGTCGAAGCCCCTGGGCAGGATGCGATTGTCTTTCAGATAGTGATTGCCGAAAACCAGGCCGGTGGTCACCCGGCCTTTGAAATCGCCCATGATGGATTCGAAAATCTCCACCTGATCGGCCTGCGTGATGCGGCTGTGATGCGGCTCGAATTTCGTACCATCGGCATCATTGTCATTGCCCGCAATCGAGCCGTCAGGCCGCACCGCCCCGGATTCGAACAGCACCGCGCCCGCGCTGTCGCGCACCGTCACATGAAGCCAGGCGCGGCGGGCCGGATAGGCGGTGGGGAATTTGTGGCCGGTCCGGTTGGCAACCGAGACATCGAAGTTCAGATGGCCGTCACCTTCGGTCATGTTCGCGATGCTGACCGAGGCTGTGTCGCGCGCCAGCAGCGCCTCGCTGCGCCGCGCGGCCTCTTCCAGTTCCGCCGGCATCGCGGTGACGCCCAGTTCGCCGGCATGATCCTTGAGCATCCGCAGCAGGGTGGAATTGCCGCCCACAAAAGTGTGCCGGAAGACGCCGTCATGATTTTGGGCATGGACCGAGGTGATGGGCGCTTCGCCCTTCACCCGCGTCATATGGCAATCCTGGCAGCTCTGGCTCTTTGCGTAATCGCTGTGCTGCCACTCCTGATAGGGCATCTGTTCCGGCAGGCTGCCGGCCGGCTTGCCCTGGTCGTCCAGGGCATCGGTGATAAGGGTATGGCAAGAGGCACAGAGCGCCGAGTCGTCCAGATAATCCACTTTCCTGGGTGTGAAGCCGGTCGTCGAATGCATCAGCCGCTGGCGGCCTGCGTCGGGATCGTCATAGGGGCCGAAGATTTCCCGCTCTTCGTCTTTTTTCGTCACATCGATCAGGAAGCCGCCATCCAGACTGGAGCGCTGGCCCAGATTGCTGTTCTGGATCTGATGACAGACTGTGCAGGAGACACCATCCGCGGCCAGGGTTGCCTTGACGTCCTTCACTTCTTCCAGATCGCCCTCCGGTTCCTCCAGCGCGGCGCCGCTGCTCACCGCGGCCAGATATTTCAGGACCTGTCCGCGCAAGCCTTCCGCCCGCGCCTGATAGCGCTGCATCGGCATGTGACAGGTAGAGCATTTATCCTCGATCGCGGCGGTGGCGCCGGGATGGTCCATGGTTTCGCGGCGGATGGCCGCCTGCCAATAGGGATCGCGCGACGAGTTGGCCATCACCGAGGCGCGCCACTGCAGGCCGATGGAAATGTCCTCGCCGTCGGGGGCGTGAATCTGGCTGTGGCAGGAAATGCAATGGGCCGAGGTGTTGAACAGCAAGTGATTGGACGGCATGCGGGGAACGTCTGCCGTCTTGTCCTGGCCGGGCGAATTGCCTTCCGCCCGCACCATGACGGCGCTTCCCGCCATGAGCAGCGCGCCGCAAAGGAGCAAGGTCGCCCGGAAGATGCGGATCGGCTTCATATGCAGAAATTCCCGCTTGCAACGACGAGTTAGCAACGCGCAGGCTGTTGCGTCAACGCAGGCCTTGGCCCTATCAGTTGTGTTTCCTGCTTTGGGGATGGAATTTGCTGCGCATGCCGAAGCTGCTCATCCTGGCTCTGTGCGGTCTGGCGCTTTTGACCCTGCCGGGGATGGCTGCTTCTGAGAAGCAGTCGCTGGATGGTCGCGCGCTTTTCACCCAGAATTGCGCCGCCTGTCATGGCGCGGACGGGCGCGGCGATCGCAAATTGTCCGATCTGGGCTTTGCCAATTTCGGCATCAAGATGCCCGATTTCGGCGATTGCGGCTTCGCCACCCGCGAGGCCGACACCGATTGGGGCTCCACCATTCATCGCGGCGGGCGCGCCCGCGCCTTTCCCCATGCCATGCCGGCTTTCGACAAGGCGCTCAGCGATGATGAAATAAATGCAATCATCGGCTATCTGCGGGCCAAGTGTGAAAAGTCCGGCCTGCCGCGCGGCGAGTTCAACCTGCCGCTGGCCATGTTCACCGAAAAGGCCTTTCCGGAAGACGAGCTTGTCAATCTCAACGAGCTCAATACCAAGGGCTATGGCTTTACCTCGACCAGCGTGTTCGAAAAGCGCTTCGGCAAGACCGGGCAGCTTGAAGTCAATCTGCCCATCTCCAGCGTGACCGGACCGCTGGGCCATGCCCAGACCGGCATCGGCGACATGGGCGTGGCCTGGAAGCAGAACCTTCTCGCCGATGTCGACAGCGGCACAATCTTCAGCGCCCTTGGCGAAGTGGTGCTGCCCACGGGCAATTATGCGCGCGGACTGGGCCAGGGTACCTGGGCTTTCGAAACCCATGCGCTTTTCGCCCAGATCATGGGCGATTATTTCCTGCAGGGCGATGTCTTCGGCGCCTTTCCCGTCGGCAAGGGGCTGGCGCATGAAGCGCATGGCAATTTCGCGCTGGGCCGGACCTTTGCTGCCGATGAAGGCTGGGGACGCGCCTGGTCGCCGCAGCTGGAGCTTCTCACCACCCAGGAATTCGCGCCTGGCGCCAAGCTGCAATGGGACATCGTTCCCCAGCTTCAGGTCAGCCTCTCGACCCGCCAGCATGTGCTGGCCAGTTTCGGCACCCGCATTCCGCTCAATGATCGCGGCGGCGATCGCCAGACCCAGTTCGTCTTCTATCTGATCTGGGACTGGTATGACGGCGGCCTGTTCCAGGCCTGGTAGTTAGATATCCGCGCCGGCCGCGTTGAAGCTTGCCGCCCGCGCCAGCTCCAGGCTGCGGCGGAAGAAGAAGCGGTGCGCCAGCCGCGCCAGGATGAAGAAGATCGGGCTGGCGAGCAGTGACATGGCGATCACCGCGATGGCCAGCTTGTGGCCTTCGGGCGACAGCGATCCGGCCAGAAGTCCCGCGCTTGCGATCACGAAGGAGAATTCTCCCACCGGCGACAGGAACAGCGAGGCCGAGAAGGCAGTATCCAGATTCTGCCGCCCAAGGGTGAGCAGGATCATCTTCAGCACTGTTTTGCCGCCGGTCACCACCACCAGCGCGGCCGCGATGATCCAGGCATGCTGGATCAGATAGTTGAGATCGATCAAAAGCCCCACCGACAGAAAGAAAACGAACAGCAGGATGCTCTGCACCGGTTGCGCCATGGAAAGGGCGCCGCGCCGCAACGTGGAATGGCCCACCGCCAGACCGCCCAGGAAGGCGCCCAGCGCCGGCGACAGGCCGCCCAGGCCCGACAGGGCGGCGCTGGCGAAGCAGATGCCCAGGACGCCCAGGGTGCCGATGTCGGAATTCTTGAGCAGGAATTCGGACGCGGGGAAGCGGAAGCTTTTGATCCTGTTCAGCACATGGATGAAGACCGCCAGCAGCGCGAAGGCGACCCCCATCTTCAGGCCCAGATGCAAGAAGGTCCGTGCCGTCAGTTCCTTGCCCAGATTGCTGGTGATCAACAGCAGCGGCACGGTCGCCAGATCCTGGGCCACCAGGATGGCAAGCGCCAGCCGTCCGGCCGGCGTGTCTTTTTCCTCGCTGTCCTCGATCATCTTCATCGCCACGGCGGTGGAGGAAATGCTCAGCATGAAACCGATGACGATGCCGCCCAGCACCTCGCCATGCACGAACCAGGCGAACAGCGCGACCGAGGTGGGAATGATCAGGCAGGTCAGGCCCGTGACCCCAAGGGCCAGGGGCAGGGTGCGGGTGAAGGCGCCCAGGCGCATTTCCATCCCGATGATGAACAGCAGCATCAGCACGCCCAGCTCGGCCAGAAGCTCGATATCGCCGGATGTGTTGACCAGCGCCGCACCGCTGGGGCCCAGCGCCACGCCCACAAGAATGAAGCCCGCAGCGGCGGGCATGCGCATGCGGTTCATGCACAGGCCCAGCGCCACGGCGGCGGCCAGCACAAGGGCCAGGGCGGGGAGGCTTTGCTGTTACATCAGGGCGGTGTTTGCGGTGGAATGTTCGAGGCTGTTTCGGGCCGATCATGGCGAAACCGGCCGCGAATGCAAAACCTTGCGCCGGGCAGGCGCGCAGGCAATTCGGCCGATGGCGGCAGGCCGCGCCCGTCGCGATAAAGCCCACCCAGATTGTTCTGTCCCAGCGGCAACCCGGCGGCGGCCGAAAGCTGAAAGTGGCGCACCGCTTCGGCCAGGTTCGGAGCCACGCCCTTGCCGTCGAGATAGAGGAGGCCAAGATTGTTTTGCGCTTCCGCATTGCCCTTGTCGGCCAGCGCGCGCCATGCGGACAGCGCACGCGCATAGTCGCCCTGCTCATAGAAGCGCGCGCCGTCAGCCAGTGTCGCGGCCGGTGTCGCGGCCAGTGTCTGCGCGGACGCCGCCATGGCCGCCATACAGACGACGAAAGCCAGGAGTTTTCGCGTCACCGCCGGCGGTCCGTCAGTCCTTGCCCGCATCTTCCAGAATTTCCGCGATCATGTCCTTGCCTTCGGGACTGTGGATCCAGTTTTCCGCCGCCGACATGGTGGGGAACTGCAGCGGCACTTTCTGCGGCTTGTTGCGGGCCGGAACCGGCACCAGCACCTCGAAGGTGCCGGCGAAACGCACATCCTTGGTCTCGGCGGCATAGGGCGGCTGGAGCTGATTCTTGCGCTTTTCCTTCATGCTGCCCATCGCCGTCTCCCGTGCTGCCCGATACCCTTGAGACGGGGCTTCTACCAGCTTTCAGTCGCCCCGGTCAGCACGTTTTTCCCAGGGCTTGTCCGAAGACTTTTCCGAGCGCTTTTTGCGGCCAATTCCCAGTTTTTCCCGCCACAATCGCGCCGGAATTTCCTCGGTCTGGCCTTCCGCGAGCTGGCCGAGCTGGAAGGGGCCATAGGCGGTGCGGATCAGCCGCGCCACCTTGAGGCCCAGTCCTTCCATCACGCGCTTGACCTCGCGATTCTTGCCTTCCTTCAGCGAGACGGTGGCCCAGCTATACATGCCCTTGCTGCGTTCCAGGTCGGCGACGATGGGACCGTATTTGACGCCGGCGATGGTGATGCCGGTGGCCAGCTTGTCTAGGTCGGCCTGGGTCACCTTGCCGAACAGCCGCACGCGATAGACGCGCGTCCAGCCCGCCGAGGGGATTTCCATGCGGCGCGCGATCTCGCCGTCATTGGTGAGAAGCAGCAGGCCTTCGGAATTGAAATCCAGCCGGCCAACCGAGACCACGCGCCCCAGGCTCTTGGGCAGATTGGCGAAGACGGTGGGACGGCCCTTTTCGTCCTTGTGGGTGGTCACGAGGCCGGACGGCTTGTGATAGCGCCACATGCGCGCCGCTTCCGGTTCGGCCAGCGGCTTTTCATCGACCTGGATCACCTGTTCCGGGGTGACATTCAGGGCTGGGGAGGTGACTGTCTCCCCGTCCAGCTTCACCCGGCCTTCCAAAATCAGCTTCTCGGCGTCACGGCGCGAGCAGATCCCGGCCCGGGCGATGACCTTGGCGATCCTGTCGCCCTCTGCTGGCTTTTCCCTAGCGGCCAAGGTAACTCCGGTTTCATGAATGACGCCGAAGCCATAGCACTGGCGCTGGAAGAAGCGAAATCGGCCGCCGCGCGGGGCGAGGTGCCGGTCGGCGCCGTGCTGCTGTCGGCGGAAGGCGCGCTTCTGGCCCGGGACGGCAACCGGGTCGTGGAGCGGCACGATCCCACCGCTCATGCCGAGATATTGGTGCTGCGCGCCGCCGCCCGCATGCTGGGCAATGAGAGGCTGCTGGGCACCAGCCTGTATGTGAGCCTGGAACCCTGCGCCATGTGCGCCGGGGCCATCGCCATGGCGCGGGTGGCGCGGATCGTCTTTGCCGCCTGCGATCCCAAGGGCGGGGCGCTGCTGCATGGTCCGCGCTTTTTCGAGCAGCCCACCTGTCACCATCGGCCGCGGATCGAGCAGATGGATCATCATGCGGTGGAGGCGGGCGACATCCTGCGCGATTTTTTCCGCGCCCGGCGGGCGTGAATATCGTCATGCCCGCTTAAGCGGGAACGGCAGCGCGTCTAGAACCAGCCCGGCGCGAAACCCGGAAAGCCCAGCAGCAGCACTTCGCGCGCCGCGATCAGGCCGATGCCGGCGCCAATGAGGACATCGCTGATGAAATGCGCCGTCAGGAGCGCGCGGGTGCTTGCCAGAAGGGTGGCGACGCCGAACCAGGCCGGCCACCAGTCCGGCCAGACACAGGTGAAGATCACCGCGACGCAGAAGATGGTCAGGGCATGGCCGGACGGAAAGCTGTTGTAATCCAGGTTGAAGGCCAGGGGCTGAAAGCCGTAGAGCCCCATCTCCATGTCGTCGCGCGGGCGGCGGCGCCCCAGCACCAGCTTGATCACATGCAGTATGGCGCTGCCCATGGTCAGGCTGGCGATGAAGGCCAGCGAATAGTTCACCAGCAGGGTGGCTTCGTCGGGCAGCATCTGGAACTTGCGCATGCCGGCGGCCACGATCAGGGCCAGGATGGCGGCGGCCAGCCAGTGCGCCGCCTTGGCGTAATGGGTGATGCTGTCCAGCGCCTTGTGCGTGCGGGCGCTGATATGGTCATAGATCAAATGCGCCAGGCGCCGGTCGATCGCCAGCGCCAGAAGCCCCACAAGGATGGAGATGAAACCCGCCCACAGCAGCATGGCCTATGCCGTGCCTTGTCGGCCCCTTCCTGTCAACGGTTCCGTGCGGCCGGGCGCATCAGCGCGTGAGGGCGCGCCAGCCTATATCCTTCCGGTAGAAAGCGCCCTGCCACTGGATTTTTTCCACCGCCGCATAGGCGCTGTTGCGCGCCTCGGCAATGGTGGCGCCGGTGGCGGTGACATTCAGCACCCGTCCTCCCACCGCCAGGATGTCGGCCCCGCGCGCCTGGGTGCCGGCATGGAAAATGGTAATGCCCGGCAGCGCGGCCGCTTCCTTCAGGCCGGCAATGACATGGCCCTTGTCATAGGAACCGGGATAGCCCCGGGACGCCATCACCACGGTCATCGCCGCGTCATCGGACCATTCCAGGGGCGTCAGGCGCCCTTCGCGCGCCGCCAGCAGGGCGCCCAGAAGGTCGCTTTTCAGGCGCGGCATCAGCACCTGGCATTCGGGGTCGCCGAAGCGGCAGTTGTATTCCACCAGCTTCGGGCCTTCGGCCGTGATCATCAGCCCCAGATAGAGCACGCCCATATAGGGCGTGCCGCGCGCCTTCATCGCGGCCACGGTCGGCTTGATGAACCGTTCCATCGCCACATGCTGCAAGTCGGGCGTCAGGACGGGGGCGGGGGAATAGGCGCCCATGCCGCCCGTATTGGGGCCGGTATCGCCATCGAACGCGCGCTTATGGTCCTGGGCGCCCGCCATTGGCACGACATTGGTGCCGTCGCTGAGGGCGAAGAAGCTGGCTTCCTCGCCCTCCATGAATTCCTCCACCACAATGGCATGGCCGCTCTCGCCGAAGCCGCCCTCGAACATGAAGTCGATCGCCTTGTGCGTATCGGCGATGGTTTCGGGCAGCAGCACACCCTTGCCCGCGGCCAGGCCATCGGCCTTCACCACCACCCGCTTTCCCAACGCGTCCACAAAGGCCTTGGCGGGCGCCGGCGCGGTGAAGCGCTGGTAGGCGGCGGTCGGTATGCCCGCTTCCATGCACAGGTCTTTGACATAGCCCTTGGAGCCTTCCAGAACCGCCGCGGCCTTTGACGGACCCATCGCCCGCACGCCGGCCTGTTCCATCATGTCCCACAGCCCGCCCACCAGTTGGGCATCCGCGGCGATCACGGCAAAATCGATTCGGGCGCCTCTGGCGAAGTCCGCCAGGGCCGCGAAATCGGTGGCCGGGATCGGCACGCATTCGGCCAGTTGCGCGATGCCGGCATTGCCCGGCGCGCAATAGAGTTTTGTCAAAAGCGGGCTTTTGGCCAGCGCCCAGGCCAGCGCATGTTCCCGGCCGCCCGACCCGATCAGAAGAACCTTCACTGCCGCCTCGCCATTTTCCGAAGCCGTCCTGTATCATAGGGCCATGAGCGACGCAGCCATTTCTAACCTGCCGGAATTTTCGGTCACCGAACTGTCCAGCGCCCTGAAGCGGGTGGTCGAGGACCAGTTCGCCTTTGTGCGGGTGAGGGGCGAGATTTCGGGGCTGAAATTCCACTCTTCCGGCCATGTCTATTTCGACCTCAAGGACGAAAAGGCCTGCCTCAATGCCGTGATCTGGCGGGGCACGGTGGCCCGCCTGAAGGTGCGGCCCGAGGCCGGCATGGAAGTGGTGCTGACCGGCAAGCTGTCCACCTATGCGGGTTCCTCGCGCTATCAGATCGTGGTGGAGCAGGTCGAGCTGGCCGGTCTGGGCGCCCTGATGGCAATGCTGGAAGAGCGCAAGAAGCGCCTGCAGGCCGAAGGTCTCTTCGAGGCTGCCCGCAAGAAGCCGCTTCCCTTCCTGCCGGAGGTGATCGGGGTTGTGACCTCGCCCACCGGGGCGGTGATACGCGACATCATGCACCGGCTTATGGACCGTTTCCCGCGGCGGGTGTTGCTCTGGCCCGTGGCGGTGCAGGGGGAAAAGGCGGCCGGCGAGATCGCCGCCGCCATCGCCGGATTTAACGCCTTTGACGGCGCCCGCTTGCCCAGGCCCGATCTCATCATAGTGGCGCGCGGCGGCGGATCGGTCGAAGACCTGATGGCCTTCAACGACGAGGCGGTGGTGCGCGCCGCCGCAGCCTGCACAATTCCCCTGATCTCGGCCGTGGGCCATGAGACCGACACGACCCTGATCGATTTCGCCTCCGACCGGCGGGCGCCCACGCCCACCGCCGCGGCCGAGCTGGCCGTGCCGGTGCGCGCCGAGCTGATCGCCCAGGTGCTGGATTTCGAGCGGCGCTTCGTGCGCTGTTTCGGCAAGGGGATGGAAGACAGGAAACGTCACCTGGCCCAGCTTGTGCGGGTGCTGCCACGCCCCGATGCCCTGTTCGCCGGCCCGCGCCAGCGGCTGGATACGGCGGGCGAGCGGCTGGGCAGTGCCTTGCGACGCAATTTGCAGATCCATCAGGTCAAGTTCAGCCGGGCGGAGGCGCGGCTGCAGGACCGCATGCTGAAGGACCGCATGCGCCTGTGCGGCGAGCGAGCCGCAAGCCTGGGGGACCGGGCGGGGCGGGCACAGACCGCGCGGCTGAATCAGGCGCGGCGTCATCTCGATGGCCTGGCGCGTGTGCTGGAAGGCATCTCCTATCGCGCCGCGCTGGAGCGCGGCTTTGTCCTTGTGCGGGGCGCGGACGGGGCGGTGCGCCGGCGCGCTGGTTCCATCACGCCGGGCGAGACCCTGACCCTGACCTTTGCCGATGGCGAGGCAAAAGCGGTGGCGGGCGAGGGGGACGGCAAGATGAAGAAATCTCGCAAGAACCCAGCCGATCAGGCCTCGCTTTTCTGACAAAAGATTGGGTAAATAGAAGCCATGAATGTGATGGAACGCGATCAGGGTGAAGCCAGGCTTCACTATCTCGACGGCGAATATGAGATCATCGCGTCGGGCGCCTATGTGGTCTGCGCCGTAACGGGCACGCATATTCCGCTGGATGCGCTGCGCTATTGGAGCGTGGACCTGCAGGAGGCCTATGCCAATCCGGCGGTCGCCACCCAGCGGGCGCAGGAAAAGGGTCTGGTTCCCAAATGATGCGGCGCCGGTTTTTTATCGGCGCTTCGCTTTCTTTCGCTTTTTCTCCCGCGCGGGCGCAAGAAAAGCCGGTGCGCTTTTCCATCGCCGGCGCGATGACGCAGGGCTCGCTGGTCCAGGGCAGCGCTCCGCCCGGCTCGGTGGCAGCGCTGGATGGACGGCCGCTGCGGGTGACGGCCGATGGCCGCTTCGCCTTCGGCTTCGGGCCGGACCAGGTCAAACCGTCGCTGGTGACGGTGCGCTATCCCGATGGCGGCGGCGACAGCCGCAGTTACACCCCCAGCCCGCGCACCTATGAGGAACAGCGGGTCAATGGCCTGCCGCAGCATACCGTGACGCCGCCGCCCGAGGTGCGCGAGCGCATCGCGCGCGAAGCTGAACAGGTCTATCTGGCGCGGCTGACCGACAGCGCCGGCAGCGATTTTCTATCCGGCTTCGACTGGCCCGCGCCCGGCATCCTCAGCGGCGTGTTCGGCAGCCGGCGGATCGACAATGGCGTGCCCATGTCGCCGCATTTCGGCGTGGACATGGCCGCGCCCACCGGCACGCCGATCCATGCACCCGCCGATGGGGTGGTGAGCATTTCCGACGAGCAGTATCTGGGCGGCGGCTTCACCCTGATCGATCATGGCCAGGGTGTCTCGACGTCATACCTGCATCAGAGCAAGCGGCTGGTGAAGGCAGGCGATGCGGTCAGGCGCGGCCAGCCGATCGGGCTGATCGGCGCCACCGGCCGCGCCACAGGTCCGCATCTGCACTGGGCGATGAACTGGTTCCAGGTGCGGCTGGACCCGTCGCTGTCGGCCAGAAAGGCCAGGCCCGAGCCGCTTTAGCTAGGCCGGTTTCCCCACGATGCACTTGCCGTCACCGCTTTCGAAAATTGTGTGCGGCGTGGCGGCGAAGAATTCATCGAAGGCCTGGCGCACTTCCGGCCATTTGCCCTGACCGATGATCGGCTTCTTGAAATAGTCGTCGCCGATCAGGATGCCGCCCTTGTTGAGTTGCGGCCACCAGGCCTTCAGATCGGCCATCACGGACAGATAATCGTGCCCGGCATCGATATGCAGCACATCGGGCCGGATGTTCTTTTCCTTCAACAACTGGAAGGCGTTGATGGAATCTAGCGGCAGCGGCACCACGATATCCGCCACCCTTTCCTTGACCATGTTCGTCGCGAACTTGTGATAGAGCCGTGGATAGCCGAATTCGAAATCCATGTCCGGGATGAATTTCTCCCAGAGATAATGTTCCGACGAGCCCAGCCAGGTATCGATGGCGATCACCACGGCGTCCAGTTTCAATCCCTGAATGGCCTTTGCCAGGGTCACCACGGACGCGCCTTTCCAGACGCCGACTTCCACCACGATCTGCGGGCGCACCTCCTGGATGGCGCGGGTCAGGTAAACATGGTTGGAATGCCAGCCCTGCAAATCGCTGGCGAAACGGTCGGCGGGAAAATCCCTGAGCGGATCGCGGCCGAAAAAGAGCGTGTCCAGAATGCGCTTTCGAATGCTCATGGTTTTTCGCCTTCCACTATCCGTCTGTCGCGCTCGGTCGGCCAGCGATTGTGAATCCACAGCCACTGGCTGGGATCGGCACGGATCATCTCTTCGATGCGGTGGGTAATCGCGGCGGTCAGGATGTGTGCATCCCGGTTTTCATCGCCCGTCGGCGTGAAAGCGATGTCCGGCCAGACCGTGACATGAAAGCGCGGGCCGGGCAGGCGCTTGTTGGAGGCGAAAAGCAGCCGGGCCTTTGTCTTCAGGGTCAGGGCGGCGGGTGCGGGCGTGGTCATGGCGTCGCGCCCGAAAAAGGGCACGGCGATGCCTTCGCGCAGCTTCTGGTCAACCAGCATGCACAGCATCTTGCCGGCGCGAAGCTGCCCCAGCATGGCGCGCGCCGCATTGTGCTTGGCGATCAGCGTGTCCGGGCCCTTGCTGCGGCGCTGGCGGGCCAGCCAGTCGGCGACAAAGGGATTGTTCGGCGGGCGCACCACGGCGGCGCCGTCCAGCCCGACCTGATGCGCCAGGATGGGCAGGACTTCCCAGTTGCCCAGATGGCCCGACAGGAACATCAGCGGCCCGGCCTTCATGTCGTCGATCGTCACGCCGGGGGGCAGGCCATAGGTGATGCGCGGGTCCTCGCCATGCGGCGAGAAACGGTCCAGATGCGGATATTCGCCTACCACCCGGCCCAGATTGTCCCACATGGCGCGGCGTATGGCATTGCGCTCGGCCTCGGATTTTTCGGGAAAGGCCAAAGCCAGATTTTCGCGGGCGATCCGGTCGGGCGGCAGAAGGCTGAGAAGATTGCGGCCGATCCAGCCGCCCACCCGGGAGGCGGTCTCCAGCCCCAGCAGGCGGAAAAACCCCATGAAGGCGAAGAAGAACGCGGCTTCCACGCCATAGCGCAAGGCCTCGCCAAGGGAGAGTTTTTCGCCGGGTTGGCTCATGCCAATGGCGCTAGCGCCCGGCCAATGCGCTGTCAAGCAACCGGTCAAGACCAGCGGGTTCGTCGAACCGGGCCGCGGCCCTCAGCAGGCGGATACCTTCGCGCTGGGCGACCGACAGGCGCACGAAATCCTTTTCGGTGGTGACAAGCTGCGCGGCGCCCGCGATGGCCTTCAGTTCCACAATCTCGTCCTCTGTGTACGGATGATGATCGTCGAAGAAGCATTGCCCCACCACCTCGGCGCCGGCCGCTTCCAGCGAGGCGACGAATTTTTCCGGGCGCCCGATCCCGGCAAAGGCGAATACGGTCTTCCCCGCGAAGGCTTCGCCATCGACCGTCAGCCGGGCGCGCAGCACCGGGCCGCCAAAGCCTTGCAGGTCGGGCGAACTGCCCGGGGCGCGCTTGTCCGCGCGCCCGTCCTCGCTGCGCTCGGACCCCATCAAAATCACCGCATCGGCGCGCGCCAGGCCCTGGCTCACCGGTTCGCGCAAGGGGCCGGCGGGAATCCGGCAGCCATTGCCGAATCCGGTTTCGGCATCGACCACCACCAGCGACAGGCTTTTGCGCAGCGCGAAATTCTGATGGCCGTCATCCATCACCAGCACCGTCGCGCCCTTTTCTTTCGCCAGACGCGCGCCGGCGGCGCGGTCGCGCGCCACGATGGTGGGGGCGGCGCGGGCCAGCAGAAGGGCTTCGTCGCCCATCTGTGCCGCGCCATGGGCGCGTGTGGCCATGGCCGGACCGCGTTCGCTGCCGCCATAGCCGCGGGTGAGAAAAAAGGGCTTGTGGCCGCGTGCCCGCAGGCGATCGGCTAGCGCGATGGCAACGGGTGTCTTGCCGCTGCCGCCCGCGGTCAGGTTGCCGACGCAGATGACGGGCAAACCCGGATCGAAAGGCTTTGAAAATTTCGCCTTCAGCGCCACGCTGAGGCCATAGAGGACGCCGACCGGCGCCAGCAGCAGTGCCGGCAAGCCGCGATGGCGCCAGAATTCAGGCGCGCGCATCGAACATCCGTCTCAGATGCGCGATGGTGCGGTCCACCGCGCCCGCAAGTCTGGCCGCGCCTTGCGCCGCCGCGTCTCCGGCCGCCGCCGCTGCTGCGGGATCGCCCAGCAGCCGCGCCGCTTCGCGGGCGATGTCGGCGCTGCTGGCGACATGGCCGAAGCCCTGGGCCGCGAAGATCGCCTCGAAGGCGGTCGCGGCATTTCTGGTATGCGGTCCCGCGAGCACCGCGCATTTGAGCGCCGCCGGTTCCAGCGGATTGTGCCCGCCCATGGGCACCAGCGTGCCGCCCAGAAAGCAGAAGGACGCCAGGCGATAGA
>CAYFKU010000001.1:4726-28562 GCA_964343955.1 uncultured Rhizobium sp. | reverse complement strand
GCACAGCATTTCCAGATCCTCGCCGCGCTCAGTATGGCGGGGGACCAGAATGGTGAGCAGGTCGGGGAATTGCGCACGCAGCAGGTCATGCGCGGGAAGGATGGTCTCGTCTTCGCCGGGGTGGGTCTGGGCCGCCAGCAGCACCGGGCGGCCGCCGATCGCCTGGCGCATCGCCGCCAGCGCATCCGGATCGACAGCCAGGGGCGGCGCGTCGGCCTTGAGGCTTCCCACCGCCTCCACATGCCTGGCGCCCAGATCGCGGAAGCGCCGGGCAATCTCATCGTCCTGCGCCAGCACCATGTCGAAGGCGTCCAGCAGTACATTCACGCTGCGCCGCGCCCACATCCAGCGTTCGGCGGACGCGGCCGAGATGCGGGCATTGACGAGCGCCAGTTTCACGCCCCGGTCATGCGCTGCCCGGATCAGGTTGGGCCAGATGTCGGATTCGATGAACAGGCCCGCATCCGGCTTCCAGTGATCCAGGAAGCGGGCCACGGCGCCCGGCGTGTCCAGGGGCACGAACTGGTGCAGCGCCTGGCGGCTGCCGTTTCCGGCCGGCAGCCTTCGGCTCATCATGGCTGCGCTGGTGACGGTGCCGCTGGTGACCAGCACCGAAGCGCTCTCGATCAGTTTTTCGATCAGCGGCAGGGCGGACAGGCTTTCGCCCACACTGGCGCCATGCAGCCAGATCAGCCGGCCTGCGGGGCGCGCGATTCCGGCGATGCCCAGCCGCTCGTTCAGCCGTGTCCCGTCTTCCTTGCCGCGTGCCGCGCGCTGGCGCAGCAGCAGCGGCGCCAGCGGGCTTAGCACTCCGGTGGCGAGGCGCCAGGCGGTCAGTCCGACCGAACTGCTCATGGCGCGTCTTCCAGATTGTGGCGATAGAGACTGGCGTAGAGCCCGTTCGCCGCCATCAGCTCGGCATGGGTGCCCGATTGCACCACGCGTCCTTTTTCCAGCACATAGATGCAGTCGGCATCGACCACGGTGGACAGGCGATGGGCGATCACGATGGTGGTGCGCCCCTTCATCAGCCGGGACAGCGCGTCCTGGACCTGGCGTTCGGATTCCGAATCCAGCGCGCTGGTGGCTTCGTCCAGAAGCAGGATCGGGGCGTTGCGCAGCATGGCACGGGCGATGGCGACGCGCTGGCGCTGGCCGCCGGACAGTTTCAGCCCGCCTTCGCCTACCCTTGTGTCATAGCCTTCCGGCAGGGCCGCGATGAAGTCATGGGCTGCGGCGTTGCGGGCCGCCGCCTTGATTTCGCCCAGCGAGGCGCCCGGCTTTCCAAGCTCGATATTGGCGGCAATGCTTTCATCGAACAGCACCGCTTCCTGGGTCACCACGGCAATGTTGGCGCGCAGCGATTCCAGCGTGACCGCGCTGATATCCTGGCCATCGACGGCGATGGTGCCCCCGTCGCGCTCATAGAAGCGCAGCAGCAGGTTGAAGATGGTGCTCTTGCCGGCGCCGGACGGGCCGACCAGCGCAACTTTCCCGCCGGCGGGAATGTCCAGCGTCACATGCGCGAGTGTGTGGCCGGAATCGCGGTGATAGGCGAAACTTACATCCTGGAAGCTGACCGCGCCGCCCCGGGAGGCCAGCGGCCGGGCGCCGGGCTGGTTCACAATGCTGGGCCGTGCATCGATGGCGTCGAAGATGCGCTGCGCGCCCGCCAGGCCCGCCGACGCCGTGGGCCAGAGCTGGGAAAGGTTGCGCAAGGGCTGCTGCGCCAGGATCAGCGCCGCCAGAAAACCCGCAAAGGCATTGAGCGTGATCTGGCCATGCAGATTCTGCCAGCCGGCCGCGAACAGCACCACGCCGATCACCACGCCCAGGAAAAGATCGGTGGTGGGGGCCGCCGCCGCGCGCAGCCGCACCGCTTTCAAAAGGGTCGCCAGCCGCGACTTCAGCCGCGCATCGACGCGCCCGATGCTGTGATCTTCCAGGTCATAGGCCTTGATTATGCGCCGTCCGTCCATTGCCTCCGACAGGACCACCGACAGGTCGCCGGTCTCGCGCATGCCGCGGGTGGCCGCCCGGCGCATGGAGCCGCCCAGCCGCTCCATCGCCCAGGCCACGCCGGGCAGAATGGTGAGCGCCAGCACGCCCAGTTGCCAGTCGCTGACCAGGACGTAAATCAGATAGACGACCAGTTGCACCGCTTCCAGGAAGATGGCGGCAAAGCCCTGCGTCAGGCCATCGCGCATCAGGGTCGCGTCATAGAGGAAGTTGGAGACGAACTGGCCGGAATGAACCGCATTCAGGTCGGCGAGGTCGCGGCGGATCAGGCGGGAGAACATCTGGCTCTGGGCGCGGGCCACCGTCTTTTCGCCCAGGCTGTCCAGCAACATGCGCCCGAAGAACAGGGTGACGGCGCGAAAGGCCACCACGCCCACCACCGCCAGCGACATGGGCAGCAGCATGTCGGCCTCATGGCGCAGGAAGATCAGCTTGACCTCCAGATTGAGCAGATGAGGCACCAGGCCGCTGACGGCGCTGGTCAGCAGCATGCAGAAGACCGCCAGTGCGGCCAGGCCCCATTGGGTGCTGACATAGTCGCGCAAAAGCCGCCGGACGATCGCCCCGCTATTGGGGGCGCCGGAGGCCGACGCGATGGAATCGGGGCTGGCGGAACTCATGTCCGGCAGCTAGTAGCATGGGAGGGAGGGTGAGGCAAAAATCCTCGCCCCGACAGGCACTTAAACCTGTGTCCTAATGGTGATGGTCCTTATCCGGCTCCATCAGCCGGTGCATATGGACCACGAAATAGCGCATCTGGGCATTGTCCACCGTGGCCTGGGCGCGGGCCCGCCAGGCGCGCTCGGCCTCGGCATAGCTGGGATACATGCCGACTAAATCCAGCTTGCCGAGGTCCTTGAACTCGATGTCGTCGGTATTTTTCAGCTCGCCGCCGAACACGAAATGCAGAAGCTGCTTGGACTCGGCCATGGAGACTCACCGGATTGCGCCGCGCCATTGAAGCGCAAGCGCAGCAAAGGGATAAGACTATTTTTGTCGCAGCAGCGAAAGGATCTCTGCGTGCAGGACCGGATTGGCCGCCACCAGGCTTGGCTGGCGGGTGTTTGCACCATTGTATGCGAGGCGGTTGCCCTGGGCATCGGTCAGGCGGCCGCCTGCCTCGGTCAGGATAAGATCGGCGGCCGCAAGGTCCCAGTCGCGCTTGCTGGAGAGGCTGACGGTGGCATCGGCGCTGCCGTCCGCCACCAGCACCAGGCGATAGGCGACGGAGTTGCGCGTCTGCACATGCATGGGCGGCCAGGGCGCCGATGTCAGTTCGACCCGCGGGCCCAGCATGGCGGCGCCCTCTAGCCTGTCGCGGCTACACGTCCGGATCGCCGCGCCGTTGCGGGTGGCGCCGCCGCCCTCGAACGCGGCGTAAAGTTCATCGCTGGCGGGATTGTAAACCACACCGCAACGCGGCCGGCCGCCGGACACGATGGCGGCGCAGATGGTGAAATGCGGCCTGTTCTTGAGAAAGGCGATGGTGCCGTCGATCGGGTCTATGACAAAGGTCCTGTCGCTGGCCAGCCGCGCCGGATCGTCGGTGCTTTCTTCCGACAGCCAGCCATAGTCCGGCCGGGCCGCGGTGAGCCGCTCGCAGAGGAATTTGTCGATGGCCAGGTCCGCCTCGGTGACGGGGCTGCCGCCTTCCTTGCTCCAGCGCCTGTAGTCCCCGCCGTAATATTTGCGTGCGATCGTCCCGGCGGCGCGGACTGTCTCTTCCAGCAATTTCAGGTCTTGGGACGCGTCAGGCGCCGGCAAGTGTCATGCCCTCGATGCGCACGGTGGGAGAATTGGTGCCGTGGCGGAACTGAAGATCGCTCGCGGGCACCAGGCTGGCGAACATGTCCTTCAGGTTGCCCGCAATGGTGACTTCGGAAACCGGGAAGGCGATCTCGCCATTCTCGATCCAGAAGCCGGCGGCGCCCCGGGAATAATCGCCCGTGACGCCATTGACGCCCATGCCCATCAGTTCGGTGACGTAAAAGCCCTGTTTGATGTCGGCGATCAGGTCTTTCACCGACAGCTTGCCCGCTTCCAGATAGAGATTGGTGGTGGAAGGCGAGGGCGGCCCGCCGGTGCCGCGCGCGGCATGGCCGGTGGTGGCCAGCCCCAGTTGGCGGGCGCTGGCGCAATCCAGCAGCCAGCTTGTGAGCCTGCCGTCATCGATCAGCGCCCGGCGGGCATTGGCCACGCCCTCGCCGTCGAAGGGCTTGGAGCGCAAGCCCCTTATGCGGTGCGGATCGTCGATCACCCGGATGCCGGGCGCGAAAACCATCTGGTCCATGCGGTCCTTGAGGAAGGACACGCCGCGGGCGATGGCGGCGCCGGAAATGGCGCCGGCGAAATGGCCCAGCAGGCCCGCCGCTTCATCGGGATGAAAGACAACCGGAATGGCCTGGGACGGCATGGAGCGCGGATTGAGGCGTTTGACGGCGCGTTCCCCCGCCGTGCGGCCGATCTCTTCGGCGTCGCGCAGATCGCCGGCATGGCGGGCGCTGGCATGGTCATAGTCACGCTCCATGCCGGTGCCTTCGCCGGCCAGCACGGCAACGCCGATGGAATGGCTGGTGCCGGCATAGCGGCCGAAGAAACCGGTGGAGGTGGCCAGCGCGATGGCATTGCGCGAGAAGGAGGCGCCGCCGCCTTCGGAATTCGTCACGCCGGCGACGGCCAGGGCCGCGCCTTCGGCGTCGCGCGCGCGCGCGATCAGGATCTCGGCGCTGGGTTCTGCCGCATCTTCTAGATCGAGCTGGGGAATGTCCCTTGCCAGCCGGTCGGTGGGCGCCAGTCCCGCGAAACGGTCTTCCGGCGCCAGCCTGGCCATGGTGACGGCGCGGCCGGGCAAGGCCGCAAGGGCGTCAGCGGAAAAATCGGTCGAGGAGACGAAGGCCACTTTCTGGCCGACAAAGACCCGAAGACCCAGATCGTAATTCTCCGCCCGCTCGACATCCTCAAGCTTGCCCAGCCGGTAGGAGACACTGGAGGAGACGCCCTCGACATACAGGGCGTCGGCGGCATCCGCGCCGGCTTTGCGGGCACCTTCCAGCAGGGTGGAAAGGATGGCCTGGGGATCGCGCTTTGTGGAGGTCATGGCTTTGGGATGCCGCAGCCCGCCGATTACGTCAAGGCTTGGGCATGGTCACCGCGTCGGCCGGGGCGACGTACAGGGCCTGTTCTCCGAAAGACAGGAACAAATGCAGGTGTTTGAGGACGTCCATGCCCAGGGACAGTTCCGGCAGGATCAGGTCCTCATTGTGGAAATGGGTCCGGTTCCTGGCCATGGGGCTGCGATCGGCCTGGCGGTTCATCCTGTCAGGCACGATCAGAATTTCCGGACGCTCAATGCTCATGCCGCCGAAGGTCATTTTGCTGAAATGCCGCAAATGTCCGTTCATCAGGGCATCGCCATTGATGGCGGGATAGGGCGTCATGCCGGGCGAGTCCGCATCCAGCCCGAAATCGCGCCGCGCCACCGGCATGCGCATGATGGTGTGGCGCGAGCCGGTATCGAAGATGGCGTCATAGACGTGACCATCCAGGGTGACGGGAATATGCAGATGCCAGCCCTTGTTGCGCATTTCGGCGCGGCCGGTAGGGGTCCAGCCCGCGGGACCCCAGCAGGAATTTTTCTCCGTGCCCTTGGCGTACATCTTCAGCGCGCCGGCGGGGAAATCCACGTCGACATCATAGGGCTGAAGCATGTCCTGGGCGATTTCGCCGGCATAGGGGCGCTTGTCTTCCGGCCATACCATCAGGGCGGCATCGGGACGGCGTAGGTCGCCGAAACCGAAATCCCTGACCCTGGTGAATTGGCTGGAGACGCGGCCATTGATGTCATAGACCCGGGCGCCGCTGCGAAAGAGGGGCAGTTCCAGTTCTTCAATGACGCCGCGGGAAAGCTGGGTGATGGCCCCGCCCGTGTCCAGGATCATGTCGCGGGTCACGCCGTTCAGGCTGACCGGCACGGTGCGGATATTGCTGTCCGGCTCGGCTGCGTGCAGGGGCACGCTGGCGAGCAGCTTTGCGGGAACGCAGGTCTCGGCCTGGGCGGCCGAAGAAACCAGCAGGGCGGCGAAGGCGGCCAGACGCAGGATCATGCCGATAAACTACACCTGTCGGACGAATGCCGCCAAGGCGTATTCCATGCCCGCCACCTGCGGGCATGCCCGGCGCGGGGCAATGGGCCTCACCAGATCGGCTTGCCGCTTCCGGGCAGGCCAAGCCTGGACCATTTTTCCGTGACCCGGCGGATCACCTCTTCATCCATCGCGATCTTCCTGCCCCATTCGCGGTGGGTTTCCGGCGGCAGCTTGTTGGTGGCGTCCAGCCCGATCTTGGAGCCCAGGCCGGACTCCGGCGAAGCGAAGTCCAGGTAATCGATCGGCGTATGCTCGATCATGGTCACGTCCCGCGCCGGATCCATACGGGTGGAAATGGCCCACATCACATCCTTCCAGTCACGCGCATTGATGTCGTCGTCAACCACGATCACCCATTTGGTGTACATGAACTGGCGCAAGTACGACCACACCGCCATCATCACGCGCTTGGCATGGCCGGGATAGGCCTTCTTCATGCTTATGACGGCGATGCGATAGGAGCAGCCTTCGGGCGGCAGCCAGAAATCGACGATCTCGGGGAATTGCTGCCGGATCAGCGGCACGAAGACTTCGTTCAGGGCCTCGCCCAGAATTGAAGGCTCGTCCGGCGGCCGCGATGTGTAGGTGGACAGATAGATCGGATCGCGCCGCATGGTGATGGCGGTGACGGTGAAGACCGGGAATTTCTCCACCGAATTGTAATAGCCGGTATGGTCGCCATAAGGACCTTCGTCGTGATAATCGGAAAGCGAAACCTCGCCCTCGATCACGATCTCGGCCTCGGCGGGCACTTTCAGGGGCTGGGAGACGCAATCGGCCAGCGCCACCCGGTTGCCCCGCAACAGCCCCGCGAACTGATATTCCGACAGCGTGTCGGGCACGGGCGTCACGGCCGCCAGAATGGTGCCGGGATCGGCGCCGATGACCGCGGCCGCGGGAAGGGGCGCGGTCTTTTCCTTGCCCCAGCGGGCATGATGCTGCGCCCCGCCGCGATGTTTCAGCCAGCGCATGACGGTCTGGTTCCTGTTCAGGACCTGCATGCGGTAGATGCCGAGATTGTAATTGTCCTCACGGGCGTCGCTCGGCCCTTTGGTGACGACCAGCGGCCAGGTGATCAGCGGCGCCGGCTCCCCCGGCCAGCAGGTTTGCACCGGCAGGCGGGACAGATCGATGTCGGCGCCGCGCAATACCACCTCCTGGCAGGCGGGGCGGCTCACAGTTTTCGGTTTCATCGCCAGCACGGTCTTGACCAGCGGCAGCAGCTCGGCGGCTTCGCCGAAGGATCGCGGCGGCTGGGGCTGGCGAAGCTGGGCCAGCAGCTCGCCGACCTCGCGCAGGTCGGTGCCGCCTGTCCGCTCCACCCCGCCCATGGTTACGCCCATGGCGACGCGCTTGACGGTGCCGAACAGATTGACCAGCACCGGCATGTCCGAGGGTTTGCCGTCAGCCAGAAGCGGCTTTTCGAAAATCACCGACGGTCCGCCTTCGGCGATCAGGCGGGTCTGGATCTCGGTCATCTCCAGCACGGTAGAGACCGGTTCCTTGACCCGGACCAGCTCGCCATCCCTTTCCAGGCGGGCAAGAAAGTCGCGCAGGGATTTGTAGGACATGCAGCCTTGTAAAAGACCTCAGTTCTTAACGCCATAGATGGGCGGGTCATCCTCGCCGATCTGCTCGACGATGCCCCGTCCGACATGGCTGCGCCGGCGGCCATAGAGGAAATAGACCAAGAGGCCGATGGCGCCCCAGCCGGGCAGGACCAGAATGGCGGTGAGCGGCAGGGAGATATAGAGCGTCACGCTGCCCAGGATCGCCAGGGGGGCGATCACCCACAAGCCGGGAGTCCGGAAAGGCCGGCGGCGGCCGGGGTCGGTCCGGCGCAGGACCATCACGGCAATGGCCACCATGAAGAAGGCGAACAGGGTGCCGGAATTCGACAGGTCGGCCAGCTTGCCGACCGGCAGCACGGCGGCGGCAATCGCCGTGCCGGTGCCGGTGACCATCGTCACCACATGGGGTGTCTTGAAGCGGGGATGAACGCTGGCCAGTTTTTCCGGCAGGAGGCCGTCGCGCGCCATGGTGAAGAAGACCCGCGTCTGGCCGAACATCATCATCAGCACCACCGAGGGCAGCGCGATCACGGCGGCCAGGCCCACCAGCCGGCCAAGGGCGGGCCAGCCGATCGTTTCCAGCACATGCACCAGCGCTTCCTTGGAACAGACCAGCGGCTGGGTCGCGCCCGCGCCCATCAGGGCGCAGCGGCCCGTCAGTTCAGCCGAACCGGGAGCCAGCGCCGCGCCCGCGCCCATCACGGGCTGGGCGCCGATCGCGCCGATCGCGCCGCTGGCGACCAGAAGATAGAAAAGCGTGCAGATGCCAAGGCTGCCGATCAGGCCGATGGGCACGTTGCGCTGGGGATTCTTGGTTTCCTCGGCGGCGGTCGAGACGGCATCGAAGCCGACATAGGCAAAGAAGATGGAGGCGGCGGCGCCGAATACGCCCGCCGAGCCGGTCGGCGTGAAGGGCGTGAAATTCTCGGCCCGCAGCACAGGAAGCGTCAGGGCGATGAACAGGGTGAGGGCGGTGATTTTGACCACCACCAGAACGGCATTGAAGCGCGCGCTTTCGGTGGTGCCGATGATCAGCAGCCAGGTGACGGCGCCCGCGACAAGGATGGCGGGCACATTGATCCAGCCGCCGACTTCCAGCGCCTTGGCGATTTCGGCGGTCTGCGCGGCGCCGAACATCAGCTCGACCTTGGCCATCAATGCGTCGGCATTGCGGATTGCGGTTGGGAAATGGAATCCCAGTCCGTCCAGCAAACCCATGGCATGATTGGACCAGCCCACCGCGACGGCGCTGGCGCCCACCGCATATTCCAGGATCAGCGCCCAGCCCACCATCCAGGCCATGACTTCGCCGACCACGGCATAGGTATAGGTGTAGGCGGAACCCGCCACCGGTACCATCGAAGCCAGTTCGGAATAGCAAAGCGCCGCGACGCCGCAGACAAAGCCCGCCACCACAAAGGACAGCAGCATGCCGGGCCCGGCCTTCTGCGCCGCCTCCGCTGTCAGCACGAAGATACCGGTGCCGATCACCGCGCCGATGCCGAGAAGCGTCAACTGAAACGGCCCCAGCGAACGGTGCAGGCCTTTTTTCTCCGCGGTCGCCATGATGGCGTCCAGCGACTTTACGCGGTCAAACAGCATGACGATCCCCTGACGCAGCAATAACACTGTGCCAGAGGCTTTTGTGTTCGCCTAGTCTTTCAGGCGGTAAACGCCGGTCTCGCGGATTTCCCGATCCTCCAGGTCGCGGCTGGTCTGGACATTATAAAGGGCCAGGCGCTCCACCCCGGTCCGGGGAAAATAATTGCGCCCCGGATCGCCCAGCAGCGCGGGCCGGCCCGTTTGCTTCAGCCATGCCAGAAGCCTCTCGGCCAGGGGCCGCTCATAGAACAGATCGCCCACCAGAATGATGTCCCAGTCGCAGGGGCCGCCGATCACATCCTGGCGGGTGACCATGATGTCGCAACCATTGGCTGCCGCATTGAGGCGGATGGCGGCGCAGGCAAAGTCATCTATGTCCGCGGCCTGCACGGTCGCCGCGCCCGCCTTCCGGGCGGCTATGCCGACCAGTCCGGAGCCGGAGCCGATGTCAAAGACGCGCCTGTCTTTCACCGCATCCGGATGATCCAGCAGATACCGCGCCAGTGCTTGGCCGCCTGCCCAGGCAAAGGCCCAATAGGGCGGCGGCACGCCCATCGTCTCCAGCTCCTTCTCGGTTGCGCGCCACAGCGGCAGGACTTCGCTGGCCAGATGAAGCCGGATCTCCGGCACCAGCGGCGGAGCGAGCAGGGCGGCGTTGGCGGTGATGAAATCCTCCGGCGTCATGCGGTGGCCAGCGCCGCCATGAGGCCAAGTCCCAGAAGCACCAGCCCGCTGATGCGTTCGCGCCAGACGGCGTGAGCCAGGCCCGTTTTCCGGCCGCCATAGGCCGCAAGCGCGCCATATCCTGTCAGGATGATGCTTTCGCCGCTGAAGGTGATCACGGCCATGAGCAGATATTGCGGCATCAGGGCGGCGCGCGGGTCCAGGAACTGCGGCACCAGCGCGCCGAAGAACAAAATCGCCTTGGGATTGCCCAACTGGGTGAGGACCGCCTGCACATAGGGCCTTCCCATAGGTCTGGCCATAAGTCTGGGCCCTTGCCCTTCCGGCGGCGCATGCGCGCTTTTCCACAAGGCCGTCGCGCCCAGCCAGATCAGATAGGCCGCTCCCGCCAGCTTGATGGCGTGGAAGACCGGGGGCGAGGCGCTTACCAGCGCACCCAGGCCGGTGATGCAGATGAGGAACCACAGGGCATTGCCCGTCTGGGTGCCGGCAATGGCGGCCAGCGCATCCCTGAAGCCGCCCTTGAAGCCATAGGCGCCGATCAGCATCACCGTCGGACCCGGCGTCAGGGAAAAAATCAGTTCCGCCGCGATGAACAGCAGAAGGCCATGAAGGGTCAGAATGGGCGCCACGCTGCCAGTTGAGACGGCGGCGGCCCGATTGGCAAGACGGCATATCGGTAGCAGGATCGCTCTGAACGGAGAACCGCTTATGCGCGGGATATTTTGACCGGGCGGATTGCCTTTTAGCGTTGCGACGCCCGCATCAGGCCTAGCCGAACCAGCTCGCCAGCAGGAAGGAAAGCGCGATCAGCGCCCCGGTTTCGCGATTGGAGCGGAACAGCGCCAGGCAATTCCCCGGATTGTCGATGTCCAGTTTCCGCACCTGCCAAAGCAGGTGCGCGCCGGCCACCAGCATGACAAAGGCAAATGGCCAGCCCGTATGTTCAGTGAAGCCGGCCGCCAGGATCAGGGTGAAAGCCACGGCATAGAAGCGCAGAACCCATCGGCGCGTCTGCGTCCCAAACAGGCGCGCGGTGGATTTGACGCCGATCAGTTCGTCGTCCGCCTTGTCCTGCAGGGCATAGATGGTGTCATAGCCAAGGGTCCAGAAGAACAGCCCGGCATAGAGCATCAGATCGGCCAGATCGAGCCGGCCGGTCTGGGCGGCGAAGCCCACAAGCGCGCCCCAGTTGAAGGTGAGGCCCAGCCAGGCCTGCGGCCACCAGGTGATGCGCTTCATGAAGGGATAGGCGGCCACCAGAAGCAGCGATGCGGCGCCAAGGCCGACCGTGAACCAGTTGAACTGCAGCAGCACCGCCAGCCCGATCAGGCACTGGACGATCAGGAAGATCGCCGCGCCGCGCACCGACACGGCGCCCGACGGAATGGGCCGTGCCCGCGTGCGGGCGACTTGGGCATCGATATCGCGGTCGATGATGTCGTTGAAGGTGCATCCGGCGCCGCGCATGACCAATGCGCCGACACCCATCAGGACGACGAACCACAGGTCCTGCCATTGCAGGAAGCGCCGTTCGTCGGCCGCCGCGCCAAGCATCAGTCCGAAGACGCAGGGCCAGAACAGCAGCCAGGTGCCGATCGGCCGGTCCAGCCGTGCCAGGCGCAGCCAGGGCTGAAGCCCCGGGCCGGCATGTTCCACCCAGCTTGCGGATACGGCGTCGAGAGTGGCTTGCGATTTCATGCTCATCCGGGTTTCAGTGTGCCATGAGCCAACAATTAACAGAAGCCGGGGGCAAAACCCGTCTCTATGTTACCGCCGATCTTGGCGCGGGGATGGCGGTGCCGCTGGACGAGGGGCCGTCGCATTATCTGATGCATGTCCTGCGGGCCAGGGCCGGGAACCGCGTCCTGCTGTTCAATGGCCGTGATGGCGAATGGCTGGCCCAGATCGGCCAGGTCAACAAGCGGGGCGTCGTTGCCGCCTGTCTGGAACAGATCCGGCCGCAGGCCTCCACGCCCGATATCTGGCTGGCCTTCGCGCCGATCAAGAAGACGCCGGCCGATTATCTTGTGCAGAAGGCCGTCGAGCTTGGCGTCTCGTGCCTGCTGCCCGTCTTTACCCGCCGCACCATCGTCGCCCGCGTCAATCTGGAGCGCATGGCGGCCAATGCCGCCGAGGCGGCGGAACAATCCGAGCGCCTGACCGTGCCGGCCATCCGCGAGCCCGCCGACCTGGACCGGCTGTTGGCGAGCTGGCCCCAGGACCGCATGCTGTATTTCTGTGATGAAGGCGGCGATGCCCGTCCGCTGGCGCAAGCGGCTAAGCCCGGGCCCGCCGCCATTCTCACCGGACCGGAAGGCGGTTTCGATCCCGCCGAGCGCCAGATGTTGCGGGCGCTGCCTTTCGTCGTGCCGGTGACGCTGGGGCCGCGCATATTGCGGGCCGACACGGCCGCGCTGGCGGCGCTCGCCGTCTGGCAGTCAATCGCCGGCGACTGGCGCTGAACCGTCTGCCTTCAGGGTGCGATAGGCATGGACCTGGGCGGCGCAACCCATGCCGAACTGGAACAGCATCAGCACACCGTTCAGGGGCGCGGTGAGATACCAGCGATCGACCATCAGATTGAGTTGCCGTATGCGCCAGGCCATCTCGGCGGCGTCCCGTGCTTCCTTGTCGGCGCCGGGCAGGGTGGGTGGCAGGCCGCCCAGTGCGAAGGTGAAGGCGTAGTTGATCAGCACCAGCGGAAGCGTGATGGCGAGCGCGATCAGAAGCATGCGCCAGGCATTACCATGGGACAGCTCCCAGGCCTGTCGCACGCCCAGCCGCTGCTTGGCGATATTGACCGGCGCCAGCAGGAAGAAAAAGCGCAGCGCGAGCAGCGCGAATACACACATGCAGGCCAGCGTGAACAGGATCGCGAATGCGGCGCCGACCGTCCGGCCATTCGCCGCCCCCTTGAGCAGCACATCCAGAAGTGTCGCCAGGACCGCCAGAACCAGCAGCAGGATCAGAACGGCCGCCCCGATCGCAAGACCCGCGAACAGATAGCCGCCCAACAGGCGCCACATGGGTTTTCCGAAGTGGAAGGCGAACCAGGTTTGGGGCGGGCGCCCCAGCGCCGTTTCCGTGGCGGCGGTGTATTGGGCGAAAAAGAAAATCAGCGCCAGCGGGAACAGCAGCAGCAGGGGGCCGAACAGGTTTACGGCGGATGGATCTTTCGCCTCCATGGCGGCCATGAAGATGGCCATTTGCCGTGTCAGCATCAGCGCCACCGCAAGCTGCGCCAGCAGCGGCAGCCATATCGCCTTGAAAATATCCGCCGCATGGCCGAAGGCGAAGCGGTAGGCATGGGCGACGGTTGCGCCGACCGGTATCTTCTGCATTTCCGCTCCTGGGACGGCGGGCAGGATAGCAGAGCGTCGCGTCAGGAAAAGCGCAATAGCTGGCGCGCGCGTTCAGCGCTTCAGGGCCTCGATATCGACGCCATAGAGCGCGGCATTCTTCGCCATCAGATCGCCGCGCCGGGGAAAATCGCCGTTCAGCCCTGCCGCGACCAGATCGAACATGGTGTGCCAGCCCATCATGGTCTGGCTCTGCATCTCCCCGGGGATGGGGCGGTGGACCAGAGTCAGGCGCGTATCCTGGATCGTGAATTCCAGATAGGAGATCGGAAAGCGCGAGGCGCTTTCGCCCGGCCCATGGACATTCCAGCTATAGGCAAGGAACTGGTGGGGACGCCAGGCCGTGACCACGCCGCGGACATGGCCGCCCATCAGGCGGACCGCGCCGCCTTCGCGCGGTTCGATCTGGCCTTCGCCATACCATTCCGGCAGGCGCGCGGCTTCGGTCAGGAAGGCCCAGATCTTTTCCGCCGGCGCCTCCAGATTTCGCACGAACCGCACGGCGCTTTCGGCAATCACCTCGCCCTTCATGCGTCGCCTTTCTTCAGGGCCGCTTCCAGCGCGTCCAGCCGCGGATTCCAGACGGACCGGATGCGATCGAGCCAGTCGGCGATTTCGCCCAGGCCGGCAGGGTCCAGGGCATAGATCCGCTTCTGCTTTTCGGCGCGCACCGTCACCAGCCTGGCCTGCTTCAATGTTTTCAGATGCTGGGAGATGGCCGGCGCCGACAGGGAAAAGCGGCCGGCGATTTCCCCGGATGAAAGAGCGCCGGAAGCCAAAAGTTCCACGATGCGCTGGCGGGTGGGGTCGGCCAGGGCGTTCAAAGGGGCTTGCAAGGCGATCATTCCATATAATTGCGTTTTTACTTAATTAAGTACAGTCAAAAATGATCCCGCTTGCGCCTGTCCTGACCGCTCCTTAAGTACCTCGGTCGAGGGTGTTTTCATGTCCATACCGCAGTCTGCCAGCGGCCCGATCCAGAGCCGCGACGATCTTGTTCGCCAATTGTCGAAAGGCTGCCGGCCGCCCCGCGACTGGCGCATCGGCACCGAACACGAAAAGTTCGTCTATGACCTCAGGACCCACAAGCCTGTCGCCTATGACGGCAAGCCCGGCATCCGCCAGCTCCTGGAAGGCATGCAGCGCTTCGGCTGGCAGCCGGTGTGCGAGGGCGAGAACATCATTGGCCTGACGCAGAACGGGGCGTCGCTGTCGCTGGAACCCGGCGGGCAGTTCGAACTGTCGGGCGCGCCGCTGCGCAGCATTCACGAGACCTGCGCCGAAACCGACACCCATCTGCAGCAGACCCGCGAAGTGGCAAGCGAGATCGGGGTTGGCGTGCTGGGCTTCGGCTTTGCCCCAAGCTGGACCCTGGCCGAGACGCCGGTCATGCCCAAGGGCCGCTACAAGATCATGCGCGAATATATGCCCAAGGTCGGCGGCTATGGGCTCGACATGATGTTCCGCACCTGCACGGTGCAGGTGAATCTGGATTTCGAATCCGAAGCCGACATGGTCAAGAAATTCCGTGTCGGTCTGGCGCTGCAGCCCGTCACCACGGCCCTGTTCGCCAATTCGCCCTTCCGCGAAGGCCGGCCCAACGGATTTCTTTCCTATCGGGCGCAAGTCTGGACCGATGTCGATAATGCCCGCGCCGGCATGCTGCCCTGGGTCTTCGAGGATGGCATGGGTTTCGAGCGCTATGTCGATTACGCCCTCGATGTGCCGATGTATTTCCTCTATCGGGACGGCAAGTATATCGACATGTCGGGACAGAGCTTCCGCAAGTTCCTGGCCCGCGAGATCCCCGAAGTCGCCCATATCGAACCGATGATGAGCGACTGGGCCGATCATCTCACCACCATCTTTCCGGAAGTGCGGCTGAAGAGTTTTCTGGAAATGCGGGGCACCGACGGCGGCCTGTGGCGGCGCATCTGCGGCATGCCGGCGTTGTGGGTCGGTCTTCTTTATGACAGCCAGGCGCTGGATGCGGCCTGGGACATGGTCAAGGACTGGACCGCCGAAGAACGCCAGGCGATGCGCGATGGCGTCGGCAAGCAGGGCTTCAGAACGCCCTTCCGCAACACCACGGTGCATACGCTGGCGCACCGCATGCTGGAAATTTCCACGCAAGGCCTGCGCCGCCGTGCCGCGCTGGATGGCGCGGGCATGAGCGAAGAGGGCTTCCTCAATCCGGTGTGCGAGATGGTCAATCGCGGCTATACCCGCGCCGAGGAAATGCTGAAGAATTATTACGGCCCGTGGAAACGCGATCTGGCGCCGCTCTTCACCGAATACAATTTTCTCTGATCCCGACTATTGTCCCGCCACGCGGGCTTTCGGGCCTGCCTGCCAAAGTGAAAATATATTTGCTCGATTTCAGGCCATGCCCCGCCATGGCGTTCAGATAGACGAGGAAGTCATGGCATTTTCATGCAACCCGCGCGCGCTGCGCCTGGGCGCCGTCCTGTCCGTTCTCCTGGTTGGCGCCTGTCTGCTTTGCGGAGCGCTCGCGCGCTCTGCTTTCGCGGCAGACGCGGAGGCCGGATTGCGGATCGCCACCTTTCAGGCCGATGCGACGCCGCCGATGGGCTTTCCCATGGAATATTCCGTTGCGACCAGTGTCGCCGCTCCGCTGCTTGCCAAGGGCGTGGTCATCCTGGGCGCGGGCAAGCCGATCGTGCTGGTGGCGGTTGACTATATGGGGATCGACGGACGCGCGCGAGACGAATGGCAGGCGCTACTGGCCCAGGCGGCGGGTACCACGCCTGATCGGGTGTCGGTGCATCATCTTCATCAGCATGACGCGCCGGCCATCGACTTCTTCATGTTCGACGAACGCGCCCGGCATGGCGTGGCCAAGCCCCTTCCACCGGGCGTGCCGGACGAACGCAAATGGGTGCGCGCGGTGATGGAAAAATCGGCCGTGGCGCTTTCCGATGCCATGCGCCGCGCCCAGCCGGTGACTCATCTGGGCCTGGGCAAGGCGAATGCGGAACGGATCGCGTCCAACCGCCGCCTGATGGGCGCCAATGGGCGGGTGGCGATGCACCGCCAATCGACGTCCACCACCGTCTATCCCAGGGAAGTGGCGGCTCAGCTCAAGATGGATGCCGATGCCGACGGCCATCGTCCCAGTGTCTTTTACCCGCAGGAGGCCTATGCCGCCCCGGAAGGGCTGGTCGATCCGGCAGTGCGCGTCATCAGCTTCTGGAACAGGGATCGTCCGCTGGCCGCGCTGACCTATTACGCGACCCACCCGCAGGTGTCATTCGGCAAGGGGATCGTGACGCCGGATTTTCCGGGGCTGGCACGGGAACGGCTTCAGAAGGAATCCGGGATATTCCAGGTCTATTTCACCGGCGCCGGCGGGAACATCAATGTCGGCAAATACAATGACGGGTCCGACCGCGCCCGGGAAGAGTTCACCGGACGGATGCTGGACGCGATGCGCCGCGCGGCGGCGGCAACAGAGCGCGTTCCCCTGACGCCAGCGGATGTGGAATGGCGCACCGCCGATGTCTCGCTGCCGGCCAAATACGGCGCCTTCAAGGATGAAGCCCGTGCCGTTGCCGCCGATGCGGCACGCCCGGACAGTGAGCGAATTGCGGCAATCGGCAAGTATGTCCACGCCCAGGCGCTGGAGGATGGCACCACCCTTGCGGCGCTGAGGCTGGGTCATGCCTATGCCCTGCACATGCCGGGTGAGCTGTTCGTCGAATATCAGCTTGGAGCGCAGGCGATCCGTCCAGCCGATTTCGTTGCCATGGCATCCTATGGCGAGCAGTTCAGCTATATAGGAACCGAGCGGGCATATGGCGAAGGCGGCTATGAGATGACGATTTCCGCAACCACGCTCACGGCGGAAAAAATCATCATGGATGGCGTGCGAAAGCTGCTCCAGTGATCAGGCTGCGTCGTTTGGATTTCCGGCTTTCGCCGATCTAATTCTCCGCGCTGCCGAAATGTTTTTCAGGGCGTCGTCGGCATATAGGGTGGCTGCGCCGAAGTGAACGGTATCATCGCCCAGTGGTTATAGTTCGGGTTCGGTTTCCATCCCGGCTTGCAGCCGCAGTCCGCGAGGAATTTCCACTGAATTTCGTTGGCCCTGGTTCGCACCTGGCGGTCCGTTACGCTCTGCGCATCCCGGTCGGCGGCAAGCGCCATCATCTGGGCGGCATAGGTTTCAAACGCATCCATCCTTCTCAAGGCAATGGCCTGGGCAAAGCCGCGCTCGGCAGCCAGTTGGCAGGCCTGCCACGCCGAATAGCCGCTCAATTCCTTTGCAGTCCATTTGCCTTCGCAGCGGGCGGTTGCCTGTTGCAGGTAGGCCGCGGCTTTGGGCATGGCGGACTTGTCATAGGTGTCGGCGCAGCCGGCCAGCAGAAGCGTGCAGAGCGCAAGGGCCGCGGCGCGACTGATCCTGATAATCTCGGTATGCAGGGTCATGAAAAGGCTGCCATGGGGCGATGGGCGATCAAGCCTGTTGCGCGGGCAGTTTATACCAGCTTGCAGGGGGCGATCCAGCGCACCCGGGATGACCGCTTCAAGGTGCCGATATGCCCGCGAAACACCATGCTTGGGCGAAAACCGCCCTGGGCCGCTTTCGGTGATGGGAAGGGGGGCGGATCGCTCGCCGGATTCTATGCGCTGGCTTCCGCGCAGGTTTTGGATTCCGCCGGAGCCGGCTTGTCCATGCCCTTTATCCGCCGCTCGCAGGCTTGCCACTGGTCGGCGAGGCATTGGAGGGATCGGCAATCATACTCACAGACTGCCATGTCCTCGGGAACGCATGGCGCGATGCTTTCGACCATTTTTTCCAATCGATTGTCCACATGCGCCTCTTCGGCTTTCTTTTCGCGGTCCAATCTAAAGGCTAATGGAACGCCGGGCGTTTGATTGCGATCAAAGTGGTGCGTTGGGGCGCCACCGCGCCCCGCCCTGCGCCCTCTGCCTGGCTCAGGATCCGAGGATGTTCAGCTTGTAGAGATAGGCTTTCAGCCCGGAATCCGCGCGCACCATGTCGTCGATGACGATGTCATAGACCTAGTCGAACAGTTTGAGGTTCAGATCGATCGTACCGGCATCTATCCCGTGGCAGATCGCGTCCATGCGGGTGGCGCAGCGCGTGTGGTTGCTCATATGCTTTGCCAGTTGGGGATATTCCAGGTCCCACATGATCTTTTCTTCCTGGCGGAAATGTTGCTCCAGCGTGTCGCGGAATTCCGACAGAAGCCTGTTGAGGGATGGCGCTTTTCCGCCTTTTTGGTCGCTGAAATCGTCCCATGCGCGATTCAGGATATCGATCAGTTGCTGATGGCCCTGGTCGATGCCGCGAAATGGTATGGATGTCGAAGACGGAACCACATAATGCGGCTGCACGGGCTCTCCTTGCCTTGGCGGTTTACACTGGTTGCAGATGCTGTTGTAAGCCAGGAGAGGAGGGCGCCATTGACGGCGATCAATATCGCCTCGTCGCCTGTGAAAAGACTCAATGGCCGGTGCGGATGCCGATCACGCTATAGGCGGGGCAGTAGCGGAAAATCGCGGTCAGAAGCGGCACCGCGCCGATCCACCCCACCCAGTTCCAGCCCGTTTCGGGAAAGCCGAGCTTGAGGGCATAGGCGAGCAGGACCAGGCCGACCGCGATCCGGGCCACTCTGTCGATCGTACCCACATTGGGTCTCATGGATGCGTCCCTCCAGTTGCCCCGGCGGCCACCCGCCGACAGGTTCAGGTCATGCTAGGGAAAACCGGGCGCCTATCATTGCGCGGGATCAAGTCTGGCCTGTCGCGGCCGGCATGGTGGCGATATTCGGTCAGTTTTTTGTAATGACGCCCAGCGTGACCGGCTTGTCGGTCGGAATGCGGGTGGCATTGTTGCGGCTGATCATCCAGTAGGGATAGAGCTGGCGGTCGGCGCTGACCTCGTCCAGCCGCGCCATTTCCTCGGCCGAAAGCGTGAAATCCACCGATTTCAGATTGTCTTCCAGTTGCGCCATGGTGGTGGCGCCGATGATGGTGGAGGTGATGAAGGGCTTCTGGCGCACCCAGGTCAGTCCCACACAGGCCACCGACACGCCATGCTTCCTGGCGATATCGCGCATCACCAGCACGGTGCGGTCGGCCTTTTCCTTGTCGATGGGCGGGAAGTCGAAATTGGCGCGGCGGCCCGGTTCGACCGTAATGCCCTCGCCGGGGGTATATTTGCCGGCCATATAGCCGCCGGCCAGCGGGCTCCAGACCAGGGCGGCGACATTCTGGTCCTGCATCATCGGCACCATCTCCTGTTCCAGGTCGCGGCCGGCGATGGAGTAATAGATCTGGTTGGTGACGATGCGCGTCAGGCCCAGGCGATCGGCGATGCCGTTGGCCTTGGCGATCTTCCAGGCTTCCCAGTTGGAGACGCCGACATAGCGCACCATGCCCTGCCGGATAAGGTCGTCCAGCGCCCGCATGGTCTCGTCCAGCGGCGTGACCGGGTCGGAATGGTGGATCTGGTAGAGGTCGATGTGATCGGTCTGGAGCCTTTCCAGGCTCAGCGACACGCTGTCCATGATATGGCCGCGGCTTGCGCCCATGTCGTTGGGGCCGGGGCCCATGCGGCCGAAGACCTTGGTGGCCAGCACCACATCGCTGCGCTTGACGCCCAGTTCCTTCAGCGCCTGGCCCGTCATCGCTTCGGAATCGCCGAAGGAATAGACATTGGCGGTGTCGATGAAATTGATCCTGGCTTCCAGCGCCCGGCCGATAAAGGCCGTCGCATCCTTCTGCTGCAGGGTGCCGATGGCGCCGCCGAAATAATTGCGGCCTGAAAAGCCCCAGGTCCCCATGCACAATTCGGAGACGAACAGGCCTGTCTGGCCCAGCCGGTTGAATTTCATGATCTGGATTCCCGTTATTTCGGTTCTGGAAGCGGAATGAATTCCCGGTCGTCGCCGGGGATCAGGCCGAATTTGCCGTCTTTCCAATCCTGTTTGGCGCGTTCGATCCGGTCCCTGGAGGAAGAAACGAAATTCCACCAGATGTGACGCTCGCCATCCAGCTTCGCGCCGCCCAGCATCATCACCCGCGCCGCGCTGGCGGCATAGAAGGAGATGTCTTCGCCCGGCTCCAGCGCCAGCATGGCGCCGGGGCCATGAACCTCGGCGGGGCCGGTCTGGACCTCGCCGTCGATCACCAGGAAGGCGCGCTCTTCATGGTTTGCGTCATAGCGCAGCATGCCCCCGGCTTCGAAACGCGCATCGGCATAGAAAATGGGTGAAAAAACTTTCACGGGCGCTTGCATGCCGAAGGCTTCGCCCGCGATCAGGCGCAGGGTCACGCCGCCCTCATCGCGCTCGGGCAGTTCGTGGCTGCCGAAATGCTGGAAGCCCGGTTCGGCTTCCTCATCGGCCTGGGGCAGGCCGATCCAGCTTTGTATGCCATGCATGCGATGGCCGCCGGCGCGGGTTTCCGGTCCGGTGCGCTCGCTATGGGCGATGCCGCGGCCGGCCGTCATCCAGTTGACGTCGCCGGGGCGGATTTCCTGCACCGAGCCCAGGCTGTCGCGATGCACCTGGGCGCCGTCGAACAGATAGGTGATGGTGGCAAGCCCGATATGGGGATGTGGCCGCACATCGATGCCCTTGCCGGGCGCGAAGGTCACGGGCCCGAAATAATCGAAGAAAACGAAGGGGCCGATGCTGCGCCGCGCGGCCTGGGGCAACAGGCGGGTGACGAAGAAACCGTCGCCCAGATTGTGTGCTTTTCCGGTGATGGGGATCATGGCGCCGGAGCCTAGCGGCACGGGGACAAAAGCTCTAGTGTCGCGAAAAATTTTTGGGGAGATTTCCATGCGCAGACTTGCGACCAGGGCAGCCTGTGCCGCCTTGCTGGCGGCCCTTCCGGCGGCCAGTCCCGCCGGCGCCAAAGACAGTGCCCTCCAGATGGTTTCGATCGATGTGGAAGGCGGCGGCGGCACGCTGTTCGTGACCCCGGAAGGCAAGTCGCTTCTGATTGACACCGGCAACCCCGAACAGAGCCGCATCACCGGCGACAATCCCAGCTCGGCGCGCATCAAGGCGGCGGCCGACGCGCTGGGGATCAAGAAGATCGATTACCTGATCACCACCCATTACCACGGCGATCACATCGGCGGGCTGGAAGGTCTGCTGGCCCGCATCCCCATCGACACCTTCATCGATCATGGCGAAAATCGGGAAACCACGGCGTCGCCGCGCCCGGATGCGCCGCAGATCGACATGAAGAACCCGCCGCCCGGTTCGACCGCCTATGGCTACAACAAATACATCGAGCTGATCGGCAAGCGCCGCCACATCGTCGCCAGGCCCGGCGATGTCTTCTATGTCGGTTCCATGACCGTGACGGTGGTGATGGCCGATGCCAAGCCCATCGCCAAGCCGCTGCCGGGGGCAGGGGGAGACAATCCCTCCTGCGCCGGCATGCAGCCCATGGCCAGCAATGGCGGCGAGGAAAATGCGCGTTCCACCGCGTCGGTCATCAGCTACGGCAAGACCAGGATCGCCGTCTTCGGCGACCTGACCTGGGACCGTGAGAAGGACCTCTTCTGCCCCGCCGACAAGGTCGGCAAGGTCGATGTGCTGCTGGCGACCCATCACGGCACCGCCCTGTCGGGCAGTCCGGCTTCGGTGAATGCCCTGGCGCCGGTGGTGGCGATTGTGGGCAATTCGCCGCGCAAGGGCGCCGATGCCGAGCGCATGAAGACCATCAAGTCCAGCCCGCGCATCCAGGGCGTCTGGCAGCTCCACACCACCACCGTGGCGCCGGACGCCAATGTGGCGCCGGACATGATCGCCAATGACGGCACCGACCCCGCGAGGGACAAGGCCTATGCCCTGCGGCTGCGCATCGAAAAGAGCGGCAAGGTCACCATGATCAATGAACGCAATGGCTACAACAAGACATACGGGGGTTGATATGATGCGCAGGATTTTCGCCGCGGCGCTGCTGACAAGCGCCTTGTCCGCACCGGGGCTTGCCGCGGACGGCACGCTCAAGATCGTTTCGGTCGATGTCGAAGGCGGCGGGGGCACCCTGTTTGTCACGCCGGAAGGCAAATCGCTGCTGATCGATACCGGATGGCCCAGCAATTACGGTCTGCTGCCCTCGCCGGACGGCGCCAGGAACAGCGCCGACCGCATCGTGGCGGCGGCCAGGAACCTGGGCGTCAGCAAGATCGACTACCTGATCACCACGCACTATCACATGGACCATGTCGGCGGCGTGGCCGATCTGGTCAAGCGCATGCCGGTCGATACCTTCATCGACCATGGTCCGAATGTCGAGCATCTGCCGCCGGGCCTGAAGGACGATCCGCAACTTCCGGGCGGCGCGCCGGATGTTCTCTATCCGAAATATCTGGAAGCCATCAAAGGCCACAAGCATATCGTGGCCAAGCCGGGTCAGGCGATCCAGATCGGCTCTCTCACCGATACGATCGTGTCCAGCGATGGCGTGGTCCTGTCCAAGCCCATGCCGGGGGCCGGACAGCCCATTGCCGCCTGCGCTAGCGCCCTCAGCAAGAGCACCAAGGATCTTGGCGGCGAGGAGAACCGGCGATCCGTCGCTTCGATTCTCAGTTTCGGCAAGGTCAAGATCGCCATGTTCGGCGATCTGAGCTGGGACAAGGAGCGGGAACTGTCCTGCCCGGTCGGCAAGCTGGGGCATGTCAACCTGCTGATCGCCACCCAGCACGGGTCGGTCATCAGCAGCAATCCGGCCTCCATCGCCGACATGCATCCGGATGTCGTGCTGGTCGGCATGGGCGGCAAGAAGGGCGGCGATGCCGAGCCGATCAAGACCATCAAGTCATCGCCGGGCCTGATGGGCTTCTGGCAGACCCATGAAAGTTTCGCACATCCGGAATTGGGCGCGGAAGACAAGAAGATGGTGGCCAATCTCAATCCGTCGGCCGCCGCGGTGGCGGCCCAGGCCAAGTCGCTGTTCAGCTCGCCGCCGGACCAGGGCTTCGCCATCCATGCCGAGATCACGGCGGACGGCAAAATCACCATGACCAACGACCGCAACGGCTATTCCAGGACCTATCAGGCCAAATGAAGCAGCTCGCGGCCGCGCTTGCATGGCTGCTCGCGGCCGCGCCCGCTTCCGCCCCCCTGGCGGCAGAGAAGGCGCTGAGGATCGTCTCCATCGATGTGGAAGGGGGCGCCGCCACGCTGTTCGTCACCCCGGAAGGCCGTTCGCTGCTGATCGATACCGGCTGGCCGAAGGGTTCGGGTCAGATGCCGTCGCCGGACGGCAGCGCCGAATCCGCCGACCGTATCGTGGCGGCGGCGAAAAAGCTGGGTCTGTCGCGCATCGATTATGTGCTGGTGACGCATTACCATGACGATCATTCCGGCGGTGCCGAGGCGCTGGTGAACAAGATTCCCGTGGGCGCCTTCATCGATCATGGCGCCAATGGCGATCCGCT
>CAYFKU010000001.1:0-4716 GCA_964343955.1 uncultured Rhizobium sp. | reverse complement strand
CTGCAGGCGGCCACCGGTCACCGGCGCATGATCGTGCGGCCGGGCGAGGTGATCCGGATCGGTTCCCTGACCGACACCATCGTCGCCAGCGACGGCGCGATCATCGACAGGCCCTTGCCGGGTGCCGGACAGGCCAATCCCAACTGCAATGTCCCGGCAAGCGGCACGCCTGTGAACGAGAACAACCGGTCGGTCGCCTCTGTGCTGCGCTTCGGCAAGGTCACCATTGCCCAGTTCGGCGACCTGTTCTGGGACATGGAACATGCGCTGGCCTGCCCGATCGACAGGATCGGCAAGGTCAATCTGCTGCTGGTGACCCAGCATGGCTCGGCGAAAGTCTCGTCCAATCCGGCGCAGTTGAAGGCGATGCGTCCCGATGTGGCGATCATGCCCAATGGCGGCAAGAAGGGCGGCGATCCGGAGGTGATCGCGGCGGTGTCTGCGCTGCCGGGCCTCAAGGGCTTCTGGCGCCTGCATGAGAGTTACAGGCGGCCCGATCTCAGCGGCGACAAGAACATGATCGCCAATCTCAATCCGCCACAGGCCGCCATCGACAAGGTCGCGGCCAAGCCCTGGGAAGCGCCGCCGGACATGGGCTACAATATCGAGGCCGAAGTCACGGCCGATGGGCTGATCACCGTCACCAACATGCGGAACCGGCATTCCCGGACCTATAGAATATCGTCCTAGGGCAGCAGGAAATTTCTGTCGCTGTCCCTCAATATCGGGCGCGCCCACTTCATCGCATCGCATGGTGAGGAGCGGCGCGCGATAGCGCGTGAGCAGGTCCAGTGGACCTGAGAAAGCGACGAACGCCGCGAGCCAAGGCGAGCGGCAGGCGCGGGGGACAAGCTAAGGCAGGTCCGGTAGCTCAAACGTTCCATCTGCGCCTCTCTTGATAGGGCGAGCCCACTTCATGGCGTCGCAGGACAGGGACGCATAGAGGTGCGGGAAGTCCTCGCCGCGAGAGGCGGAATATTCCCATTTCAGCGCGTCGCCCAGGGCCGCGCTGTCCACCGCGACCAGCACCAGATCGTCCTGACCGGCATAATAGAGGCGCAGGGTCTCGGGCAATTGCGCGGCAGTCGAGAAGTGCAGGAAGCCGTCGGCCCGGTCATGCGCCGAGCCGTGATAGTCGCCGCTGGCCGCTTCCCATTCGGCGCTGGGCACGATTTTGAAGATCAGCTCACTCATCCCGGCCATTGCGCCAGCGCCAGCCGCCCTCGGTCTTGGCATGGGCGATGGCCACGCTGAGGATCAGCACGATCGCAAGGCCGCCCACCAGCCAGGCGGCGCGCAGGCCATTGTTGCGAATCGCCGGACCCGCAAGCACCACGCCAAAGACGGCCAGGCAACTGACGATGGAAAAGGCCCAGCCCTGCCAGGTATTGGGCCGGGCGCCGTAGCCGAACGTCTTCTGCCGGAACCAGTAGCGGGGCATCAGGCTGCGGTGCCGCCCACCGTCAGTCCGTCCAGTCTCAGGGTCGGCTGGCCCACGCCCACCGGCACGCTCTGCCCGTTCTTGCCGCAGGTGCCGATGCCCGTATCCAGCTTCATGTCATTGCCGATCATAGAGACGCGGGTCAGCGATTCCGGGCCGGAGCCGATCAGGGTGGCGCCCTTGATGGCGTGGCCCAGCTTGCCGTCCTCGATCAGATAGGCCTCGGTGCAGGAGAAGACGAACTTGCCGTTGGTGATATCGACCTGGCCGCCGCCGAAATTGGTGGCATAGATGCCCTTCTTCACGCTGCCCAGAATCTCCGCCGGGTCCTTGTCGCCGCCAAGCATGTAGGTGTTGGTCATGCGCGGCATCACCGGCGCGGCATAAGATTGTCGGCGGCCATTGCCGGTGGCGGCCACACCCATAAGCCGGGCATTCTGCCGGTCCTGCATATAGCCTTTCAGGATGCCATCCTCGATCAGCACGGTCCGGTTGGTGGGCGTGCCCTCATCGTCGATGGTCAGCGAGCCGCGGCGGCCGTCCAGGGTGCCGTCATCCACCACGGTCACGCCCGGGGCCGCAACGCGCTCACCCAGAAGACCTGCGAAGGCGGATGTCTTCTTGCGGTTGAAGTCGCCTTCCAGGCCGTGACCGATCGCTTCATGCAGCAGGATGCCGGGCCAGCCGGGCCCCAGCACCACGGTCATCTCACCGGCCGGGGCGGGGATGGAGGTCAGGTTGACGAGCGCCTGGCGCAGCGCTTCGTCGATCGCCGCCTGCCAATAGGCGGGCTCCAGATAGGTCTCATAGCCGCCGCGCCCGCCGCCACCGAAGCTGCCCGATTCCTGGCGGCCGTTTTCCTCGACCACCACCGACACATTCAGGCGGACGAGGGGGCGGATGTCGGAATATTGCTCGCCGCCCGCCCGGATGATCTCGATCCGCTGCCACTCCCCCGACAGGCCGGCCGAGACCTGGCGCACCCGCGGGTCCTTCGCCCGGGCATAGGCGTTGATCTCTTCCAGCAGCTTCACTTTCTTTTCGAAGCCGGCGGTCTCCAGGGGATCGATGTCGCTATAGAGCTTGATGTTGGTGCGCTGGGGCGCGGCGGAGGCGGTGCCGGAATAGCCCCTGGCAACGGCCTGCACCGTGTCGCCGGCGCGGCGGATGGCCTCTTCGGAAATCTCGGAGGCATGGGCATAGCCGGTGGCTTCGCCCGCCACCGCCCGAAGGCCGAAGCCCTGGCTGGTATCGAAGGTGGCGGCCTTCAGCCGGTTGTCGTCAAAGGCGAATGATTCGGACTGGCTGTATTCCAAGAACAGCTCGCCGTCGTCGGATCCCGTCAGTGCGTCGTCCACCAGCTTCTGCACCCGGCCCCGGTCCATCTGGTTGCGGGAAAAGAACAGGTCTGGGCTCGTCATGGGGCGGAACTCCGGTGCGCGGCAAAAAGCCCCGCAAAATCACGGGGTCCGCCCTAGATATCGGCGCTGAAGGCGGTTCCGGCAAGCTATCCCTTGCCAAATAGGCCCTCCGCCGCCGGGCGCGAACGTCCAGATGCTGTGGCTGGAAGCGGGCCGTGCCATAAGGTCGCAATGACTTTAAGGGCTTAACCCCTCTAAATCCCCGCCAAGAATCTGAAAAAAGGGCGGGACTTTCACCGCTCCTGGTCTATTTGCGAGGTCTCCGGTCCATGTTTATGCGGAAATTCGGCATCGGCGCGGCAGCCTCCGCCTTGCTGGCCCTAGCGGCCCTTCCGGCGGTTGCGGTTCCCAAGGATTACGAGGTCGGCTTCCAGACCGCCGCTTCGCCGGTGATGGAGCAGATCGAGGATTTCCACCGGCTGCTCTTCTATATCATCGTGGCGGTCTGCCTCTTCGTGCTGGCGCTGCTGGTCTGGATCGTCATCAAGTACCGCGCCGGCGCCAATCCGGTTCCCTCCAAGGTGCACCACAATACCCTGCTGGAAGTGGCCTGGACTTTGATCCCGGTCATCATCCTGGTCTTCATCGCGGTTCCGTCCTTCCGCCTGCTTTATTTCGAATCGGCGATCCCCAAGCCCGATGTGTCCATCAAGGCGATCGGCAAGCAGTGGTTCTGGACCTATGAATATCCGGGCGCGAATGCGGGCTTCACCTATGACTCGCTCGGCCTGAGCGACGCGGATGCCGCCAAGGCGGGCAAGCCGCGGCTGCTGGCGGTGGACAATCCCATCTATGTGCCGGTCAACAAGGTGATCGAGATCAACACCGCCGGCGCCGACGTGATCCATAGCTGGGCCCTGCCGCAGATGGGCGTGAAGATGGACGCCGTGCCGGGCCGCATCAACCAGACCTGGTTCAAGGCGACCCAGACGGGCGTCTATTATGGCCAGTGTTCGGAACTTTGCGGCGCCCGCCACGCCTATATGCCCATCGAGGTGCATGTGGTCAGCGATGCTGAATATGCCGACTGGCTTGCCGCCTCGAAGAAGAAGTTCGCCGCGATCGAGAGCGACGCCACCCGCGTCGCGTCGAAATAGGAAATATCGCCATGACCACCACCTTCGACGCCCACCACGACGACTCCCATCACGGGGATCACGCCCATCATCCGACCGGATGGCGCCGCTTCGTCTATTCGACGAACCACAAGGATATCGGGACCATGTACCTGATATTCGCAGTGCTGGCGGGCTGCATCGGCGGCTTCCTCTCCATGATGATGCGCGCGGAACTGATGTTTCCCGGTCTGCAGGTCTTCAAGGAGCCGCATGAATTCAACGTCTTCGTGACCGGCCACGGCCTGATCATGGTGTTCTTCGTGGTCATGCCTTCAGCTTTGCGCTGCTGGTGCTTTCCATGTTCGTGGAAGGCGACTCGGCCGGCATGGGCGTGGGCGGCGGCTGGACGGTCTATGCGCCGCTATCGACCACCGGCTCGCCCGGTCCGGCCATGGATCTTGCCATCTTCTCGCTGCACGTCGCGGGCGCGTCCTCGATCCTGGGCGCGATCAACTTCATCACCACGATCTTCAACATGCGCGCGCCCGGCATGACGCTGCACAAGATGCCGCTGTTCGTGTGGTCGGTGCTGGTGACGGTGTTCCTGCTGCTGCTGTCCCTGCCGGTTCTGGCGGGCGCCATCACCATGCTGCTGACGGACCGCCATTTCGGCACCGCCTTCTTCAATCCGGCCGGCGGCGGCGATCCGATCCTGTACCAGCATCTGTTCTGGTTCTTCGGCCATCCCGAGGTGTACATCATGATCCTGCCATCCTTCGGTGTGGTGTCGCAGATC